>CACDEB010000001.1:0-45000 GCA_902551755.1 uncultured Pelagibacteraceae bacterium
AAGTAATTTTGAAAATTTTATTTTGCGATTTTATCCATAGTTTTTTTCTTAATAAATTCATTTTTGGAAATCCAGAGATTCTTAAAATGACTTGTGTTTTAAGTTTGAAAAAGTTCAACAGAAATAAAGGTAAAGATGTGATTAAATGAATAATTAAATAATCAGGTTTTTTTTTTTTAATTAATAATAATAGAGGAATGGAGGAAATTAAAAAAATGATGATATAAGAAAGTCTGCTTTTTAAGAAACCTTTTTTTGGTAATAAATTATAATAATCAAAAGTGAGATTTTGTAATTTTACATTATTTTGTTCTAAATACTTGTAGTGACTACTCCATTCACCAAATACATTGATAATTGTAACATCGTAGTCTTTTGAATATTTTGCAAGTGATATTGCTGAATTCAATGTTGATTTTACAGTTCCAACTTTATCAAGACATGGAGACCAATAGACAACACTTTTTTTCATTTCACTATTGTATTTCTATAATAAATAAATATCTTGTCTAGCATCTAATAACGAAATGGATGTTTTTTTACCAATTTAATGATGAATAATGATTTGATTGTTTTTATGCCTTCGATTGAAGGTGGGGGTGTTGAAAAAAATTTATTTTTAGTATGTAATTATTTGGTCAAACATGTTGGTAGCTTAAAAGTTATTACTATCTCTAAAAAATATTCTAAGAGATTTGATAAATCTATTAAAATAGTAACTTTTAAGTCCAAAAAATGGGATAATCTTAGTAGACGAATAAAGTACTTTCTTGCTTTACTACTGCTTATAAAAGAAATCGTTAAAAATAAAAGACCTATAGTATTTTCCTTTCAAGCTAACGTTTATTGTATTTTATTGTGTAAATTATTTTTAGTAAAAGTCATTGCAAGATCTAATACTGCACCAGTTGGATGGTCGAAAAATATATTTAAAAGAATAATTTTTAAACTAGTTTTAAATTTATCAGACAAAATTATGGTAAATAGTTTGGAATTTAAAAAAGATTTAAAAAGGGAGTTAAATCTAAATGCTTCATGCATTTATAATCCACTAAATACAGAACAAATTAAAAATCAATCTAAAAAAAAATCAATTAATATATTTAGTTCATCTAAAAAACTTAAGATATTAAATATTGGAAGGTTTACAGAACAAAAAGATCAGCTTACGTTCTTAAAATCTTTAAACTTTATCAAAAAAAAAATAAAATTTGAGGCCTGTATAGTAGGGAAAGGTATTTTAAAAGAGAAGCTAAAAAATTATATTGAAAAAAATAATTTAAAAAAATCTGTAAAAATTATAAATTTTACAAATAATCCTTATCCATTTATTAAACAGGCTAACCTTTTTGTATTAAGCTCTACGTATGAAGGTTTGCCAAATGTAATTTTAGAGAGTTTGGTTTTAAAAAAATTTGTAATTTCAAGTAATTGTCGTACTGGTCCAAAAGAAATTTTATTAAATGGTAAAGGGGGATTGTTATTCAATGTGGGTGATTACAAAAGCCTCGGTCTAAAAATAATTTATTTTAATGATAACAAAAAAAAAGCAAAAGCAATGCTCAAAAAGGCATATAGAGCCTTATATAGATTCGATTTTAAATTAAATTTAGAAAAATATTTAAAATTAATTGATTTAAAATAATACTATTATTTTTTTTATTATGTCGAAATTTATGCTTAAAAATTACTTTAAAATTAATAATTTTGAATATTTTTCTTATTTTTAGCCCAATCTATCAAATTATTTAAACCATCATCAATATTTGTATAATTATAATATTTAGTTTTTTTCTTTAGTTTATTGTTGCATCCATGGGTTTTTAAAACATCAGCATTTAATTTTTTTCTTTTTTTTATAATAGGATTTCCAAACTGTTTTGTTAATTTACGAAGGATATACTTTATATCTACAGGTTTTCCTGAACAAACATTATATATTTCATGTTTTTTTTTTAAATTCATAAATAAGAGAATTTTTAAATTTTTAATCACGTCATTTATATAAGTAAAATCTCTATAATGATTGCCAAAGTTATTTAGAAAAAAAATTTTTTTCTTTTTTATTGAAGATATGAATTTCAATATTAACATATCTGGTCTTCCCCATTCACCATAGATTGTAAAAAACCTTAAACCTACAAATTTAATCTTATAATAATTGCTATATATTTCTGCAATTTCCTCATTATTTTTTTTGCTTAAAGAGTAAGTATTTGTTGGGTGGATAGCTTGATTCTCTTTTAATGGAAAAGTTTTTTTTTCACCATAAACAGAGCTTGAAGATGCATAAAAAAATTTTTTCACATCATATAATCTTGCTAGCTCGATTAAATTGCAAAAACCAAGAATATTTGATTTTATGTACTCTCTTGGATTTTCTATTGAATATCTTACACCTGCTTGGGCGGCTAAGTTAAAAATTATATCAAATTTATTTTTTGCAAATATTTTTTCAATTGCTTTATAATTTGAAATATCTTTTTTGTAGAACCTAAAATTTTTATTTTTTTTTAAAATAGACAAACGCGATTTTTTTATAGAAGGTGAGTAATAATCATTCAAATTATCGACTCCAAATATCCTAATACGCTTATTGACTAGATTATTACATAAATGAAATCCTATAAAACCTGCACAACCTGTAACTAAAATCTTCATTTAATTATTTTTCTAAAATGTTTAAAAAACTTAAATACAGCTATTATAATTATTATTAAAACATTTTGTTTATTATTATATCTAATTTTAAGTTCCTCAAAGAATAATTTTCTATAACTTATTTTACTTGAAAATCCTCCTCTTCTAAATATTCCGACTATTTCTCTTTTTTTTGTAGCAACACCATCCATTTTTTTAAGCACAATCATTCTGTAAAAATAGTCATAATCTGCATGGTATTTATATTTAATATTATATAATCCCACTTTTTTAGCTGATGATCTTTTGATGAAAAATCCAGTCGAATGACTAGTGTAAAAACCCCATGAGTAAGTTATTTTTTTTGGATTATATCCATGTAATACACCCCAATGTTTTTTAACGCTGCCAAATATAAAATCTTTTTTTGGAAATTTAATTATATATTTTTTAATTATTTCTAATGCTCTTTTAGTGTACTTGTCATCAGAATTTAAAATTCCGATATATTTACCTTTGGCCAATAACATTCCTTTATTAAATGCATCATAAATACCTTTGTCTTTTTCGCTAACCCAGTAAGAAATTTTATTATTGTATTTTCTAATAATCTTCAGTGTATTATCCGTTGATCCTCCATCAATTAGAATATACTCGTAATTATTTATTTTTTGACTAAGGAGACTTTTAATTGCAGTTTCTAAATATTTTTCTTGATTTAAAACTACAGTAATAATTGTAAAAAGTGGTTTTCTTTTAGTTTTCTTAATAAAAGTTTTTTTATTCGACAATCTATATCTATTTACTTTAATTTTATTTGGATTTTTTTTTTTTTTCATACTATTCTGATTTTTAATTTATATAACGATAATGCAAAAATTTAAAAAAGTTATTTCTCATTTTGATAAAAAATCTATGAAAAGAGACAATTTAAAAGAAAAAAATTATGAAATAGAATTTTTAAGGGCTTTATCAGTTTTATTTGTGGTTTTTTTCCATTTTGATTTATTTAAAATAAAAGGTGGATTTGTAGGTGTTGATATTTTTTTTGTTATTAGCGGTTATTTAATAACATCAATAATTTTTCAAACTCAAAAATTTGATTTATTAAATTTTTACTTAAAAAGATTAAGGCGATTATTGCCAATTATTCTTCTAACCGTATTTATTTGTTTGATTGTTGGTATGTTTGTTTTATCACCTATCCATTTTAATAGATTAATTAACTCATCTTTATTTTCTATTTTTGGTCTATCGAATTTTTTCTTCTTTTCTGAGGCAGGATATTTTGATCATGAAAAGCTTTTTAAACCTTTGCTTCATACTTGGTCCTTAGCAATAGAGATGCAATTCTATTTAATTTGGCCAATATTAATTCTTATATTAAAAAAATTTATAAAATCGAATTTTATTTTTATATTTATATTAATATTTATTTCTTCAATTTTACTTTCCTCTCTTTATTCACCAAGATCTAACTCCTTTTTTTTCTTCACAGGTTTCCGTTTTTATGAATTTGCACTTGGATCTATTTTATTTTTTTTAACATCAAATGAAAAACCTAAAAATAGCTTATTTTGTTTTATTGTTGGTTTAATTATAATTTTATTTTCAGTATTCTATTTTGATAGTAGATTTCATTTTCCTGGTTGGAATGCTTTTTTACCATGTTTTGGAGCAACTTTAATAATATATTCGAAGTTTTCAAGAACGAGTAAATTAGGAAAAATTATTACTTTAGATTTCATCAAATATCTGGGATCTAAAAGTTATACAATCTACATGATGCATTGGCCATTTTTAATATTTTATAGTTATCAAAAAATGGGTCCAATCTTGTATTTGGAAAAAATTATTTTAATAGGCTTAATATTGTTATTATCAAATTATGTTTACAAATATTATGAACAGCCATTTAGATATTATGTATATAAAAAAAAAATAAATTTTAATAAAATACTCTTAAGCCTTTTTTTATTTATATTTGTAATACTAATTTCTTTTAAATTTTTAAATATTAAAATAAATAATCCTTTTATAGAAAATTCTTTTTATAAAAATGAAATAATTAATGCTACTATTGAAGGTAATAAAAAAAGAAATCTTGAAGAAAATCAAATATTACTGAGACAAAAAAATGAGAAAAAATACTTTGAAGATAAAAAAAATAAGAAAAGAATTTTACTTTTAGGAAATAGCCATGCATTTGATTTTTACATGGCTTTAAATACTATAAATTTAATTAAACAAAACTATAATATTGATTATATTGATTTTGAGTATTTACATTGTTTTAAAATAAAAAATTTTAATGATAAAATTATAGATTATTTCAATTTTAAAATTCTTAATAGAAAGAATAGTTGCGAAATTGTATTTAAGGATGAAGGTTTTGAACTTTTGAATAAGGTAGATAATCTCATTTTAGGATCAAGATGGCCGCTCGATACTGATTTTACAAAATTAATAAAATTTTTTAAAAAATTTAATACTAATATTATAATCGTAAGTAATGGCCAAAAATTTTATGATGTTCCTACCCTCTATTTCAAAAGGGGGAATAAGATAAATGATTATGCTCAAAATTTTAATTATGAAATTTCGTACATTAATAAAAAAATCAAGTTAGCAGCAAAAGAAAATAGGGTTAACTTTTATGATAAATCATTACTTAATTGTGACCCCAAGTGTATTGTGTTATCAAATAATATATTATTATATTCTGATAAAGATCATTGGTCCTATGATGGTGCAAATTATTTTGGTAATAAAATAGTTACTACTAGATTTTTTGATTTGTTAGAATAAATTAAATTTTATAATGAAGTAATCTATATAATCTCATTAAGTTGTCTGGAAGTCTTAATAATTTCCAAAAAAAATTTAGTTTTTTGAAAAATAAATACTTATGAAAAATATTTTTTATATTTTTTTTCTTTATATCCTCAAAAAAATAAAAACTATTTTCACTTATTTTGTGTTGTACATCTATACTATCTGGAGTTTGATAACAAATTCTTAACATAATTCTATTTTTAGAAAAACAATATCCTCCCCTGTGATAAGTAGTAAAACTATCAACAAAAATTGCATTTCCAGCTGGTCCTCTCAAGGCATCAATATTCTCATCAGAGAATATTTCTGAAAAATTTTTAATACTAATTTTGTTTCTTTCTCCTGGTAAAGCATTTTTAATTACATTTGTTAATTTACAAAAAACTCCTAATGGTTCTTTTTTTTTTAGAAAATATAATGGCCCATTTTGATTATCGATATCATTTATGGCTAGGAACAGATCTAAACTTTTATATCCAAAATCATCTTTATGCCACAGCATAGCACCTCTCTCTTTCTTTTCTTCTACTGGAAAATTCAAAAATAAATATATTTTACCAATTACAGGAAAAACTTTTAAGTGATTTGCAGCAGTTGATATATTTCTCTCATTGAGAGCAAAATCGATTATTTGTTGTTTAAGATTTGTTGGAAGAATTTGAAAAATATCAATTCTATAATCTTCAAATTTGTTTACTTTACCTCTTAAATTTAAATTTTGATTAAATCTATGAATTTCTTTTTTTTGAAAATCTTCATTTATATGATTTTTAAGATCATAAGCTATTTTTTTAAAGCTTGGATCGTTTTCAACAATCAGTTTATCATTTTTTTTTAAGTCAAATGAATCCTTTTTTTTTAATTTCCATAAATAATAATAAAGTTTTCCCTGAAAATTGAATATAAACTCCCAGAAAAAATTATAAACTGGTATAAAAAAAAATAGTAAAAAATAGTACCAAATTTTGGAAGATTTAAATTTTGATAAAATTTGTTTAATGTTTTTAATCATTTAATATATATATATATCCTAAAGTTTAAAAATTACAAAAATTAAAAAAGTTAAATTGAATATTTCCAAAAAAATTTCTGAACATAGAGTTTTTAAAAAAAAACCTTTAATTTTAATGCATATAGGATCAGCAGGATCTGATTTCAAAGATTGGTTAGATATTTCAAAAGATTCTATACTAATTTCTATAGATGGAAATAAATCTAACCAGACAAATAAAGGGGGCTTTAAAAAGTTAATTAATGATAAATCAATTATTTCTTATAAAAACGGTAAATCTAAATTTTTCATCACAAAAGATCCTGACTGTTCTAGCCTTCTTGAGCCAAACGAGAAAGAACTCAAGAATTGGTACTTTTCACACAGATTTAAGGTAAAACAAAAAATAAGTACTAAAGTTGTGTCAATTAATAGTTTTTTAAAAAAAAATAAAATTGACTATCTAGATTGGTTAGTAATTGACGTTCAGGGAATGGACTTAAAAATAATTAAAAGTTTAAAAAATAAAATTAAGAATAACTTATCTATTATAGATATAGAGCCAGGTTTTTTTAATTTTTATAAAAAAGAGGATAAAATTTCAGATGTGTTTGAATACTTATCAAAAAAGTTTGAATTTGGTGATATGAAATTTGGATACAACTTTAAATTAAGCAATAAAAATATAACTAAATTTGAAAAAAAAATTTTATTTAATATGAATAACCCTTCAAAAGTATATTCTAATATAATATTTTTTAATAAAAATTCAAATTTAAGACTTATTTTACTTAAGATTTTTTACTTAATAAAAAATGATAAACTATTTGAGGCAAGACATATGATAAATCAATTTTCAAATAAAGATGATTTTTTGAAAGAAATATCAAAAGAAATCGATAATAAAATTAGATATAAAAAAATTAAATATTTTTTATATTTACCATTTTTCTTATTTAAAAAAATATTTAATATATAATGTCTATTAAAGTCCTTCATATAAATTATTCTGACAACAAAGGAGGGGCCGCCATAGCATTAGAAAGAATTTGTAAAGCTCAGCAAGAATTAGATATAAATCCTAAAGTAATTGCAGCAGAAAAATATTCAAATAATAACAATGTTATTGGCCCAAATTCCACTATTGAGGAGATAAAATGGAAAATATTATCTTCGATTAATCGAAAACTTAATAATTTAGAAAATAAAAAAAGATATGACTCTAATTCTTACAATTTAATACCAAATAACTTTGTAAAAAAAATTAATAAAATACAATGTGATATAGTTAATCTTCATTGGATAGGTGGGAATTTAATTCCAATTAAAGATTTGAAAAAAATTAATAAACCTATTGTGTGGACCTTGCATGATATGTGGGCTTACACAGGCTCAGAACACTATACTAAAAGTCTAAGATTTGCTGAAGGTTATAATAAAAACAATAAACCTAAAGATTCAAAAGGATATGATTTGGAAAAATACTGTTGGAATTTAAAAAAAAAATTTTATCCAAGCAATCTTAAAATTATAACTACTAGTGATTGGCAATTTAATAATGCAAAAAAAAGTGTTCTATTAAAGGATAAAGACTTATACAAAATTCCTCTCCCATTAGATTTTAGTTTTTGGAAACCAATAGAAAAAAAAAAGTGTAGAGAAATTTTGAATTTACCAGAAAATAAAAAAATAATACTTATAGGCTCAGAAAGAATAGATCTAGAAAGAAAAGGATATTTATTACTAGAAAAAATATTAAATAATTTAGATAAAAAAAACAAAATATTGATCATATTCGGAAGGAATGGGAATTATCTAAAAGAAATAAAAGATATCGATAAAATTTTTTTAGATGAGATAAGTCAAAATTCCATAGATTTAAAAACTTTATACTCTGCTTCAGATCTGTTTTTAGCACCAAGTATTCAAGAGTCGTTTGGTCAAACTGTGCTAGAAGCGTCTAGTTGCTGCTTACCAACTGTGTGTTTTTCTAATAACGGAATATCTGAAATAATTGATCATAAAAAAAATGGATATATAGCAAAAGAGTCAGATATACATGATTTTAATGCAGGTATAGAATGGTGCTTAGAAAATATAAGCCAAGAAAAAATGAAATTAAATCTTAATTCTTTAAAAGAAAAATTTTCTAATGAAAAAATTGGAAAATTATATAAAGAAATCTATTCAAAAATCATTTAGAAGTTTCTCTTATAATTTCAGAATATAGATTGATATATTTGTTAGCAATATTTTTTGGATCAAAATTAAGAATTTTTTTTCTTATTTCATAATTGTCAGAATTTTCACTTCTTATATTTTCGGAAACCCAATCAATTCCCTCTTTTAGCTTTTGAGCATCTAAATCATCAACTATATATCCATTTTTTTTATGATCAATTATTTCTGCACTGGCTGTATTTTTAAAACATACAACTGGAGTTTTACAAGCCATTGATTCTGCCCAGGTTTTTCCAAATGCTTCTTGAATTGAAGCAGAGACATAAATATCAGAAATTGAATAAACTAAATTTAGTTTTTTATAGTCATTAACAAAGCCCATGCTCTTATATTCTATACCAATTGCATCTAGCTTTTTTTGAGACCAAAAATTTCCAAAAATTAATATAAAATACTTGGATTTATCAATTAAATTTAAAGTTTCCAAAAATATATCCCATCCTTTTCTCTTACTTTGAGGATTATTTGCTCCAAATAAAATTATTTTTTTTTTTGTATTTATATTTAATACAGAGGAAGCTTGATTTTTCGAAATTTGTTTAAATTTTTCTAAATCAATATTATTATAAATTCTATCTATCTTGTGATCTTTGAGTACATTATTTTCAGATGCTTTGTTCTTAAGCCAATTACTTATTGCTACAAAATGAAAATTTTTTTTAAAAATTTTTTTTTTATAATCTTTAATTAATTTAGATAAAAAACTTTTTTCATATTGCTCAAAGTCCATAATATAATGTGATCCTCCAGTAAATGGCCACATATCTCGCATTGTCCAAACCACTGGTTTGTTTATTTTAGATAGTGATTTTAGACTTACAAATCCTTCACCCAGCCAGTGAATATGTATTATGTCGGCATATTTATATTCCTCAAATTTTGTAATATCGTCCCCCAATAAACATAATGAAAAGGTTGAACGTGGGCTATGAAGAAAAATTGTTTTCAGTATTTTTTCTATATTAACGTTTATTTTATATAAAATATTTTGAAAAAAATTTCTTTTTAAAAAGATTATATGATTTTCATTTTTAATATAGGTGGAATCATTTAAAAATTTAGATTTTACACCGAGTTCAATTAGAGCATTATGTAAAATTTCAGCTCCTTTATAAGCTCCACTATTAGGAGAGCCTCCAACAATATGTAATATTTTCATTAATCAGACAGTTTAAACTTAAGATGTTAATTGTTTATGATAATTTTTGTAAATTTTATTTAATTTGATTAAGCCTTCAAATATTAACGAAAAGACAAATGTTGATGCAATTGAATTATAAAAAAACGGTAGAGCTAAAGTATAACATTTAATTAAACCGCTGAATGAAAATTCATAAAAATCACTTAGTATCCAAACACCAAAATTGGTTAATAAATAAAAGACACATGCTCCAAAAAATGCACCAGACAGTCTTCTGGATATATTTAAAAAAAAGTATTTTGAAATTAAACCAATAAAAAAAACACTTCCCCAAGTAAAAAAAGTTAAACTATGTACACCGAAAAAGATATCTGTTAATGCAAAACTTAAAATAACAGCTGGTATAAATCTAGTACCAAAAATAACTGGAATGTAAAAACTTAAAGCGATTAGACTAGTGAAATTCGGTGGATGAGGAATAAATCTCGTTGCAGATAAAACCAATAAAATACCGAAAAATATTTTTAGATAATTCATATTTTTACTTTACTCCATTCTTTTCTAACAAATTTATTTATATCAAGGTACATGAATTACATGGATTAAATGATTTTCTATTATTATTTAAATGACTTTCCCTTAACTTTTTATATTTGTCTGAATTCCATAAACTAGAAATATTTGTATTTGAATATTCCCCAACAGATAAATAAGACTTATAATCAGTATCACATGGATTTGTTTTGCCATCCCACCAAATAAACATTCTTCTCCATAAATCTGAGCATGGTTCAGTAACATCATTTGAAGGTCTCAAATATGTATTTTCCCATGGATTATATTCTACAAAAGCTACTTGATCCACTAATTCACTCCATAAGCTCTTCATGGACTCGAAATTTTGTTCTTTTGAAAATTTTACTCCTGAAACTCTCGATATGATTTTTTGCTTAGGGTAATATTTAAGTCTAATGTTTTGAAATAACTCTATATTTTTTAAAACTTTATTTAAATCTCCATTTATTCTTATCTTTTTATATAAATCTTTATCTGCTGCATCTGCTGAAAAAACTATAGTTTGAACACTTCCTTGTAAAATTGCATGACATTTTTTTTCATCTAAAAGAGAAGCATTAGTATTAACCTTCAAATTGAGAAATTTATTTTTAGTGTAATTTAGCATTTCTGTTATACTTTTGGCAATTAAGGGTTCCCCCCTAGAGGCCAAAGAGATAAATTCAACTTTTCCCTCAGCATCATCTATAATTTTTTTAAATAAATCCAATTCCATTGTTCCCATAAATCCGTTCTTTTTAGTTGTAAATGTTTTATCTGTTTCAAAACAAAATACACACCTATAATTACACATTGAGGAAGGTTCTATTTGTAAACATGGAGGGAAATCATCTATAATTTTTTTCTTTGGAAAAATTTCATATCTATATCTGTGAACTAAATAGTTTAATAATTTATTATCATCAACATTTTCTATTTCAGAAATTACGTTGTCTGAAAATTTAAAAATATCATGTCGATCCTGATTTGGATTTAAAAGATCTTTAATTGCAGTATCTAATAAAGATTTGTGAGAGTCAGAAAGTGAATTAAAATTATTTAAATTTTCTCTTTCCTGTAAAATTTTTTCAATAATTAATTTTTCATTTTTCTTTTCATTTTTATTGAAAGAGTAAAAACTATTATGTTTTTTATAAATTTTATTTTGAAGATTTTTTTCTTTTAACATTTTTATTTTTAAATCCTTTTTTTTTTAACCAGTATTCTACAATAGGTATTTGCCATTCAAAATCAATATCTAGTCCAGACTCAGATTTTATTGGAGCTATTTTTTTTCCCATCCATTTTTGTGGTAAAAGTCCCTTTGCGAGATTTTCTAGACAATTTGGTCGAACGACAGAAACTGACATATCTGCATAATACACATCTCCTTGCGAGTCTCTATCGCAATTTAATGTTTTTGGATTACCAAAAACATTAAATGGAACAAATGGTCTTAAAGTTCCATCTTTACCAAGTTTTCTTGCTCTTAATGGGCTCCACATATTATAAACAGAAGTGGAAACAGCAGAGTCAAATTTTTTATTTTTTTTTAAAATCTTTATACCCCTATCAATCATTTCGCTATTTATTGTCGGTGCATTAGCAAACAGTAAAACTAAAAATTTTATTTCATTTTTCTTTTTATTAAGTATTCTTTTTATTTCCTTATATCCATGTTCAAAAACATGATCTCCTAAAGCTTTATTATTTGCTAAACTTTTTGGTCTATTTATCAACTGAGCTCCATATTTTTTTGAAATTTTTTTAATAATTGGACAATCGGTAGAAACAAAAATTTTGTTTATATATTTAGAATTTTTAGCTGCGATCAATGGATACTCACAAATTCTTCTATTTAATAGAAATTTAATATTCTTATTTGGAAAACCCTGACTTCCAGCCCTTCCTATCATTAATGCATAAATCATATTATTTTTTTAGGTAATTTATCATTTCTTGTATCCCATCATCTAAGTTTATCTCATTTTTTTTTTTAACAAAAATTCCATCATAAACTTTATAAGTAAATGGATTAACTTTATAATGTAGCAGTTCTTTTTTCTGTTTTTTAAAAATAATATTCTTAGTTTTAGTTTTTTTTGCAATAATTCCTATTATTTTTTTTACCATCATTCTTTTGTTACCCAAAATATTATAGTGTTTATTTTTTTTTTTTGACTCTAAAATTTTAATACAAATTTTTGCAGCATCTTTAACGTTTATGTAATTTCTAATATCTGAACCATCTCCTATCCTCACAATCTTTTTAAATTTGATTGCCTGTTTTATAAAGTTATTGATTGGATTAAAAAAATTTGCTCTAATGCCGTATAACGATCCAAATCTTAAGATTGAAAAACTAATATTAAATTTCTCACTATAATTTTCAATTAAAGACTCTGATGATCTTTTTGAAGTACTGTAGAAACCACCTTCCTTGCTTCTTGCATAAATACTACTTGCATAGATGATCTTTTTTATTTTATTATTTTTTCTCATGGCTTCTAAAATATTTGCAGTCCCTAGTATGTTATATTTAATAGTTTTTATTGGATCCAAGTTAGACTCCTCGATATCTGACACTGCAGCAAAATGTAAAATATAATTCATATTTTTAATTGCTCTTTTAACTTGAGTGTAATTGGAGATGTCTCCAATAAAAATTTTTTGTTTCCTTTTTAGATATTTTGATTTTTTTTTGTCAAATATTGTCACATCGTAGTTAAGATCAGTTAATTGATCACAAATATGACTGCCTAAAAAACCAGAACCACCAAATACTATTACTTTATTTAATTTTTTTGAAATTTTTTTTCTCATTTAAAAATTATTAATTGTATAATTATTTAAGTTCTTTCTTTAGCTCTTCATATTCTTTCATTTTTTTTTTCATGAAATTTATAGTCAATTTAGTTTTTGTTTTAATCCCTTTGGGAGTTAATATATAAAAGTAATTATATTTAGAGACAGGATTAAATCTATTTTCATTTTTTCTAAAATTTCGAATTTTAATTAAACCTTTTTTCTTTAGAGCTTTGAGGCAGTAGTTTATTTTTCCAAGACTTAAAGCCAGCTCTTTAGATAATTCTCTTTGAGTAATTTTTGGGTCTGAGCTTATTTTTCTCAAAACATTAAATTGATCTGGTTCATTTTCTTTATTCATGTTTATTCTCTTTCATATATACAATTCAACATTTGAGAAAATCTCTTAGATTTTGCTCCACTGCTACTTGCTAAAACTTTTGACTTTAAAATAAATTTTGCATCTTTCAATATCCTATCCGCAATAATATATTGTTCTTCAAAACCTTCATTTAGTTCTACTTGAATACTTTTTATCTTCTCCTCCTGTAGGTATCTATTAGCACCTTTCAAAATTAAGTGCTCAATACCATCAACATCAATTTTAATAAAATTTGGAATATCAAGAATTTTTTTCTCGATGAGGTAATTTATTGAAGTTCCATAAATCTTATATTTATTTTCTTCATCAAAATTTTTACCCTCATAATCATATTCTTCACCGAAAGTATTTAATGCTCCTCCCTCTTCAAAGTGTCCTTCTTTCAGTCTTAAAAACTGATTATCTTTATCAGTCAAAGCTAATTGATTTATAATAACTTTTTCACTTAATTTATTAATACTTATATTTCTACTCAATATTACTAAATTGCTTGTTGAAGGTTCAAATGAAAAAACTTTTAAATTTTTATGTTTTGTTGAGGCATAAATTGAAAAAAGACCCACATTAGCGCCTATATCCCAAAATATAAAATTATCTAAATTGCCAAATCTACTAAAACTATCAATCCATTTTAAAGTTCCTGGTTCTTTTGTAAAAAACTTATTGGCTCTTGATTTTGTAATTTGAGATGGAGTAAATAATTTTAACATTTCTCCATTTAGATTAATTTTTTCGTAAGAAGATCTTCTTAGGTAATCATACAAATAATGTCTGAAATGTTTTTTTAAAAGTTTATTTAGCATTTTGTCAAAAAAAATTATTATTAAGTAAATTAAGTATGTAATTTTCTTTATCATTTTCCAATTTCATTAATTTTTTTTTGTTCCCTTGAATTTAATTTTTCGATTATTCTTTCTTTTTGATTATCATCAAGTTTTATCCAATTTTTGATTTCATTGATATTTCTATTGCAACCTATGCACAAACCATTACTGATATCGATTTTACAAATTTTTTTACAAGGTGATTTAATCATGATAATTAATAATTTCTTCTAATGTTAATGTTAAACTGTCTTCCATCTTGACTATAAGTTGCAGGTTTTTCATATCTTTCGTTAAGCAAGTTTGAAACATTTAGTGAAAAATTTAATCCATAAAATTTTTTACTTATATTTGCATTAATGAGATCCACACTTTTAACAAATTCATTTTTTGAACCTGTCCAATCCAAATGATCACCGATATATCTATAGTTTAAACCAAGTTCAAATAATCCTAAATCTGGTAAATTTAAATTTCCTGAATAATCAAGTCCATAAGATAAGTCTGGCCGTCTTGAATTAGGTCCATTAGTTTCGGTTCTGCTTTTAGCAAAATGAGATACTAAAGAAATTTTTTGATTTAAAAATTTATAGTTGAATTCATTTTCTAGTCCTTCCTGGGTTGTATCAGAAGTTTTGTTTTCATACGCTGTCCAACTTGAATTAGTTTTAATTCTGTCTTTAATTGTTGTTCTGTAAGCAGTTGAATTAAAAACTAGATTTTCTGAAAATTTATATTCTCCAAAAATTTCATTTGTCTCACTTTTTTCCGGATTAATACCTGTATTTCCTGAATGACCAAAGCTTGAGGATCCATATAATTCATAAAGACTTGGGTTTTTAAGACCTGTTGAATGTGTTAATCTTATTTTTGCGTCAGCAAGTTTCTGTATAAAACTATATTTATATGTTTGATTGCCACCAGTTTGTTTATGATCATCATTTCTAACATGTGCAGAAAATAATTGATTTTCATTTAACGAATATCCTACATTTCCGTATAATCCAAAATTATTAACATGACCTTTTGTTTGTGATGTAAAGGTTGTGGTAGAAAAGTTACCCCAATCATATTTATACTCACTACCGTATCCAAATGATAATCCGTTAGAAATTTTTCTTTCACTCTCAAACTTTGCAACTAAAGACTCGCTATTATAGGTGTCCGTTTTTCCAGTTTCCCTGTAGTCTCTATCATAATTATGATAATGAAAATTTAATGAATTGAATGAAAATTTATTTTTATTTTCTAAACCTGCTTGTATCGCATACATATTGTTTTCAGAAGTTACACTCTCCTCTACAGATTTTGATTTATCGTAATCAGATTTTGTGTTTCTACTATATATTACTGATTTAAATTTCAGTTTTTCACTAAACCATTTATTTGCATTTAGATTAAGTTGATGATTTTTACTTCCATCCGACTCAACCCCTTTTGCTATCGCACTATCTGTTACACTTTGATTAATAGCACCTTTGACATTTATGTGCCAACCATTATCAGTAATTTTAGTAATATTGCCGTCAATAGAATTATTATTAGCATTAAAACCACTTACAGAATAACTATTTTCATAATCGATATCTGTTATAAAGTTTACCGCTCCCCCAATTGCATCAGGACCAAAATGTGCACCATTTGATCCTTTAAAAACTTCCACTTGTTGCACTGTTTGTAAAAAATCTTGACCAAAGTCATGAATACCATTTGTGGCAGATTGATCATTAATGGGAATTCCATTTAAAAGTACGAGAGTGTGATTTGACTCTGAGCCTCTTATAAAAATTGCTCCCATTTGTCCAGTCGGACCATTTTGATAATAATCAATTCCTGTAACATATTTAATTAAATCTATCGTCGATTTAGCTCCAGAATCTACAATCATTTTTTTAGTAAAAGTTTTTTTATTAATTGAATTACCATTTAAATAAGATGTATTTGGAGTTTTTGATATTGTTAAACATGGAATTCCCTCTCTATTATCCCAATCACACTTAGATAATGACTCCGCGTTTAAAGACGAAGTACAAAGTAGGATCAAAAATAAAGTTTTTCTTATCATCTCAAGTCTCCTTTCATTAAAATTTTGTCTAAAGTATTAAAAAAAAGTGTCATTTGTCTTGTAGAGCCATATGTTATTCTAAGAGAGTTGGGATAAGCTTTAAAATTACCAAGATGTCTTGAAGCAACTAAGATTTTTTTCTTTTTAAAAGATTTTAATAAATATAAAATTTTCTTTTTATCAAAAAAAATATGAAAAAAGTTTGCTTCAGTATTGGCAAACCTTAGATTTCTTTTTTCACACTGCTTGTTAACTAATCTTTTACTTTTCTTAATTTCCCTCAAATAACTAGCCCATATTTTCTTTTCTTTTAAGAAAAATTCAGCAGTTTTTACTGAAAAATATGAAATATCATGTGGTGGTCTTATAGAATTAATAGCATTAATGATTTTTGGATTAGAAATCATATAACCAATCCTTAATCCTGCTAGCCCAATACTTTTTGAAAAAGTTTTTAATATAATTAAATTTTTGAATCTCTTTACCATTTTTACAAAGCTCTTTTGGTTTGAGAATTCAATATATGCTTCATCAATTACAACAACTTTGTTGTTCATATTGGCAATTTTGAGTATTTGTAAAATTATGTTTTTATCTAATAATTTTCCACTAGGACTATTGGGGTTTGCTAAATAAATAAATAAAGTTTTTTTATTAATAATTTTTCTATATATTAAATCTTCGATTTTATTTTCATAAACCTTTTTAATTTTAAATTTATGAGTTTTACAATAAACCTCTACCATTCCGTAAGTCGGATAAATAGAGATTAATTCTCCTTTTTGTCCTGAATAAATATCAAATATATATTTTATCCCAGCATCTGCTCCTGGAATAAGATTAATATAATCTTTTTTAATATTTTCCTTTTTCTCTATTAAACTTAGCAGATTTTTTTTTGTAGAAGGATATGATTGCAGCAAACTGCTAGATATAAATGTTTTTAATTTATTAAGTTGATCTTTTTTAAAAGGAATTATTCTCTCGTTTGCATCCATTCTTAAATATGACTCTCTATTAATAGAATAATTAGAGACTCTTGATATTTTTTGTAAATAACGATTAAACATTTTAAATTTTAAGACCTGTAAATAAATTTTTAATAGATGAATTATTAGTTTGTATTGATGCCTCATGAGTATTAAAGGCATTATGAGCACTTACAATACAATTATTCATTTTTCTTAGTTGATTTTTTATTCCTAAAGGCTCATATTCAAATACATCTAAGCCTGCCCCTGCAATTTTTTTTTCTTTTAGTGCCTTTATTAGGGATACTTGATCTACAACAGGACCACGAGAGATATTAATAAGGATTAAGTTTTTTTTCATTAAATTAAATTCCTTTTTTCCAATCATGTGAAAACTTTTTTTATTAAGGTCAACTGCTAAACATAAAAAATCAACTTTTTTAAAAAGATTTTTCTTAGTAAGAAATTTAAAACCAGACTTTTTAATATTTTTTTTTAAACTTGTATTAATATCGTTGACAAAAATGTCAAAACTAAATCCTTTAGCTAAGTAAGCAATCCTTCTTCCAATTCTACCGTAGCCTACAATTCCCAACTTTTTTTCAGCAAGTTGAGATCCTTGGAATTTTTCCCATTTACCATTTCGCATTGACCTATCAGATTCAAGTAATTTACGTGATAATGCAATTATCAATCCAATTGCATAAACTGATACACTCTCAGGAAATGCATTAGGTGAGTTAAAAACTTTAATTTTATTTTCTTTTGCATATTCAACCTCTATTGAGTCCATGCCAGCGCCCCATTTAGAAATAACTTTTAGTTTTTTTGCCTTATCAATTACTTTCTTAGTTATTTCGTCATCACCACATAATATCCCATCATATTTATGAATAATTTTTAAAAGTGTTTTTTCTTTCACATTTTGTCTTTCTTGAATTAAGTCAAATTTTATTTTTTTGTTATTGAAGATATGTTTGTATTTATCAATATTTTTAATGACATTTCGCCATGTAATTAAAATTCTATAATTTTGTTTTACTACCATTTTATTTAGTTTAAATTATTAAGATATTTATATATGTTCAATAATTGAACATTATAATTTATAATTGATATCAATCAACACTTTTATAGCTTAATATGTAAGCTAATTTATTACTTACGCATCAATAGTGTCTGGAACTGCTAAGGTTTTGCCTTCTTGAGACTGATAATCTTTTCTAAGTTGCTCTCTTAAGTTAATTGCCTCTGGTGTATCACCTTCTGCTTGCTCAATATATTTCCATTTTGACTTTGGTAAAGTTTGATACAAACCAAAAGTTCTTGCTAATCCAATAAGTTCATTTTTAGGTAATTGGGGTTGATCAAGCATGCTATCCTCAGGTCTAGTAATATCACATATAGAGTCCGGATCTTTAATATAACCTTTTTGAACTGCCAAATCTCTTAAAGGTGTGCCGTGATATGGAGCAAAAATAAAGGCGCCAGTTTTCTCTACATCCTGAGGTAAAAGTCTTGTAAACTCAATAGAGTCAAAAACTAATTTTCTATCTTCCTCTGGCATACCTATAATACAATTTCCGTTAGTAATATATTTTTTTCCAGATGTCATTTTAAAAGCGTTAATCATTCTTTCGTTTGTCAAAGATCTTTTCAAAATATTTTTCCTGTATCCCTCATTTCCATGCTCTATACCAAAGCTCATACGTAACATATTCATTTCCTCTAATTTTTGTGCTCTTCTCTCAGTCATAGTTTCGCATCTTGTATTCATCCAAAAAGGAATTTTAAAATCACAATACATCTCATATAGTTCATCAAATCTTTTTTCAGAGAGCGCCAAAAATGTATCATCTAAAAAATATATTAATTCTAAGTTAAATTTTTTATGAAGAAACTCTAGTTCTTTTCTAACTCTAGGTATTGATTTTTTTCTTGCAAACATTTTTCCAACTTCTTCTTTATGAAGAGATACTTGAGACGGTGAATTACAATATGCACATGTGTACGTACAACCTCTTTGTGTTTCTAGACCAATAGTTCTTCTTATTTTTCCTTGCATGGCTCTATAAATTGCATGATCATCGAATAAACTATAATCAGGCAATGGCGCGTTTTCTAAATCTGCTAAAGGTCCCATAGTATTTTTGATTACATTTCCATTTTTTCTTATCCAAAAATTTCTTACTTTTTCTGGTTTTTCCTCCATTGCTAGACTTTTACATAATTCAACAATCGCATCATCACCCTCTCCTCTGCAAATATAATCTCCAATATTATCTCTTAAAATTAAATGAGGAGCAAAAGTTGCAAAGACGCCTCCCCACATAATTGGGATTTTTTTCATTCTCTCAGGTAAAGATTTAATCATTTGTTTTGCAGTAGAGTAAGTATTTTCAACTACAGAAATTGCCATTAAATCAGGATTGAAATCCTCAATTTTTTTATGGAAGTCTTTTATCAAATCAGTTTTATGAACTGCACCCTTTTCCTTCCAATTAAACTCTTGAACGTAATCATGATATGCTTCATACTGAGCATTCACTTGATCAACATAAAAAGTAGTATCGAATAGATCGACTGTAAAACCTTCTCTTCTTAAGATCCCTGTTAAAAGACCAATTGAATAAGGCATCATTTCACACATTTGAATATTTGGATAAATCAAAAGTACTTTAAAGTTACTTAATTTTTTATAGGAATCTTTTTTTAACATAAAATTTTTCGACCATTATAATACTTTACAAAAAAAATCATGCGATAATTTTGCCTTTCCATAGACGAATATCTGCGTCTTTTGCCATTTTTTCATCTAAAGTGATTATTCTTTTTTTAAATTTGTTTTTTAATGCATAAATTAAATACTTATCAACACCTGCTCTAGGAGAATTATCTTGATCAACCTCTCTCTCACTTTTATAGAATTGTGGACCTCCATCTAAACCGATCCCTGAAATAATTATGTCTGAATTTTCATTTTCATTTAAAGCAAGTAATATAGAAAAAAGTCCCGTAGATGCTCCCAAAAAACTGTTATTAGTTAATTTATCGTAAAAATAACGTAAAGTATTTTTAAAAGTCTTTCGATAATGCATTTCACCCAATAATAAGGAAATCTTATTTAGTTTATAAAATCTACTTTGAAATTTACGTTGTTCATGACCGGAAAAAAATTTAATTTTACAATCTCTTAATTGTTTAAGTTCTTCAATTTCACCGCCTCTTACTACAATTTTATTCGGAGAAGAATTGAGTATTGCTTGTCTCACTATATCATTTCTAGTAAATTCTTTAAAAGTAGTGCAGCACGTAAGTGGAACATTAGAATATTTTTTTTTGTAAATATCAGCTTTAATTGCTGAGGCGTTAGACGAAAATACTTCTTTAACTTTTAAATCTGGCAAGTTACATCCATGGCGGGAACCTAAAACTAATGAATTATTACTATCAATCATCTATTTTTGATTTATTTTTTTTGTTCAATTTTTGAACAATATAGTAAAAAAAGAAATTTTTCAATAGTTTAAATTCGTTTCAGTTTGCTCTGCAGGTATTTAAAATAAACTTTATATTTTTTAATTTGATTTAAATTTTTGTACACAAAAATATTTTTTTTTTGATATTTTCTTGTTTTTGATCTGTTATGTAATGTCTTTACATTTTCGTCCACATGAACAGCATAATCAGGTTTATCAACAAGTTGAAGATAATAGTTTAATTTACTACGAAAATTATTTTTCTGATAACATATGAAATATGATCGTTGTAATAATCCCTCATCAAAGATAACAACTTTTTTTTTATCTTTCAAATTTTTAGCTATATAATATTTGGCAGTAGTTTCCTCAAACCAGTTTTGGTAATTTAATTTTAGTTTTTTATCACTTATTTTATTTAAATTTTTTAAGTAAAATTTGTTTAATTCATAATTTTTTTTACTATACAATTTATAAAGATCTTTACATATTTTTCTATAATTTTTAAGCATGAAATTTGAATATTTATTTCCTTTAAGTGAAGATGAAGTAATTTTATTTTTTTTTCTTGAAATCATTGTTTGTGCTTTAGATGATGTATTAATTTTTTTTAAAAATTTAACAAATTGCATATATTTTAATGATGCTTTACCTAAAGTAGTTAATTTAATAAAATTTTTACTGTATTTGGGTATGAGAATATTGGATGAAATAAAATTTTTATTTTTTTTAAGTAAATAATTTTCACATGAAGTTTTACCACTGCATGGGGGGCCAAAGAATTCTACGATAATCATATCTATTATTAAATAATCAACTTAATAAAATCTTAATATTAACAAAATTCATATATACATATTAATTAGATATTATACAAAATAAAAAATTTATAAATTATAGAGATGTCAAATAAAGAAAATATATTTTTAAAATCTTTATCAATACTTGATAAAAAAGTTTTAATCTTTTTTTCCTCTATAGCCTTATCATCAGTCTTAATATCATTCGTTGAATTGGTAGGAATTGGTTTTCTAGGAACATTTATTCTATTTCTTTCAGATATAAATGGTTTCCTCATTAAAATTGATAAATTTGAAATGTTGTCATTTTTATCGAGTTACAGTGAAAAAGAGATAACTTACTTTTTCCTTATATCTATTACTGTATTTTTTATTTTAAAAAACAGCATTGTATTTATCTATCTTTATTTTTTTCATAAGTTTAAGGAATATTTTTCTTATTTTCTCTCAAAGAAAATATTCTCAAAAAATATTGAAATGGGTTATGAATATTTTTTATCTCAAAAAAAATCAAAAATTATTCATGATATTAGAGAGGAATCTATAAGGTTTGTTGGTGTTTTTTTCTCTTTCCTAAATATCATTAAAGATGTTCTCCTGATACTATTTCTCGGAGGAAGTATTTTTGTATTAAATTGGAAAATTTCCAGTATCGTTTTTATAAGTTTCATATTTTTCTCAGGTATAATTTTTTTTATAATTAAAAAGAGATTATATTCCCTTGGTAAGAATTTAACCTTCTTTTCATCGAATTTTCTTAAAAAATTATACGAGTCTTTTAATAATATTAAATTTATAAAAGTCAGCAAACTTGAAAAGTTTGTTACTTCAAAAATTTTTTATTTTCAAAAAAAAGTAATGGATACAACATTTGTTCAGAATATAATTGTTAGTATTCCGCGATTAATCTTAGAAATTTTTGCGGTAGCTGCTTTGTGTTTGGCAATTTTTTTATATATCAATTCTTCATTGCCTATTGATAATCTCATACCATTGCTTAGTTTTATGGCTTTAGCAATTATAAGGATACTTCCAGCTGTAGCGGCAATAAATATAAATTTAAATAATATTACCACTCATATTCATTCTTTAGAAATAATAAACTCATATCTTTCTCAACAAAAAGATACAGTGAGTTTGGTTGAAAAAAGTCAAATAAAGATTCAAAATGAAAACATAAATAAAGTTAAATTTGAAAATGTTGAATTCAAATATAAAACGAAAAATTCTGAATTTGAATTAGTAAATTTAAATTTAGAATTGAAAAAAAATGATATTCTAGGGGTAATTGGTCGTAGTGGATCAGGAAAAACAACTTTTGCAGATTTGTTGCTTGGGCTATTGAAACCAAATTTAGGAAGAATTCTAATTAATGATATTGAATTAAAACACAATAATAAAAAACTTATCAAGTATTCTTATGTTCCTCAGTCTATTAATCTTTTAGATGATACTCTATATAACAACATTGTCTTTGGTTCCGATCATGACAAAATTGATAAGGATAAGATTGATGAAATACTTTCTTTAACAGATTTAGATAATTTAGATAAAAATTTGTATCAAAAACATATTGGGGAAGATGGAATAGAAATATCTGGAGGTCAAAAACAAAGGATAGGTATCGCGAGAGGATTATATAACAATCCAAATCTGCTAGTCCTTGATGAACCGACAAGTGAACTAGATTATGAAAGTGAAAAAAAAGTTATGAATAACTTGATAAAATGTAATATTGATTTAATTGTAATAATTGCTCATAGAATAAACACACTTAGTATATGTAACAAATTACTAATTCTTGAAAAAGGCAAAATGGTCGATTATGGGTCTAAGGTAGATATTTTAAAAAAATATAAATATTTAGAAAAATATTTTGAGGAAAAAGTTTAATTTTTTTACAAATTCTTATTTAGTCACAATGGCTACATAAATATTACAAAAACTGTCTGGAAAAAATTTTAATAAAAATTTCTGTATCAAATTTCCTAAATAAGACAATTTATAACCCTCTACTCTTCCTTTGTTTTCATTAAATATTTTATGGTCTGAAGATCTGAAGAATTTAAACTTATAAAGAAAGGGCATATTTTGAACGCTAAAAACTTCGTCTATTTTAAAGCCGTTATCTTGTAATAAGTTTATGAATTCCTTTTTTGTAAGATTAAGTTTGTGAAATTCTTTTGACTCTACGTTTTTATCTTTTCTAATCCAATCAACTATAAACTCCTGAATATTATCAGCTCTAAATGATGCACATAATTTACCACCTTTTTTAAGAACTCTATAAGTTTCCCGAATTGATTTTATTAAATTTTCAGAGTGAAAGTTGTGGAATAATCCAAATGCTAAAACAATATCGAAAGTATCATCTTTAAAATTCAGGTTTAAAATATTTCCAAATCTAACATCAAGAGTTTTATCCACTTCTTTGAGTTTATGTATAGCCTCTTCAATAAAATCAATACCTATAATTTTAAAATTTCTATTATGATAATATCTTAAGACTCTACCAACACCGCAACCTGCCTCTAAAATGACATATGATTTATCATTGATTAGCATATTTGAATATTTTAAAGGGTAATAGCTTTCATTAATCATTGGTTGATCGACATCTATATCGGTCCATCTCTTTTTCCAATAAGTAAAATTATTTTTTGATCTATAGGTTTTTCGCATTAAGCTCTTTAATTATTCTATTAATTTTTAAGTTTATTATTTTAGCAACATAATTATTACCAGACTTAGACAAATGACCTCCATACTTATCATTGATAAACATTTTTTCTAAATTTTTTTTTTCAAATGCACTAGTTAAATCAATAATATTTAACTTTTTTTCAAAAGATTTAAAAAAATTCCTGTAATATAAATTTGTATTTTTTAGTTTTAAATCAATCAATTGAGGAAAAATTATAATAATTGGTATGTGCCCCCTTTTTTTTGCTTCGAAAATGAACTTATCTAGCAGTTTTGAAATTAAATCTTTTGAATAATTTTCTTTATATAAAAGATGTGCATTTTGTAAATTTTTTTTTACAACTAATGAAAAAAGAATTTCATTGATTTCGATCTTTTTTTTTTTAAATAAATTTATAAAATTAATAAATATAAAATTTTTTAATAAATTTAAATTAAAACTAATATTAATAAAAAAGTAATAAGAATAAGGGAACTGAATAATATTTTTTTTAAACTTTTCAGAGTAAAATCGATCTGTCACTTTAATTTTTTTAATCAATTTATGTAATTTGTTAATTTTCATTTTATCATTTAGAGGATTTTTAATTAATTTTAATTTTTTTTTTGATAATATAAACATAGGCTTAAAACCATGAATATTTCCAAATTCAAGGAAGTGTTTCCAAATAGACTGAATTCTGCTTATTGTTTCTGGGACAAAACCTTGTATAACAAATTTCGTATTTTTATCTAAAGCTGTTCTTTTATATTTTAAAATACTTTGATCAAAGCCGAAATTCCCTACGCCATAGTTTGAAATCCTAAACTTATTGTTTTTAGAAATTATTTCCTGCCAAGTATACTCATCTTTAATTTGTCTACAAAAAACATATGAGTCTCCAAAAGTAGCAATGAGATTTTTTTTTTTTGAACTTAGTGTTTTTCTTTGTCCGTAATTATTTATTTTATAAAAAATTTTTTTATTATTGATAAAATCAGATATTATTGAATTTTTTTTATGGTCCCAACCTAAAAAAGAATCATATCTTTTTTCTTTAAACTTTTTAAATTTTTTTTCATTAAATTTAGGATACAGACTTTTCGAGGTAAGCAACCAAGGAAATATCTTTCTTAAATTCTCAAAAATAAAAAAAAGAAAAAGTTCAATAGCTATAAAAATTAATAATATATTTACTATCACAAAATAATATTGATTTTATAAGTTTAAAATTTTTTTCACAATTTTATTAAAATTTTTTGTCTTTTTATTATTGTCAATTATTAAATCTGAGTTAAGTGGCTCATGAAATTTGAGGTCAATACCAACAACATTTTTTCTTTTTTTTTTTAAAGCCTTTTTATATAAATTTTTTTTATCTCTTAAAATAAGATTCTCCAATGAAACCTTTAAATAAACTTGTTTATAATTTTTAATATTTTTTTTATTCCAATTCTGCCATTTAGGGAAGTTTGATAGAACAGAGGCTATAACATTGATATTTTGATCAGAAAAATATTTTGTAAGTCTTGAAATTCTTTCCGCGTTTTTTTCTCTATCTTTAAGAGTATGTCCTAATTTGTCATTATAAATTTTTCGTACTTTATCACCATCTAACCATACAGTATTAGTTTTTTTTTTTTTAAGTTTTTTATAAACTAAACCTGCTATTTTACTTTTTCCAGACGAAGATAAACCTATAATCCAAATTACCATCTACTAATTTCTTTCTCAGCAATTTTGATATCTTTTAAATTGTCAATTTCATACCACATTTTTGAATATGTTTTTGTTTTAAATTTTATTTCTTTATTTTTAATACACAAATTTATAAAACTTGTCATATCGATTTTTTTATTGCTATTTTTTAAATAGATTGAACCCATTTTCTTAAAAGTTTTATAGGATATTTTAAAAATTCCCATAAACTGGTAACTTGGAAAATTTTTTCCTATTCTTGCTCCAATACTTATTAATTTACCTTTTTTTATGGTGATATCTTCAGCATCATTTTTAATCATGTTAGATCTGAATCTCTTTTTCCAATATTTTAACCAATTTTTATTTACTGGCATAAGATTTTTATTTTTATTTTGAAAAAATTTAAGAATATTAATATCAAATATTATATCTCCATAACAAACAACAATATCAGTTTTATCTTTTATGTGATTTTTTGCCAGCAGAAGACTATGCACCATATTTGTTTTTTTATAATCTTTATTTACAATTTCTTTAAAATTAAATTCTTTTATATATTTTTTTAAAACTTGTTTTTTGTATCCAGTAACAATTATTTTTTTTTTAAAAAATTTAAAAAAATTTATGTTCCTTTCAAAAATAGTTTTATTTTTAATTTTTGTCATACATTTTGGTTTTTTCCTATAATTTTTAGGCAATCTACTTCCACGACCAGCAGCCAAATAAACTAAATACATATTCTTTTAAATAAATTCTTTTCAAATTTTGATATTTTTTTTTGTCTTTCTGGGTGCCAAATTACACCATAAATTTTTTTATTTTTAAGTTTAAAAAATTCAATAGTTTTATCTTTCGCTAAAGCTAATATTTTAAAATTAGATGATAATCTTGAAATTACGTAATTATGATGTGATAGAATAATTTTTTTTTTTCCATTAAAAAACGATATTTGATGAGAGCCAACGTGATTTTTGCTTTTTTTAAATAATGCACCATGTTTGTTCGCTATAAAATGCGCTCCATGGCAAATTCCCAAAATTGGAACTTTATTTGCGCTTGCTATCTTATGGTGAAAATTGTTTAATTTATTTCTAGTAATATTTCTTAAATTTAATTTGTGTTTTATTAAATCATTACCACCAGAAATAACTAAATAATCAAATTTCTCCTTTTTTTTTTCATATAGTATTTTAATTTTAGACTTTGGATGTAAACTTTTAATGAATGATAAAAGTTTAGGTTCAATTGATAACTCTAGTTGATTTTTAAATTTTTTTTTTACAGCCGGTATTATTCCTATAATCATATTAAAATTAATTTTTTATTTTCACAATTTAATTCAATTCTATTTTTATTAGATAGACTCTCAAATATTTCATCCCCAACTCCAATAGCGGCAGGTATGCTTAATTCTGAACATCTTATAGACATATGAGAATTAAAACCTCCATATTTTGTAACTAAACCTTTAATTTTATGACTAAAAATAAAATCAAAACCTGGATCGGCATTCTCAATGCATACTATTTTATTTATTAAATCAAATTTTTTATCTGAAACATTTATCTTTTTTATTTCGCCTTTAGTAATGTTATTTGTTATAAAATTTGGTGAATTGTCACGAAGATCTTGTAAGTATATATCTTTTGGATTTATTATAACATCGGGCAGTTGAATGATCTTATTCACATTATAATCTTGTAAATTATTTCTAATTTTATTTTTTAGTGATTTAACTAAATTTTCGGATGAGAGATTATAATATATATTTAAAATATCGTTAATATCTAAGTAAGATAATTTTTTTTTAGAAATATTTAGTTTCTTACCAAATAATTCTAAATTTTTAAAAACTAAATCTATACTTTTTGCAAACACAAACTTTGAATATTCTCTTGCCCAAATTGAGTCCTTTATAAAATTAATAAAGTTTTTATGACCACCATAAAAACTCATACTTTTCAAATACTTTTCAATTTTTTTTATTTGATCTTTTTTGAAATGAAAGTTTTTATTTGTTTTTTTAATTTTCGAATTTTTTTTAAAATATTTAGTATAAGCCTGTGAATAATTTAAAGATGTTATCTCATATGTATCTGGTCTTAAATGTCCGTATTTTTTAAGAAACATTTTTTTACTAAAGTTCTTAAAGTCTTCAATTATAGAACTGGAAATATTATTTATTGATCTTAAAAATAAATCTTTATCTCTAGTTGAAATTATTTTTTTTGAAACCATAGAATTTAATAATTCAATAGCAATAAATCCACATCTCGCTAAACCAGCAAAAGGTAATGTTCCAAATTCCTTACATTCTTCTATATGCCAGTAAATTTTATCAATAAAATATAAATTACTTTTTTCTACTTTTTTTTGTTTATCTTTTAATTTTTCAATTTTGTTTAAATCTATTATTTTTTTTTCGTAAGCAAGTTTATTTATCTTTTTAAGAGATTTGATTAGCAATTTTTTTTCTTTAAGAGACAATATATTTTTTAACTCATTTTTGATTCTCTCCTTTGTATTAAAACTATAACAAGAAAATATTATCTCTTTTTCAATTTTGTCGTGATAATTTTTATTATTTTTAAATTTATTTAAATAAAAATTTACTAATTTTTTTTTAATAGTGTTATCAAGATCTTCTGGCAACCATGAATTAAAATCTATTCTAACATCTATATATGGAGTTCCATAAAAAGTTGTCATTAAGTGAAATTGTTTTAAATTTGAAAAACCATAGTTTGCTCTGTTCTCAGACCATATATGATCTGTTACTAATTCCTTGTATAACGATAAAGCTAAAGGTTTAGGTTTTTTTCCAATTATCTCAGCTGGATTCCAGTCTGGCATTACTCCGAAAAAATTATCATTTCCAAATAAATTGTGATGTTTTTTTTTTAATTTAAAAATTTTTTTTTCTAAACCAGAGAAAATTCTAAGAAAAAACTTATTATTATAGATATTTTTATTACGAATTATTTTATTTATGTATAGATTTCTTGCTTGAACAATATGAATATTATTTTTATTATCAATTATAAATTCAACATCTATATCTGAATTAAATATTTTTTTTATTTTCTCTACAATTATAATTAATTTGTTAAATGGATATTTAAGATTGTATTTTTTATTAACAAAAAACTTAATACTTTTCGTCCTTTTTTTTCCAGAAGTTACGGCAGATGTATCATCTCCTTTAAAATAATTAATAACATAGCATGGATTATAATTATTGATATCTCTTGAAAGTAGAACGCCTGATATCTTTATATTTTTAACCATTTTTTGAATTAACACTTCATTGTTTTTTCCTTTACCTTTTTTATAAGACTCAATCACAAGATTAATCTTTTCTTCTGTCATTTTTTTATTAGCACTAGGGACATTTAAGAATGAACTATAATAGCCGGCCAGAGAATTTTTTTTTGAGTCTTCATCCGACGCTGAGGACCTTACTGCAACCAAACCTTTGAATCTTTTTTTAATCTTTTTCAAAATAAGATTCTTATTTTTTTTAAAATTAGAAACCTTAAAATATAAAAATTCTGGTACATTTATTTTTTTATTTTTAAGTTTTATTAAATTTTGAGCTTTTGAGTTATGCATTTAAAGTAAAGTTTTTTAAATTTATTTAAATAAATCGTTATAAATTTCTAATATATTTGTTTTTTTTATTTTTTCTTCTAAAATTGGTAATATAATTTTTTTTTGATTTTCTTTTGCTTTAATATCAGTGAACCGAATTTTGTTATAAATTTTAACATTTTTTAAATTTTGAATTGTATTTTCTTTTGAATGAATTTTTGCACACGTTTCAATATATTCATCATTAATTTGATAATTAAAAAATAATAAAATTTCCTTAAAAGATTTACTGCTGTTATTTACTAATTGATTATAATTGATAATTAAATAATCCTGATTTTTTTTATGGTCATTAAAAAAATTTTTCCAATAATTGATATATTTTTCGTAATTATTAATTCTTGTGTCCAAAATTTTTGAATTAACAAAAAACTCTTTTGAGCTATCTGCTTTTCTTGCATGATATGTGTGGCTTGTGTAAGATGAAATTATTTGATCTATCGGATCTCTAAATAAGACAACTGGTCTAATTTGCTTGATCTTATATAAGTCAATTCTCTCAAGTGGAAAACGACTCATGACAAACTTCTCTTTTTCATAATCTTCATGCTTTAAAAAATTTGCGTTATCAATTCGACCTCTTTCTACCGTAATTTGATTCCACAAATCTGGAGATTGCAATTGTGATCCAGAAAAAAACATGAAATTATTTAAATTGTCATATTTTGGAATTCCATTACCAATATTATGCATTAATTCAAAATAACTTTGAAGCATAAGTCTAACATAAGTACTGCCTGAACTTGGTGTAGAAATTAAAAAATTTACTTTATCTTTTTCATATTTTTTTTGATCTTTAAAAATTTCTTTAAATATATTTTTTTTAATTTTTTTCATTTTTTCTCTAAAGATTAAATTTGCTATTAATCTTGTATAAAAACTTCTAAGACCTTTTTTATGATGGTAATTTGGATAAAAATTAATTTTTGTAAATTTAGTAAGTTTAATTAGTTTCCATCTTAGATCTGAATTTAAAAAATTTTTAAATTTGTCTAGCATAAGATTTTTTTAATCAGCAAATTGTAAAACCACCATCAATTACTAAATTTTGCCCTGTTGTATAATTGGTTAGTTCACTTGAAAAATATAATAAAGCCATACTTAAATCCTCTGGTTTTCCCATTCTTTTGATTGGAACTTTGTTTGAATATTTTTTAATAAATGTTTTATTTTGCTTAACTTTATTTAAAATACCACCTGGTGAAATACAATTTACAGATACGTTATATTTCGACAAAAAAACTGCAAAATATTTTGTTATTTGGATAATAGCAGCTTTTGAACCACCATAAATTTCAGAACTAATTCTATCTTTTTTTCCATAAATTTTAAAATCAGGACTTCTGACTCCGTAGACAGATCCAATATTAATTATTTTACAGTTATTTTTTTGAATTTTATAAAATGCTTTTATTAAATTTATTGTGCCAATTATATTTGTGTTAGATGTTAAGGTTAACTCTTTTTTATTCCTTTTTGAAAAATGAGTGACGGGATTATATGCAGCTCCATTAATAATTATATCAATTTTTTTTTCTTTTTTTTTAATATATTTTAAAACTTCTGATGTTTGTTTTTCATTTGAAATATCAACCTTTTTGAAAAAAAAATTTTTACTGTAAAAAGATTTTTTTTTTACTTTATCCAGTCCATAAACTTTGCAACCTAAATTTAAAAAAAAATTAGAAATATATACGCCTAATTGTCCACTAGATCCCGTTAATACTAATGTTTTATTATTATAATCTAAAATATTTTTTAATTTTAATGAATTCATAGTCAATTATAATTTTAAATATCTTCCCATTTAATCGGAGTGTCTTTTGAAATATTTTTTTTCGCAATTCTATTAATTGCTAGCTCAAAATATTTAGGCAATAGCCCCCCTCCTGGACCTTTAATGATCATATTGTTTTTATTTAATTTTTCACCTTTTTTGATGTTTCTTTTTGCATATATACTTTTCCTTTGAGTATTAATTACAAAATATTCACTTGGTTGGATTTTTTTTTCTCCTGTTCCCAATATTTTTTCTGATCCATGACAGAACCTAACTAATTTTTCCATTTCTTTTGGCTCTGATGAAAGAATATGATCTGGACCCTCAAAAGTTTTATCTAAAGTGAAATGTCTTTCAATAATATTGCAACCTAGGCCCACAGACATCAATGAAACTTCAATACCTGGAAAATGGTCAGATAAGCCAACTGGAATATTAAAACTATTTTTCAAAGTATTAATTGCTTTTAAATTTACTTCATTTTCGTTAGCTGGATATGATGATAAACAATGAAGAAGTATAAGATTTTTATTACCTGTTTCTTTGAAAGCATTAATCGCGTCCTCAACAATACTTAAATTTGACATTCCTGTCGACAATATTAAAGGTTTCCCTGTGTAACCGATTTTTTTTATTAAAGGCAAATTAACAATATCTACTGAGGCGACTTTATAAAAATTTACTCTAAGTTTTTCTAAAAAATCAACATCATCTAAGTTAAATGGTGTAGAAAAAATTTCAATTTTTTTCTTTTTAGCATACTGAAATAGTTTTTTTTGTTCATTATGAGTCAAAGAGAGTCTTTCAAACATTTCATGTATAGTTTCTTGTAAACCATCAGCTTTTTCTGCATATTTAGCGGATTTTGTAATTTTAGATACTCTAGAATCGGCCTTAAAAGTTTGAAACTTAATTGCATCACAATTAGTTTTTTTGGCCTCATCTATTAACTTTTTACCTAGTTCAAAACTACCATTATGATTTAAACCAGCCTCAGCGATAACATAAGTTGGAAATGAATTTCCAACATATTTTTTTCCTAGTTTTACTTTTTCATTTAGCTTATTTGAAATATTATTTTTTTTTAAATTATCTTGCATTAAGTTTTTTGAATCAATTATATCAACTAAGTCCATCGATTTGTGAAATAAAATTTGACTATCAGAATACTCAAAATCTCCACCTGTTCCAAGACTATATAGTCTATCAAATTTGGTCACAAAAAATTTTGTTTTTGATAGTTCGTATTTATAATCTGTAAATTGAACTGGGTATACAAAATCTTCTTTGTTTTCTGAAAAATTCAATATTTCATTTTTTTTTACCAGTTTTGCCTTAATTAGATCATCAGAGATTATTTTTTTAATATCTTTAAAGTTAATCTTGTCAATTTTATCATTTTTTGAATATGTAATTTCTGCACATAAATAAGTAGTTTTACTATCAGATAAAAAAGGACTCATAGTTTTTGGTTCAGATATACGATTAAAAATTAAGTCTTTTGCTGGATAATAAAGCCAATTTACATTTTTAGGTAAAACTCTTTTTTTATTCACACTTATATAAATCGACCTAATACCTCTAAATTTTAATTTACTTTTGTAGCCAAGCAGATTTGCCGTAAGAGTGATCGGTAGTGTTGATATAATTAAAGTACTTTCATCAATATCAATATTTTTGTTTTTAGAAATTTTAATTTTTTTAATCTGATTTTCATGATAATCGAATCCTTTTATCTCTGTATTTAAATGAACTCTTCCATTTTTTTTTAAAATCTCATCTTTTAAATAGTTATAAATTGGGCCTGTGCCATACTTTCCAACAGCAGTGTACTCGTTAACAAAAAAAGGGCTTGATTTATTTGTTAGCTTAACTCTTTTTGGCGCCCAATCTGCAGTCATTTTATTTACATCGATACCCCATACTTTTTCTGGATAATTTTTAAAATACATGTTTGCCAGAGTTTCTCCTAACTGATTTTTGATGTGGTCAAAAAAATTTGTTGATTTTTCCTTTTTGGAATTAACATCTTTTAACTCTTTAAATATTTTAATTCTTAGATTTTTAGGATATTTATTTATCGACTCTTTAGAAAGTGGATAGTGATAAAGTTTATCTTTTAAAACATTTTTTGACCAATATTTACCTTTGTATAACAATTTACCAAAATTTTTATTCCAAAAATTCCATAGTTTTTTATCAGGAGTATGAAATATATGTGGCCCGGTATCTAAAATATATTTATTCCATTTCCAGCTTCTACACATACCACCGACCATTTTTTGTTTTTCTAAAATATCAACCTTCCAGCCTCGTCTCGATAAAAGCCAGCCGGTAATTACTCCTGCAGGACCAGCGCCTAAAATTATTGCTTTTTTAGTTTTTTCCATTTATTTAAAAATAATTTCTTTTTTAAAAGTTTTTGATAGTTTAAGAATAATCTTTTCTTTTGAGGATTTATCAACTCTCATAAAATCACCCATGCCATCGCAAATACCGTAAATTATGTTTGGATCGGATGGATTATCCGTGATTAAATCAAATTTTTGTCCTAGAAGGCCTTGTGAGACAAGTCTGTAATTATTACTTTTTTTAATTTCATAAATCTTTTTTATTTCAAATTCTTTAAATGACTCATTCCCCTCTAAAAGCATATTTAAAGATGGACTGACGTCGAGTCTATGAACATATATATTTGACTCATTTAGAAGTTTCAAAGTTTGTGAGTCAAAAATTCCTTTTCCTACATCAACTAGTAAAACATTTTTCTTAAGATTTCTAATACTGTCAATTTTCAAAATACCTTTTTGATTAGCAGTGCATAAAATAATATCGAATTTTTTAAGATTGCTTTTTACTGAGTACATTTTTTTTGCTTTTGCAATAGTTCCATTCGGTTTTATAAAGTTAATTACTTTGCACATTTCGTTTAATCTTTTTTTATTCCTTCTATACAAATAAACCTCGGCACCTCTCTCTATTAGTCTTAGGCTTAACTTAAAACCGATATTGCCAGCTCCTAATACCAAAATTTTTTTTCCAGACAAATTTCTTACTTCTTTTTTGAAATATATTGTAAGAAGATCTTCTGCAGAATTAATTGTAAGATCATTAGCTTTATAAAACCTTAAATATGTTTTTTTAATATTTTCTTTGATAGTTCTCTCAACATTTATGATCCTATTTTTTGTTAACTTGTATGATTTTTTTTCAGTATCAACAAAAATCACATCAAAATTTCCATCAACTTTTTTTGCAATTTTTTTTGCAACAGAATCATCAAATAATACAATTCCAAAATAAACATAATGTTTTGTTTTCCTAATAGGTGTTGTATAAAATAAAACATTTTCAAATTTTTTAGTATTTGAGATAAAAAAGGCAGTTTTTTTACCCTCTTTTTTAGCAGTTTTTTTCAAATACAAAATCTTATCCTCAAAATCTTTAAAATAATTTTTCATTAATTTCTTTTATAGTTATAACTTCTAATTTTGCTTCTAAGAATTTTCTTATCATTTTTTAGAGACTCAGAAATTTCAAAAAATACTTTATCAACATTTATCAGATATTTTTTGATAACACTTTCGGTATGGAAATATGACACATAAATTAAATTTGATGCTAAAAAATTCTTTTTCAACATTAATTCTGTAAACAATGTATTTAAATATTCATTTTTTTTATCATATAAAAAATTAAAACTGACAATTGTATCTATTTCATTCACACTAATTTTTATATTATTTTTCTTTGCAATTTTAATAATTCCATTTCTGATAATTTTTCCCATTTTAATGTTATGATCAAAAACTTTATGTTTTTTATGATATTTAATAACTGCTAAAGCTGCAGAAAATCCTACCCTTTCAGTCCACGCTGTACTACTGATAAAAGTGTCTTGAGCAATATCCATTATTTTTTTTTTACCAATTAATGCGGATATGGCATATCCATTACCCAAAGCTTTTCCGTAAACGACTATACTTGGTTTTAAACCAATTTTTTTGTAAACTCCTCCTAAACACTCTCTCCATCCAGATGTAATCTCATCAATAATCAAAATAATTTTTTTATTAATACAAAGTTGATTCAATTTTTTTACAAATTTTTCATCTAAGTATGAAAATCTAGATGGCTCAACAACAATTGCAGCAACATCATTCTTTCTTGTAAGTTTTATTAATTTATTAATATCATTTGGATTGAAAGGTATCGCAGAATTTTTAAGTTCTTTTGGAACTCCTAATGGCTTTAATTTTTTCAGAAGATGATTGTTTAAATGATTTATATTTTTTAAATTTGCTGCCAGATACCAATCATGCCATCCATGGTATCCACAAAAAAGAACTTTTGATTTTTTTGTTTTAGATCTTGCAATTCTTACAGCCAAAGACATTGCTTCACCCCCACCTCTTGCAAATTTGACCTGATCTGCAAATTTATCAATTCTTAAAAGTTCTTTAGCTAGCTTGAACTCTTCTATACAATTTAATGTTGTATTAATTCCTAAATCAATATTTTTTTTAACATAATTATTAATGTATGAATTGTTATAGCCTAAAACTGAAGTTCCAATTCCCATAATAGACATGTCTGTATATTTCTTATTATTCAAATCCCATATAAAAACACCTTTCGATTTACTAAAATAGATTGGCCAACCATTTGGAAGAAATCTTTCAGGTCTTTTTGATAAAAGTCCGTTTCCACCAGGGATTATTTTTCTAGCTTTATTCCAAATAATTTTTGAATTTTTAAGCATTTAAATATTTCTTATCCCTTTCTAATGAATTCTGCCAACCAAAGTTTCTTTTAATTTTTCTTTGATAAGAAATTTTTGTTGGATTCTTATTTATTAAATTAATTATTTCATTCATACTTGCATATAAAAATTTTTTTTTTGGAAAGCTGTCTATAATAAAGCAAAATAGTTTGAAATCTTCTTTTATGTCTATTGTATACCTGTATTTAGAGAGATTTTTTTTTAATTTTAATTGCATTGTATTAAATTTCTTTGAGTCCCACATGAACTTTGTAACATGCTCTTTTTCAGAAGGAAGTTTTGCTAATTTGTAAGTTTTTGAAAGAGTTTTAAATTTAAAAATTTCTATATCTGAGCCATCTGGATAACTACATGGCAATGGATAAGTATTAGCTAAATAATCATATTTTTTCTTTATTTGTAAATTAATCATCTTTTTTAATGTAAAAATATCTATAAAGGGACAATCACCAGTTAATCTAATTATATTTTTTGAATTAAATTTCTTAGCTGCTAAATAATATCTCTTTAATACATTATCATTATGGCCTCTAAATAATTCAATTTTTTTTTGTTTACAAAATTTTTTAAAAATATCATCCTTCCTCAGGTTTGTTGTTGCTATTATTATTTTTGAAATTTTTTTTATTTTATCTACCCTTGAAATAAGAACATCCAAAGGAGAGATTTTCTTATAACTCTTGAGGGCCTTACCTGGTAGTCGAGACGAGCCCATTCTAGCTTGTATAATCACATGAAACATAATGTCTAAATCATAATTTCAAAAAAATTTGTTCATTTTAAGAACAAATTATTTTTTAATAATTAAATAATCTCCAAGAATAATTGCATCTAAGTTAGTTTCGTAAAATATTTTTAAAGCCTCATTTTCGTTATTTATAATTGGTTTTCCGTGAGTATTAAAAGAAGTGTTTAGTACCCCAAAAGTTCCGGTTAATTTGCCAAATTTTTCAATAATTTCATAATAAATTTTATTATCTTTTTTTGATAAAATTTGAGGTCTGCATGTGCCATCGTATGGATGTGTTGCAGCAACTAGTTTTTGTTTACCTAAGTCAGTGGTATCAAGACAGTTAGTCATATATTTATAATTTTTAAAATCATGATTTTTTTTTGATGAAAAATATTTTTTTGCATATTTATCTAAAACTGTTGCGGCAAAGGGCATCCAAAAGTCTCTATTTTTTACTGTCTCATTAATTTTCTTAACATTGTCTCTATTTTGGGGGTTGCAAATAATTGATCTATTCCCCAAAGATCTCGCCCCAAACTCAGCGTTTTCTCTACAGATAGCCAAAATTTTATTTTTTCTTAATAGATCCGCAGCCTTTGAGGAAATATTGTTCTTGTAGACCAAAAATCTTTTTTTTGAAATTTTTTTTATCTTTTTTTCTATCTTGGATTTTGAAATTTCATAACCTAAGTAAGCATTTTTAAGAGGTTGTGTGTAAATTTTTTTATCTAAACAATAAGCATAACAAGCACCCATTGATTGGGAGCTATCATCAGGAGAAGGCGGAACATATATAGAGCTGACTTTTGAAAGTTTTGAAATTTCTAAATTAGCTTTAACATTCATAGCTACTCCTCCAGCAATACCAACATGTGAAAACTTCTTACTTGGTATACAATTAGAAATCCAATTTTTTAAAAGATGCTCTGTATATTTTTGTAATGCTCCAGCAATAGAATCAAATCTTTGTCCTTCAAATAGTTTTTTAAAATAAAAAAAACTATCCGTCGGCATATCTTTATTTATAAATTTTTTTCCTCTTACTATTTGAAAAGTTTTAAATTTATCAAATAAGTTTTTTAAATACTTTTCTTTACAATATGGTGCCATGCCCATTATTTTATATTCGTGTTCGTTTGGCTTAAATCCCAACAATAAAGTTATATATCTATACATTCTTGCAATTATATTATTTCCCCCTTCGACAATTAATCTATAATTTACACTTTGTTTTGAAATAAAGAATTTATAGCAAGAGTAATTAATAAAATCTCCAAAAGCATCGATTGTTGCTATCGTAGCATTTCTTTTATAAAGGGCACCTGAACAATATGCATAAGCAGCATGTCCAAACGAATGTTTTATAAAGTGTATTTTTGACTTTTCAATTTTTAAATGATGTTTAATTGTCTGAATTCTAATATCTTGTCCTAATTTAATTATTTTTTTATTTGAAACATGATCGGATGTTTTAAAAAGTTTATTAATTATTTTTTTCCAAAATCTCTTTCCTGGATACTGATTAAAATCAATTTTTTTTTTAAAAAATTTTAAAAAAGATTTTTTTTGTTTTTTATAAATTCTTGGAAACCATATATTTTTTTGTTCTTCGATATAATCATCAATACTAAAATTTGTATAATGTCTTACTAAACTGTATGATGGGGACCAATATTTTGAGATAAAACAAACAGCATCAATTTGACTGCTTTTTATTTTATTTTTTTTGAGAACAAATTCAATGGCACTTTTTGGATATGCTTCATCGTTTTTTTTTCTAGTAAATCTCTCTTCACTTGAGCAAGACAAAATCTTACCATCAACCATCAAACTTGCAGATGAGTTTTGTTCCCAATTTATTCCTAAAATTATCCTTTTATTATTTATCATTTTTTCAAGTTACAATGTTAGTAAAAAAATTTATTTGACATTTGTTCAAATTTTGAACAGTATAGTATATGATTATTAATCTACAACTATAATAATAATCTGTTTTTACAATTAGAATGAGAGAAAAAGATAATCATTGGTACAATTTTTATGAAAAACTATTATGCTCCACAATTATCTGTTTATTAAAAATTGAAATATAAGCTCAATAATGAACTTTTAAAGCTGAATTTTTTAAAAAAAAAGATGTGCTGTTTGTTGATATGAAAAATAAATTAATAAAAAAATGTAAAATTTGCGGAAGTAATAAATTAAAGTTTTTTTACGAAAGTGACAAAAAAAAATATTATTCATGTCAAAGATGTGGTTTTGTTTTTCAAAATCCGTTACCATCAATTTCTGAATTAAACACTTACTATAGTGAAAAATATTTTAATGAAAATTATTTTTATGATAATAAAGAATTAGATCTTAGAAGCAAACAGTATTCGCTTGATAGAAAAATTTTACTTAAATATTTTAAAGATACTAAAAATAAAAAAATTTTAGATTATGGGTGTGGAAATGGAATTTTTTTGTCCAAATTCAAATCCAAAAAATTTGGATTTGAATTTAATAAAGATGCGAAAGTAAGTAAATCTGTCAAAAGATTAAATTTTAAAAACATTAATGAAAAAAAATATGATTTAATAATTATGAGAGGAGTAATAGAGCATATTCCAAATTTCGAAATAATAGTAAAACAATTATGTAAAAGTTTAAAAAAAGGGGGGATCTTTTATATTACGGCGACTCCAAATACGAATAATTTAAGTTTTCTTCTTTCGCCAAAAAATTTTAATCAAAATGACGTTAGACACATTTTTCATTTCAATAATATTAATATAAGTATGCTTTTTTTAAAAAATAATTTATTTAATATAGAAACAATTTATCAATATTCTGAAACGCCTTATGCAAAGTATTATGATGATTATAAATTTTCAAAAATTCAACTTAGAAATTTTTTGAAGTTTAGTAAAAAAAATTCAAAGTCTCCACCTGGAGTTGGTAATATGATGACAGCAATATTCAAAAAGATGATTTAATAAATTAATCTAAAATGAGTAATAAATTTTTTTCAAAAAATCATTTCCTTAAAAAAATTTTAAAAGAAAAATTCAAATTCTATACTCATAGAAATGAATTAGAAAATAATTTATTATTTGTGGATAGAGAAAGAATTGATACCATTTTTGACTTTTCAATTTTATCCTTAGCTATTTCAAATAAATATAAACTCAATACTGTAATATTATCTGATCAAAATAAAAATTCTTTAATTGTTAAAACTTATAGAAAACTTGGATACAACAAAATTATAAATGGATTTTCAATCGATAAAATTTTTACAGAACCAATAATTCTAATAAAATCATTTTTATTTTTTTTTTATTCTTTTTTTTTCACTTATTTTTTTGGCTTTGATTGGTTAATTAATAAATTTAATATTAATAAAATTTATATTGGTGATCTCATATATGATACAAATATAAGATATGAAAAAAGATTTTTAAATCCAAAAGTAGACCTTTATTTTCTTAAGATCTTATTTTCTAGTATTTTTAGATTCTTCTTAATTAAAAAATATTTAATTAAATTTAAAATTAAAAAAATCATAGTTGGGACAGAAACTGGATCAAGAAACCATGGTATGGCTTTAAGAATTTCATCTAAGTTTAAAATTAAAAATTATACTTTCTTCAGATTTGATAGAAGAGGTATAAGTTTTATTTCCTATGGTCAGAATTATTATAAGAATGGGATAGGGAGTATTGCAAAGAAGGATTTTGTAAAAATTGCAAAAAAATTGCCGAATAATCTTGTAAACAAGTTTTATATAAAAAGAAAAAATTTTAAAACAGATAATTGGTATTCACGTAATGATTATTTAAAGGCAAATACTAGTAATTCAGAAGGACTTAAATTTATTCGATCCATCTCAAATTTAAAAGGAAAGAAAATTCTTTATGCAAGTCATGCATTTGCTGATGCTCCTCATGCCCCAGGAAATTTAATATTTAATGATTATTTTGAACAATTTAAAGAGACTCTGCGACTTGCTCAAAGAGATAATAAAAATATTTGGATATTCAGAGCGCATCAAAATTCAAGATTATTAGATGAAAAAAAGATATTTAAAGAATTTATCTATTATAAAAAAAGAAAAAATATTTTATTATGTCCTGACAATGTTCCAATTGAAAAACTCTTAAATAAATGTGATGTTGTTATTACTGGAAGAGGAACCATCGGATTCGAGTCTGCTGCTCTAGGAAAAAAAGTTATTATTGCTGGGGCCGCACCTTATTCTGGGCTAGGCATAGTTTATCAACCTGAGACCAAAAAAAAATATTTTGACTATATAAAAAACTTTGATGATTTAAAGATGAACACAAGTCTTATAAAAAAAAAATCAAAACAATTAATATATATTTTAGAAAATAGTTTAAATTTAAAAACAATAAAAATTAAAAATTTAAATAAGTATGAAAATAATCACTATTTGAGAAATTTTTTAACTTTTGAAGATACATATAATATTTTGTCCAAAAATATTATCTGCTCCCAGATATATAAAAAAATTATTAAAATTATTTAATTTCCTAATTATAAAAATTTATATTATATTTGATTATGTGTGGATTTGTAGGATTTATCAATAACCCGAATACAAAGAATCTTGATAAATCTGTTATTTTAAATATGAATCAAGCTCTTTATCATCGTGGACCTGATGATCAAAGTTATTTAAAAACTGACAAATTATCATTAGGTTTCAGTAGACTGTCAATAATTGATTTAAATTCTAGAAGCAACCAGCCAATGACTACAAACAATCAAGAATTAATAATAATATTTAATGGTGAAATTTATAACTTTATAGAATTGAAAAAAGAGTTAGAAAAATTTTATAAATTCAAAACTCTTGGAGATACCGAAGTGCTCCTTAATTGTTACAAGCATTGGGGTATTGGTTGTTTGGACAAAATTAAAGGAATGTTTTCATTTTGTATATACGATAAAAAAAAAGATATTCTTTTTTGCAGCAGAGATCATTTTGGACAAAAACCATTTTATTATTTTTATGATGGTAATAATTTTGCATTTTCTTCTGAACTAAGAAGTCTCATGAAGTTTCCAATTATTGAGAGTAAATTGAATAAAAAAGCTATCTCAGATTATTTACATTATGATGCTTTTGTTGGTGATAATACTATTATTCAAAATTGTTTTAAATTAAAACCAGCAAATTACTTAATTTATGATTTCAAAAAACAAACATTAAAATTTTCAAGATACTGGAAAAACAATTACAAAAAAAAAGATTTACCTCGTATTCAAGAAGAGTTTGAGAATGTTTTTCAAAATTCATCAAAAATTCATTTAAGGTCTGATGTACCAATAGCTATATATTTGAGCGGAGGAATTGACTCAACTTCAATTGCCTGTATGTCAAAAAAAGTTTTAGCATATGAAAATTTAAAAGCTTTTACATTGAAATTTGGAGAAAAAAGTTATGATGAAGATTTAGAAGCAAAAGACACTGCAGATAAATTAGGAATTCCAATTGAAACTGTATTAATCAAAGAAAACGAAATATCCAATAAGATTTCTAATCTTATAAATAAACTAGACGAGCCACTAGCGGATGTTGGTTATATTTCAACAGGCTTAATTGCAGAAAAGCTTCAACAAGAGAAATTTAAAGTTGTACTTTCGGGTGATGGAGGAGATGAATTATTTGGTGGATATGAACCTTTCCTAAAATTAAAATATTTTAATTTTTTAAGAAAAAGTTTTCTTTCTCAAAAATTAATAAACCTGATTTCAAAAGTTTTAAAAGATGATTTTAGTTATATGCACTTGGCATACAAAATTGAAGTATTTAAAAAAGGATTTTCAGCTGATGATGAATTTTATAATTCAAGATGGCTTTGCTCTTTTTTACCTGAAGAAATAAACGAAATTTTAAAAGAGGGAAATTTTAAGGATAATTTTATAAATCATAAGGTCTACAATTTTATTAATGAAATTATTAAAGAAACAAATTCTAGTGATCAATATGATAAATTGCTTAATCAATACCAAAATTATTATCTCCCTGATTTAATTTGTAGCCATACTGACAAGGCTAATATGATCTTTTCGATTGAAGCAAGAAGTCCATTTTTAGATAAAGATTTGTTTAATCTAATGAACAGTGTAGAAAATAAAAAAAAATATAACACAAAATATTCAAAAATTTTTTTAAGGAACTTTTTAAGTAAAAATGGTCTCCTCAAAAGTGCAAAGCAAATAAGAAAAAAAGGATTTGCCTTTCCAGTAGCAAAGTTAATTAATACTGTTTTAAAAGAAAAAATTGAAAAAAGTTTTAAAAAAAATAATTGCTTAGAAAGTATAATTGACTCAAAATACATTTATAAATATCTTAATGATCATTTTGAATATCGTAAAAATAATTTCAAAAAAATTTGGAATTTGTATGTATTAAACGAATGGATTAATCTTAATCTTTAATTTTTTTAATAATTTTATTTAAAATATAAATAGATTTTAAAGCGTTCTTATTATTTTTGATTGAATTCTCTTTATTCAATAAAACGCTCTCAATCATTTTATCTAATGGATTTCCTTTGTATGAAAGAAAATTTATATTATTTATTTTATGTATTTTTTTTTGAGAATTAAATGAATATATAAATTTGAATATAAAATTTTTTACCTCAAATGAGTAACTCAATTCACCTTTAATGTTTTTAATCAGATTAAATTTTTTAAAATTCTTTAAATCTATTGATTCAGACAAAATATAAAGATCATGATATGCATATCTAAAAAATAGATCTTTTTTATCATTACTAAATTTTTTTCTAATTATTACATTTTTTTTCTTTAACCTAATTTTCTTTTCCTTATATCTTTCAACATCTGAAATATATAAGTTACATTTATTTTTTTTTGTTTTTTTTATTAGATCTTCAGATTTTTTAGTTTCAAATGTTAAAGGTTTCTCACAAAATATGTTTTTACATTTTGGAATAAAATGCTTACAAATTTCATAATGTTTACTTGTATTAGTTAATACAAATATCCAATCAATATTTTTACAACTTACTTTTTTGTAATCATCTTTGCTTCTAAGTATTTTAATTATTTTTATCTTTTTTTTAAGACGTGAAATAAAAACTTTGCCCCATTTTCCTTTTCCTAAAACTATTGCTCTTTTTTTTTCATTAAAAAGATTAAGTGACATCCGAATACCAATTATTTCCAATTCGCATCTTTTTATTTTGCTTTCTTAATTTTATTGGACCTAAACTAAAAGGTATATTGAACTCTTTGTCTTTTTCTGCTTGGTTTACAAGCGCAGTTAATACATGATCAAATGAATCCATAAATCTTGAATCATCTTGTTCAAATTCAAGCGGTTGATTTTTTTCTAAAAAATTTTTGATGATACTTTCTAAAGACTTGTCTTTACTTATCCTTCCAATTATCATTTTTTTATTACCCTCTCTATTTAAAAAACCAGCCTCTCTGAATAAAAAAACATCGCCATATAAATCAATAGCAACGGAAATCTGAGTAAAACCAAATTTTCTCATTTGTTTTCCGCTAACCTTAATTAATCCGCTATCAACCTGTCCTTTGAAAAGAGTTTCTAAAGAATAACCATAATCCACATAAAGATTTGGGCATAATTTTTTTTTTAATTCCTCAAATTTAAAAATATTCTCTTGAAGTTTTTTTCTTTCCTCTGAATTCATTGATTTATCTAATCTGTATTTTCTTTCTGTATCTCTTTCTGTAGAATGATCAGTAACGCTTTGATAATCATCTCTTAAAGTTAAAAAATTGACCCCTTCGCCATTTAAAACATTTTCATTAATTCTGTTTATTAACTCTGGAATTTGAAGTAGTTGATGTAAATTTTCTGGAATTATAATAAAATTAAAACCAAATTTTAAATTTTTGTTTATCTCATTTCTTTTTTTTAAAAAAGATAT
>CACDEB010000001.1:50000-469591 GCA_902551755.1 uncultured Pelagibacteraceae bacterium
TCACTCCCCTAATAGGGGTTCTTTTCACCTTTCCCTCACGGTACTTGTTCACTATCGGTCACTAAAGAGTATTTAGGCTTAGAGGGTGGTCCCCCTATATTCGAGCAAGATTTCACGTGTCCCGCTTTACTCAAGAGTTCATTTAAGCATTACTTTTACGGGACTATCACCCTCTCTGGTTAGCATTTCCATACTATTCAAATTTTCTCAAATAAACTACAGGCCTGATCCGTTTTCGCTCGCCACTACTAACGGAATCTCAATTGATTTCTTTTCCTCTGGTTACTTAGATGTTTCAGTTCTCCAGGTTTTCTCTTCAAATCTATGAATTCAATTTGAAGTTACACATAAAGTGTAGGGTTTCCCCATTCGGATATTTTCGGATCAAAACTTGCATACAGCTCCCCGAAACTTATCGCAGTATACCACGTCCTTCGTCGTCTTTTAGTGCCAAGGCATCCGCCACACGCCCTTAAACGCTTGATTTATGCACAGAAAAAAATTCTGTGTTGAATCAAATTTTGTTGGAATGTTCATCTATTCGAACATTCTTGATTGTTCATCTATTCGAACAATCGGATATAGATATTGATAATAATTAAAAATATTTACAAATAAAATAGCTAGGTTTCTCATGGTGGAGGATAGCGGGATCGAACCGCTGACCTCCTGAATGCAAATCAGGCGCTCTCCCAGCTGAGCTAATCCCCCAGATATATTGGTGGGCCGAGATAGACTCGAACTATCGACCCCACCCTTATCAAGGGTGTGCTCTAACCAACTGAGCTACCGGCCCTCATTGTTTTTAAGAGAAACACAAAAATTAAAAAGAGAAGTGCGGACGGTCAACATTAACCTGTTAAATATTTAGAATAAAATTATTAAATTTTATTCATCCTTAGAAAGGAGGTAATCCAGCCGCAGGTTCCCCTACGGCTACCTTGTTACGACTTCACCCCAGTCGCTGACTATACCGTGGTCAAAGGTATTAAACTTTGCCTTAAGGTAGAACCAACTCCCATGGTGTGACGGGCGGTGTGTACAAGACCCGGGAACGTATTCACCGCGGCGCGCTGATCCGCGATTACTAGTAATTCCAGCTTCATGTACTCGAGTTGCAGAGTACAATCCGAACTGAGGCATTTTTTTAGGATTTGCTAAACGTCGCCGTCTTGCTTCCTATTGTAAATGCCATTGTAGCACGTGTGTAGCCCAACACGTAAGGGCCATGAGGACTTGACGTCATCCCCACCTTCCTCCAGCTTATCACTGGCAGTTCTTTCAGAGTGCCCAACTAAATGATGGCAACTAAAAGTGAGGGTTGCGCTCGTTGCGGGACTTAACCCAACATCTCACGACACGAGCTGACGACAGCCATGCAGCACCTGTGTTTCGTCCGGCCGAACCGAAAACTTTAATCTCTTAAAGTCGCGACGAACATGTCAAGTGTTGGTAAGGTTCTGCGCGTATCTTCGAATTAAACCACATGCTCCACTACTTGTGCGGGTCCCCGTCAATTCATTTGAGTTTTAACCTTGCGGTCGTACTCCCCAGGCGGTGTGTTTATTGCTTTCGCTGCGACACAGAAAATAAATTTCCAACGTCTAACACACATCGTTTACGGCATGGACTACGAGGGTATCTAATCCTCTTCGCTACCCATGCTTTCGTTCCTCAGTGTCAGTAATGATCCAGAAAGCTGCCTTCGCAATTGGTATTCTTTCTAATATCTACGAATTTCACCTCTACACTAGAAATTCTGCTTTCCTCTATCATACTCTAGCTAAAAAGTTTTGATGGCAGTTCCAGAGTTAAGCTCTGGGATTTCACCACCAACTTTTTTAACCACCTACGAACTCTTTAAGCCCAGTAATTCCGAACTACGCTAGGTCCCTTCGTATTACCGCGGCTGCTGGCACGAAGTTAGCCGGACCTTCTTATTCGGGTACAGTCATTTTCTTCCCCGACGAAAGAGCTTTACAACCCAAAGGCCTTCTTCACTCACGCGGCATCGCTGCATCAGGGTTTCCCCCATTGTGCAAGATTCCCTACTGCTGCCTCCCGTAGGAGTTTGGGCCGTGTCTCAGTCCCAATGTGGCTGATCATCCTCTCAAATCAGCTATTGATCATTGTCTTGGTAGGCCATTACCCTACCAACAAACTAATCAAGTGCAGGCTCATCCATCGGCGCATAAAGCTTTCTCCGTAAAGACTTATGAGGTATTAGCACAAGTTTCCTCATGTTATTCCTCACCAAAGGGAAGATACCTACATGTTACTCACCCGTCTGCCACTAAGTATTGCTACTTCGTTCGACTTGCATGTATTAGGCGTGCCGCCAGCGTACGTTCTGAGCCATGATCAAACTCTCAAGTTTAAAAACGGCGCACACTAGCTTCTATATAAATCTAAGAATAAATTTATATAATGTTGAAGTGTGTACGACAAATTTTGGTAACCTTAACCGTCCACACTTCTCTTCTTAAATTTTAACTTTTCAAATAGCTAATTAGGTTTAAGCCTAATAATTAACAATTTTCATTGTTTGGAGAGATTGCTTATAGTACAAATCGTTAGTAAATCAAGGGATTATCAAAGAAAATAGCTCAAAAAAGTCAATAAAAACCTATACTTTTTATGCTGGTTTTTTTAAAGACAATAAATTATAGAAATTCCATGAAATTTATTCAACTTAAGGTTACATCATTAATAAGAAAAAATACTGAAGTATTTCTTTTAATACTCTTACTGATAGTTTCAACTCTGATAATTCAAGTTTACAACTCTCAAAGCAAAAAAGTTGATAATGAATATATTAAAGTTTTAAGAAACACTTACTTTAAAAAAACAATAAACCACATTTTCTTCAACTTAACTCCGAGATATGAGCAGATTGACTATTCAGTTAAAAGCGGACAGACACTTAAAGATATTCTTAAAGAATTTTCTGTTAAAGATGATGAGATCAAAAAAATATTTGCAATTTTAAATAAAGAAGAAACTAAGAAAATAAGATCTAAGCAAATTCTGAACATAGTTCTGGATAATACTGATAAAAAAAACAAGAAAATATTAAGTCTTTTAATACCTATTTCAAAAACAAGAAAAATACAAATAGTAAAAAATTTAGATACAGATCAACTTAAAAAAGAAGAAATTGTAACTAACCTTACTAAAAAACTTGTATTAAAAGAAGGTGTCATTAGGTCAAGTCTCTATAAATCAGCTACAAAACAAAAAATAAGTCCTAATGTTATAATAGAATTTGCCAGACTCTATGGTTTTCAGGTGGATTTTCAAAGAGACATAAGAAAAAATGATTCATACCAAATTATCTATGAAACATTCATAGATGAAAATAATGAAGTATTTAGCACTGGAGAAATAATTTATGCTAACTTAATTATGAGAGGACAGTCGAACCAGTTATATTTTTATCCAGACAAAAAATTTTTTGGTCACTATGATGAAAATGGAAAAAGTATTAAAAAGGCTTTAATGAAAACTCCAATAAATGGAGCTAGGTTGTCCTCTCCATTTGGAATGAGAAAACATCCTATTTTAGGTTTTAACAAGATGCATCGAGGTACTGATTTTGCTGCACCATTAGGTACACCTATCATGGCATCAGGTGATGGCATTATCTTAAAAGCAGGTTGGTGTGGTGGTGGTGGTAATTGTGTAAAAATAAAACACAATACAACTTATCAAACAATTTATGCACATATGTCTAAATTTTCAAATCTCGCAGTTCCTGGCACAAGAGTAAAGCAAGGACAAATTATTGGTTATGTTGGATCAACTGGTATGTCAACTGGTCCACATTTACATTATGAAGTAATTGAAAATGGAAAAAAAATTAATTCGCAAACATTAAAATTGCCACCAGGAAAATCTCTTAAAGGGCCAGTGAGAGAAAATTTTGAAATTGTTAGAATAAAAACAGATGTACTTAAGTCAGATTTGATAATTAAAATTAATTAAAATTTTTTTAAGAAATGTCTTTTTCTTTTTGCTCTAGTGAAACTCTTAAAAAGTGGTCCGCATACTGAAAATAGTTTTCTGATAGTATTTTATCTCCATTGGACAAAGCCTCTCTAGCAAGGTCGTTGTACTTTGAAATTAATTTTTGGACGTTTCCATTGCTTCTGTTTATTTTCCTTCTAAAAGAATTATCATTATTTGCAAAGTTACCGTTCAATTTGTCTATATCCGAACTTCTTTTAAATGATCTGTCGGAGTGATTTCTATTTCTGTTTCTCTTTAAATTATTTCTAAATTGTCTCATGTATTTTTAATTTATTTTTGTAGATACTATACATCTAATATTATTTCCATAGTCTTTGATAATTTTATTTATATAAAAATTTTTTTCTTTTAAGAATTTAGTCACCTTGTATTTCTGATCGTATCCAATTTCAAGGATAAGTTTACCATTAATTTTTAATAAATGTTTTGATTTTGAAATAACTTTTTTAATTACTTCTAAACCATCTAATCCACCATCCAAAGCAATTTTTGGTTCATAAATTACTGAGTCCAAATATTTTATTTTATGTCTAATAATATATGGAGGATTACTTATAATTAAATCATATTTATCGTTGTAAAAATTGTCAACATCTCTTTTGTAAAATTTAATTCTATCTAATAATTGATGTAAATTTGCATTGATTTTTGCCATTTTTAAAGCATTTTTAGATAAATCTATGGCATCACATTTGCAATATAGTCTCTCTTTTAAAATAGATATTGATAAACATCCGGAGCCAACACCAATATCAAGTAATCTTTTAAACTGATTTTTTTTTATTATTTTAAGTGACTGTTCCACCAAATGTTCTGAATCCGGGCGAGGGATAAGTACATTTTCGTTTGTTATAAACTTATCTCTCCAAAAATTTTTATTGTTGGTAATATAGGCAATCGGCTCTTTTTTCTTTCTTCTATTAACAAAATTTAAATATTTTTCTCTTTCTTCTTTTTTCATCTGTTTCTCTGAATTAAGAAGAATGTCTTCCCTTGAAATATTTAGTGTTTTCGACATTAAAATTTCACAGTCAATTTTATATGAAGGTATATTATTTTTTTTGAGGATCTGTTGACCATCTTTCAAATTATCTATTATTTTCATGATATTTTTTTTAGTTCCTCCTCTTGGGCTTGAAGGCTTAAATTATCAATCATTTCATCAAAAATTTGTCCTTCCATAAACTCCTCTAGTTTATGCAATGTTAGATTAATTCTATGATCTGTGACTCTACCTTGAGGAAAATTATATGTTCTTATTCTTTCAGATCTATCACCTGATCCAATTTTACTTTTTCGATCTTTTGCTCTTTCCTCGTCTCTTTTATTTCTTTCGAACTCGTATATTCTCGATCTTAAAATTTTAAGCCCTTTCTCTTTATTTCTAATTTGAGATTTTTCGTCTTGTTGGCTAACAACAATTCCGGTTGGGATGTGTGTAATTCTTACAGCTGAGTCTGTAGTATTAACACTTTGCCCTCCAGGGCCGCTGCTTCTGAATACATCAATTCTCAAGTCTTTTTCTTCGATCTTTATGTCTACTTCTTCTGCCTCTGGCAATACCGCAACTGTTGCTGCTGAAGTATGAACTCTGCCTTGTGTCTCAGTATCCGGAACTCGTTGGACTCTATGAACTCCGCTTTCATATTTTAATGAGGAATAAATATTTCTTCCTTTAATTGAGGCAATTACCTCCTTCAATCCACCTGCATCACTTTTTGATATACTTATTATTTCCAAAAACCATTTCTTTTTTTGGCTTACTTTTTCATACATTTTAAAAAGATCTGAAGCAAAAAGACTTGCCTCTAGTCCGCCTGTTCCCGCTCGTATTTCTATTATCGCATTTTTGGTATCTGCCTCGTCTTTTGGTAACAAAAACAATTTTAATTTATTTTCATTTTTATCTTTTTTGAGCTCAAGCTCATCAAGTTCGATTTTGGCCAACTCTATCATTTCTCTATCATTGTTTTCATCATTGATAATTTTTTTTAGATCTTCCTTAGTTTTATCAAATATAAGATAATCTTTGGCATGATTTATTATTGAATTTAATTCTGAATATTCTTTAGATTTAGATGCAAATTGTTTTTTTTCAATTGCTCCAGATGATAACTCTTTTTCCAGAATCTCATGTTTTCTTATTATCTCCCTTACCTTATCAACTGGTATCATTAGATTTTATTTTTGATGTCTTTTTCTTTTTTCTCAACTAAAGCAACAACTTTGGAAATAATTTCATCATTTTTCAATTTTTCTTTTTGAACACCGTTAAGATATAACATGTTGCTATCTTTTCCTCCGCCAGTAATTCCAATATCAGACGAAGCTGCTTCGCCTGGTCCATTAACGACACATCCGATTATAGATAAAGTAAGAGGTGTTTTTATATGAGATAATTTTTCTTCTAATTTTTTGACTACATCAATCACTTCAAAACCTTGGCGCGCACAAGAAGGGCATGAAATAATCTTTACGCCCCTGTTTCTTAAATTCAAGGATTTTAAAATTTCATTACCTATTTTCACTTCTTTAATAGGATCATCAGATAGAGAAACTCTAATTGTGTCACCAATTCCTTCCATCAAAAGAGAGCCTAAGCCTATTGATGTTTTTACACTTCCAGGTAAAAAACTTCCTGACTCTGTCACACCTAAATGCAAAGGGTAATCTGTCTTAGTTGAGAGAAGTCTGTATGATGCTATCGATAAAAACACATCTGAAGATTTGACGCTGACTTTAAAATTAAAAAAATCTTCATCCTCTATAATCTTAATATTCCTCATTGCACTTTCCACTAAAGCATCTGGGCAGGGTCCTTTATATTTCTCCAAAATATCTTTTTCTAAAGAGCCAGCATTTACTCCTATCCTTAATGCACATTCGTAGTCTTTAGCCGCCGCTATTACTTGTTTAATTTTATCTTTTTGGCCAATGTTACCTGGATTAATTCTCAAACATTTTGCTCCATTCTTAGCTGCCTCTATTGCTCTTTTGTAATGAAAATGAATATCTGCGATAATCGGAACTTTGCTTTCTTTTACTATTTCTTTTAAAGAATTTGTCGAATTCTCGTCCGGGCATGAAACCCTTACGAGCTCAGCACCTTCTTCAGCGCAATTATTAATTTGTTCAATAGTTTCTTTTACATTGGTAGTTAGAGTATTTGTCATTGTCTGAACTGTAATTGAATTGTCTCCACCAATTTTTATATTACCAACATTTATCTCTTTTGTTTTCTTTCTTTTTATATCTCTAAACTCTTTATAACTCATTTATTTAAATTAAATTCTTTGTGTAATAATTCAACTGATTTTTTTAAATTTTTACTTTGGATTAAAACAGATATTTTTATTTCAGAAGTAGAAATAACAAGAATATTAATTTTTTTATTTGCCAATGCCTGAAACATTCGATAAGTAACCCCTGGTGTCGTGATCATTCCAACACCAACAATAGAAACTTTTGCTACATTTTTATCTACAATCAATTTTTTAAATTTTATCTTTTTGTTTTTTGAGATAAGTTTTTTAGTTTTAAATAGATCTTCAGACTTAACAGTAAACGTTAAATCTGTTTCTTTACCATCTGAAGAAATATTTTGAACTACCATGTCAACATTTATAGAATTTTTATATAGTGGTTCAAATATTGCTGCAGCCACACCTGGTTTATCTTTCACACCAAGAAGACTTACTTTTGCATCGTTTTTAGTAAAAGATATGCCCCTGATTATATTAATATCCTTAATCTTTTTTCTTCCAATTATTTGTGTTCCTGGTTTATTTGTGAATGATGATTTCACATCAATTTTAATTTTATTTAATTTAGCATCCTGAATTGAAGCTGGCTGCATTACTTTAGCCCCAAGTGAAGACATTTCGAGCATCTCTTCGTAAGATAATACTTTTATTTTTTTTGCTTTTTTCGTTAAGTTTGGATCAGTAGTATAAACTCCATCAACATCAGTATAAATTATACATCTTTTAGCTTTAAAAAATTTAGCAAGCATAATTGCACTTGCGTCACTGCCGCCTCTTTCAAGAGTGGTAATTCTATTCTCTTTATTTAAACCTTGAAAACCAGTTATTATTGGTGTGCCACCTCTCTTTAAATATTTTTTTATCTGATCTGTGCCAATTTTTATAATTCTTGCAGAACTATAGTTACCTTTTGTGATTATAGGGACCTGCCATGACATCCAAGATCTTGATTCAAAACCTAGGTCAAGTAGCTTTCCTGCGATTAAAGCGCTAGCCATTTGTTCACCTGTAGATGACAGAACATCTCTCTCAGAGTTGGGAAAATTTTTAGAAATTTTACCAGCTTTTTTTAAAAGTTCATTTGTTACGCCTTTCATAGCAGATGTTACAACGATCACTTTATATTTTTTTTTAATGAACGAGATAATTATTTTAGATATTTTTATAATTCTATCTAACGTACCCACTGATGTCCCACCAAATTTTAAAACAATTATTTTCATTGATATTTTATATTTAAATTTTTATATTTAGATAAAATACATCTTAAATGTAAAGTCAACAACCAATGAAAAAAGATACTATTAATAAAAAGGAAATTGATAAATTTTCAAAATTAGCTGACGAGTGGTGGGACCCTCAGGGTAAGTTTAAACCATTACATAATTTTAATCCAGTCAGACTAAAATATATTAAAGATACAATTACCAAAAAATTTGGAAATAAATCAGAAAAATTACCTTTAAAAGACATAAGAATATTAGACATTGGTTGTGGTGGAGGTCTTTTAAGTGAACCCCTTTCGAGATTAGGTGCCGCAGTAACAGGTATAGATGCTTCAGACAGAAACATCAAAATTGCTAAAAAGCATTTAGAAAAAAGTAAACTAAATATTGATTATTATTGTTCATCTCCAGAGAAATTTGTTGTCAAAGAAAAATTTGATGTAGTGTTAAATATGGAGATAGTTGAACACGTAGATAATGTTGATTTTTTTTTATTAAAAAGCTCAGAACTTTTGAGTAAAAATGGCTTAATGTTTATTGCAACTTTAAATAAAACATTAAAGTCTTATGTCTTTGCAATAATTGGTGCCGAATACATATTAAAATGGTTGCCAATAGGTACCCATGATTGGAACAAATTTGTAAAACCTGATGATTTAATCAATATTTGTAAAAAAAATTCATTAACTTTAAATGACTTAATTGGTGTAAAGTTCAATGTTCTAAAAGATGAATGGATTGTGTCTGAGGATAGCTCTGTAAATTATCTTGCACAATTTTCTAAAACTTAATTTTCTTTATCCTCTATCCAGGGAAACTCCTCAGTCTTAATGCCTTCTTGTTTAAGATCTTCGATTTCTTTTCGTGAAGCTTTTCCATAAATTGCTTTTTTTTTTCCTTTCAGGTCATAATGTATTAGCCTTGCCTCATGAGCAAAGTTGTCTCCAACGTATTTAAAATTGTTTTTAATAAACTTTTTAAATTCTCTTAGCTTTGACTTAATCTCCTTAATTTTATTAGTATCTCTTCTTTTAAGATCTGAGCTGTTTAATATATTTGGTGCCATCAAAGTTTTTTCTACTTTTCGAGAATCACAAATATGACAATTCAAATATTTTGACTTTTTTAATTTTTCGTATTCCTTAGAATTAGAAAACCAACTATCAAAAACGTTATTACAATCTTTACAAATTAGTTTGTATTTAATCATGAAATATAAGTAATAATACTTTTCTCTTTTTTCAAGATTTAAGTTCTATAGTCTGAATTGATAGATATATACTTTTGAGTAAAGTCCATCGTATAGCAAGTAAAACTTTTGTTACCGTTATTAATTTCAATTGTTATTTCTAAATTAGCCTGCTTCATATAATCTGCGACATCTTTTTCAATATAATTTTTATTAAGCTGTCCTTTGTCCAGAATTTTATACTCTCCTATAAATAAATTTACTCGATCTATTTCAAACTCCACATCCGCTTTTCCAGCTGCCATTAATATTCTTCCCCAATTTGGATCTTCTCCTGTAATTGCTGTCTTTACTAACGGTGAGTTAGCTATTGAAAATGATATTTTTTTTGCATCAGTTTCACTAGAACATTTTAAGGTGTTAATTTTTAAAAACTTTGAGGCACCCTCGCCATCACTCACTACTCTTTTTGCTAAGTTTAGCAAAACATTATTTAGAGCTAAATCAAAATCTTTTAATTTAATATCATTTATATTACTAATAGGTTTATTTTTTGCCTTTCCTGTTGAGAAAATTGTTACCATGTCATTTGTACTGGTGTCGCCGTCACAACTAATTGCATTAAAGGTGTCTTGTATATTTTTTTTTAAAATTTTTTTTAATATATTCGAAGAAAGGTCTGCATCAGTAAAAATATAAGCAAGGGTGGTTCCCATATTTGGAAAAATCATTCCAGATCCTTTAGCTAAACCATAAATTTTCACTTTTGTATTTCCAATATTACATTCCTCCATAGCAAGCTTTGGCTTAAGGTCAGTTGTCAAAATACCCATTGCAGCTTTCATCCATAAATATTTATTTTGAGTGTACTTAATTTTATCTACCAAACTTTTAATGGAAGACTTAATTTTTTCTTTTGGAAAGACCTCTCCAATTGTACCAGTGCAACCAAATAAAACTTCATTTGATTTTACTTTTTTTGGATGTTCTTCGTCATCTTTTTGTTTATTCGTTAAATTTATCGATATTTCCTCAGAAATTTCTCTAAGAGCTTCATAACCTTTTTTTCCTGTTAGCGCGTTAGCATTTCTTGTGTTTACTAAAAGAGCACGAATCTTTTTTGTTTTTATTTTCTTATTCCATTTAATGTTTTCAGATATTACCTGAGATTGGGTATACACTGATGCATGTTCAGCGCCATGTCTGAAATAAAAAAGAACCAAATCATCTCTATCATTATTATATAAATTAGCTGAAGTCGTAGATACTGATACACCATCAATATGGTCTAAGTCCTGGAAGTCAGCCATTTTTGACTTTTCTTTTTTAGATAACAAAAAATTACTTAAATTTAAGGGCATTCTATTTAAAAAAATTAATTAATGACTATATAATCAATTAATAATTAATTATATATCAAAAAAAAATGTTAAATCCATTAAGCTTTATTAGTAAAATATTTAAGAGTAGCAACGATATCGAGCTGACTAAGTTCAGAAAAATTGTTGAAAAAATAAATTCACTTGAAAAAGATGTGGCTAAGTTAAAAGACAGTGATTTTCCAAATAAAACTAATGAACTCAAGAATAAAATTAAAAACGGTAAAACACTAAGTGAAATTTTACCAGAAGCTTTTGCGTACGTGAGAGAAGCCTCTCATAGATCAAGAAAAGAAAGGCACTTTGATGTTCAATTATTAGGGGGAATTGCATTACATCAGGGTAAAATATCAGAAATGAAAACCGGAGAAGGAAAGACAATCACAATCGCATTAGCAGCTTATTTAAATGCTCTCTCAGGAAAAGGTGTTCATGTTGTTACGGTGAATGATTATTTAGCAAAGAGAGACTGTGAAAATATGTCAAAAATTTATAACTTCCTAGGTTTAAGCGCAGGTTATATCAATAATGATCAATCAGATGATGAGAGAAGAGAAAATTACTTAAAAGATATTACATACGCAACCAACAGTGAACTAGGTTTCGATTATTTAAAAGATAATATGAAATATTCATCGGAAAAATTAGTACAAAGAGAACATGCCTTTGCTATTGTAGATGAAATCGACTCTTGTCTAATAGATGAAGCTAGAACACCGTTGGTAATTTCGGGACAGTCAGATGAAACAAGTAATCAATATAAAGCTATCAATAAACTTGTAACAAAATTAAACCCAGGCGACTACGAATTGGACGAGAAAGATAAAAATATAACTTTAACAAATGAAGGAATAGATTCTATAGAAAAATTATTAAATAATATTGGTATACTTAAGAACAATAATTTTTATGACCCAGCAAATTTAAACCTTGTTCATCACGTTAATCAAGCCTTGAAAGCAAATCATCTTTTCTTAAAAGACAAAGATTATGTTGAAGTAGATGGGAAGATCAAAATTGTTGATGAGCTCACAGGAAGAATTCTTGAAGGTAGAAGATATGGTGATGGACTACACCAGGCTTTAGAGGCTAAAGAAAATTTAAAAGTCCAAATGGAAAATCAGACACTAGCATCAATTACTTATCAAAATTACTTCAAACTATATAAAAAACTTGCAGGATGCACTGGTACAGCTGTTACAGAAAGTCAAGAGTTTTATGAGATTTACAATCTCAATGTTGTTGTTATTCCAACAAATAAAGAAATGATTAGAAAAGATTGGAACGATCAAATTTTTAGAACAGAAAAAGAAAAGCAAGATGCAATTATTTCTAAAGTAAAGATGTTAAATTCAAAAGGGCAACCATTGCTAATTTTTACATCCAGTGTTGATAAATCCGAGATCTATTCAGATTTGTTTAAAAAAAATAAAATTTCTCATACAGTTTTAAACGCTAAAAATCATGAAAAAGAGGCAGAGATTATTGCCAATGCAGGAAAATTAAATTCGGTAATAATTACAACAAGTATTTCAGGTAGAGGTGTAGATATCAAATTAGGTGGGAAAGACTCAGATAATTTAAAAGATAATAAAGAAAAAATTAAATCTCTAGGAGGACTTTTTGTAATTGGTACTGAGAGAATGGAGTCGAGAAGAGTGGATAACCAGGCTAGAGGAAGAGCTGGAAGGCAGGGCGATGAAGGTAATTCAATTTTTTATGTAAGCCTGGAAGATGATTTAATGAGAATATTTGGATCAGAGTCTATCAACAAAATATTAGAAAAACTAGGTTTAAAAGATGGAGAAAGTATCGACCATCCTTGGATCAACAAAGCTTTGGAAAGAGCACAGCAAAAAGTAGAGGCCAGAAATTTTGATATAAGAAAAACTTTATTAAAGTTCGACGATGTGCTTAATGATCAAAGACACGTAATATTTAGTCAAAGAAAAGAAGTTCTAGAGAAAAAAAATATATTTGAAACTATTGATAATTTTTTAAAAGATGAAATTGAAGATTTAATTAAACAAAAAGAAAAATCTCCGACAATTTTTGAAAATAAAGCCCAGTCTAATAGAATTAACACTCTTTTTGGTCAAAATGACGAAAATTTAAATAAAAAATTAAGAAGTCTAAGTGACAAAGAAATATCAAGCTCCATAAATTCAAATTTCAAAAAAAAGAGAGAGGAAAGAAGCTCTTATTTAGGAGAGGAAGGTTCAAAGGAAATAGAAAAGAAAATCTTTTTGCAATTAATTGATTTAAATTGGAAAAATCATATTCAGTATTTAGAGCAGTTGCGTCAAGTTATAGGTTTAAGGTCTTATGGTCAAAGGGATCCCTTAGTTGAGTATAAAAAGGAAGCTTTTCATTCTTTTGAAACACTGCTTAATAAAATCAGACAGGATATAGTAATGATTTTACTAAATTTAAAAATCGTTGAAAAAAGAAGATAAAATTCTGTTATTTTTCAGTATTATTTTAAGAGAAAAAGTGAAACTGCTAAAATAAATATCGATCCTATTAAAAGATATTTGTATTTAAATAAAAGTTTTTTAAGTTTATTTATATTTGTAAAATTAATTGGCAACCTATTAGAAATAGAAACTCCCTCTGTTAAACCTTTGTCCCTGCCGATTTCTAAGAATTTTTCTTTTTTAAGAGATATAATTTCAGATTTAGAAAGATTGCTTAACTCATTTAAATTTTTATCAATAGACACTTTTACATTTTCTAAAATTAGGTTTTTATCTCTGTGAGCTCCTCCCGTTGGTTCAGGAATTATTTCATCAATAATTTTTAAATTCAAAAGATCTTTAGAAGTTAATTTCATTGCTTTTGCGGCTTCTAGAGTTTTTGTTGGATCTCTCCATAAAATAGAAGCGCATCCCTCTGGGGATATTACTGAATAAATTGCATTTTCTAACATTATAATTTTATTTGAGGATGCTAATGCTATTGCGCCACCAGATCCTCCCTCACCAATGATAATTGAAATTGTAGGCACACCAACCAACATTGAGCATTCTATTGATCTTGCTATTGCTTCAGCTTGACCCCTCTCTTCCGCTCCAACTCCAGGATAAGCGCCAGGAGTATCTATAAATAAAATAATTGGTAAGTTAAATTTATCAGCTAATTTCATTAGTCTAATTGATTTTCGGTATCCCTCTGGTTTCATCATTCCAAAATTTCTTTCAATTCTAGTGTCAAGATCCTCACCTTTTTCTTGTCCAATCACCATTACAGATTTATTTTGAAAGGTCGCTAATCCAGAAATCAAAGATTTGTCCTCCCCAAATAACCGATCACCATGAATTGGAAAGAAATCCTCGAAAAGATTATCAATAAAAAACTTTGACTTAGGGCGATCTTCATGACGAGCGACCATTGTTGTTTGCCATGGATCAAGGTTTGAATAAATTTCATTTAGTCTAGAACTTAAATCATTCTGAAGTTTTGCCAATTTTCCAGTTTCAACTTGTGTGATGCCATCTTTAGAAAATGGATCTTGAAGTTTTTCAATCTCGTTTTCTAAGGATTTTATATCTTTTTCAAAATTCAAATAATTTTTCATAATTAAATATCCACTAATATTTAAAAATGGCAATAAAATGATTACTTTTATTAGTGTGTAATTATTATATATGTTAATTTATTAATTTCTAAGATAATTTTAAACTATGAAAACTAAAAATTTAAAAGAATACACGAGTGTTGGAGGTCTTTATGTATCAAAAGAACTATTAAAGTTTGTAAACAACGAGGTTCTTAAGGGCACAAAAATAAAGCCAAAAAATTTTTGGAGTGGGTTTGAAAAATCTTTACACATTTTAAAACCAAAAAATGAAAAGTTGATTGAAATAAGAGAAAGTATTCAAAAAAAAATTGATGATTGGCATATACAAAACAAAGATAATGAGTTCAATTTAGCAGCATATAAAAAGTTTTTATATTCTATTAACTATCTAAAAAAAGAGGGAAAAAACTTCAAAATCCAAACAGAAAATGTTGATGAAGAAATATCAAAAACACCAGGTCCCCAATTAGTTGTTCCAATTTCAAATGCAAGATACGCTTTAAATGCAGCAAATGCGAGATGGGGAAGTTTATATGATGCTTTATATGGAACAGATGCAATCGGCTCTGAAAAACTTGACAACAGATACAATCCTGTCCGTGGAGGAAAAGTCATAAATTATTGTAGAGATTTCTTAGATGAAATTTTTCCATTAAAAAATGCTTCATGGAAAAAACTTAGTGAATTAAAAATTGTAAAACATAAATTAATTTTAAAAATCGGTAAAGAAACTACATCTTTGAAAGATAAAAAGAAGTTTAAAGGATATCGAAAAGATAAAAAAGGTCTTAAAGGTGTTTTATTGATTAATAACGGTCTTCATGTAGAATTGATTATTAATCCTTACGCTTTCCATGCAAACAACGATCCCATTGGGCTTAGTGATCTAGTAATAGAGTCAGCTGTCTCAACAATCATAGATCATGAAGATAGTGTTGCTGCAGTAGATGCCAGTGACAAAGTACTGGGCTATAGAAACTGGTTGGGTCTAATGAAAGGAAACTTACAGGTCAAATTTGAAAAATTAGGAAAAAAATATAAAAGAGTTTTAAACTCAGATAGAAATTACATTTCTCAAAATGGAAAAAAATTTAAATTACATGGAAGAGCTCTTTTATTAAATAGAAATGTTGGGCACCTAATGAAAAACCCTTCAATTTTATTATCAGATAAATCAGAAGTTCCTGAAGGTATTATGGACGCCTTTATAATTTCTGCAGCATGTTTGCATGACTTTATCAAAAAAGGGAACTCAAGAAAAAATTCAGTTTATATTGTTAAACCAAAGATGCATGGACCAGATGAAGTCGCATTTGCTGATGAAATTTTTAGTCATGTTGAAAATGTTTTAAAAATAAAGAAGAATACAATTAAAATTGGGATCATGGATGAAGAAAGACGAACAAGTGCAAATTTAAAAGAGTGTATTAGAAATGTAAAAAAAAGAGTTGTTTTTATTAACACTGGGTTTTTAGATCGAACTGGTGATGAGATACATACTTCTATGGAGTCGGGTCCAGTGATTAAAAAAGGTGATATAAAAAATTCTGATTGGATTAAAGCATATGAGAACAATAATGTCGTTGTTGGATTAGAATGTGGTTTTTCTGGTAAAGCACAAATTGGAAAAGGAATGTGGGCTGCCCCAGATAGAATGGCAGATATGTTAAGCGAAAAAATAGGACATCCTTCTTCTGGAGCGAATTGTGCTTGGACTCCTTCACCTACTGCAGCAACTTTACATGCAACTCATTATCACAAAGTAAACGTTTTCAAAGTTCATAAAAAACTATCTAATAAAAGAAAATTCGACTTAGACAATCTTTTGAAATTACCAATTATTCGAGGTCCAAACTGGTCAATGGATGAAATTAAAACTGAACTTGAAAATAATTGCCAAGGGATATTGGGATACGTTGTAAGATGGATAGATAGTGGTGTAGGTTGTTCAAAAGTTCCAGACATAAACAATATCGGTCTTATGGAGGATCGTGCAACTTTAAGAATTTCTTCTCAGCACATTGCTAATTGGTTACACCATAATATATGTACTCCTAATCAGGTATTAGAAACATTAAAAAAGATGGCAAAAATCGTAGATGATCAAAACAAAAATGATCCTGAATACAAAAATATGTCTGATAATTTTGATGAGTCTATTGCTTTTAAAACTGCTTGTGATTTAGTTTTTAAAGGCAAGGACCAGTCATCAGGTTATACAGAACCTTTGTTACACTTGAACAGATCTATAAAAAAAAATCTAAGTTCCTCTAGATAGTTGTCCTGTTTTTAAAAGCAGAATGTAAAGTACCATCATCTAAACTTTCTATCTCACCGCCCACTGGTAAACCCTGGGCAAGTTTTGTAATTTTTACATTCGTATCCTTCAACTTATCTTCAATATAGAAAGCAGTAGTTTGTCCCTCAACTGTAGCGCTTGTTGCAACAATTACTTCTTCAATGTTTTCTTTTTTGACTCTACTAACTAATGAATTTATCAATAAATCTTGATCTTTATTCAATGATGCCGATATAGTCCCTCCTAATATATGAAAATACCCATTAAAAATTTTCGTATTTTCAATACTCCATTGATCAGCTATATTTTCAACAACACAAATTTTTGAATATTTTTTACTTATATTTTCACAATTATTACAGCCACTATCTTTAGACTTTAAAGAACCACAGAAACTACATCTAGAAATATTCTTAAAGGCATTTACTAAAGCAGTTATGGTTGGTTTCATGATTTCGTCTTTATTATTTATCAAACTTAAAATTATCCTTTTAGCTGATTTGGGTCCAAGACCAGGAAATTTTGAGATTACTTTGATCAACTCTTCTATTTCAGTTAAATTATTCATGATTAGAATGGCCACTTAAAACCTGGAATGCCAAAATTTCCAGTGGCTTTTGTTATTTCCTCTGTAGTTTTAGTTTTCAAATTTTTTTTTGCTTCATTATGAGCAGCCACAATTAAATCTTCTAACATAGTCTTATCCTCAGAAAAGATTTTTTCAGAAATATCTATTTTTTCTATTTCACTATTACCGTTCAATATAACTTTAACTAAACCACCACCAGATAAACCTTCCGCTTTAATTTGTTTAATTTTTTCCTGACTATCCTTTATCTTTTCTTCTATCTCTTTTGCCTTATCTAAAATTTTATTGAAATCAGTCATCCTTATTATCTTTAACATCTATCAATTCAGCGTCAGGAAATGATTTTTTAATATTATTGAATATATCTGTTTGTTCAAAATCTTTTAAATTATTTTTCTTCTCCCCTTCTGATGTTTTTTTAATTGTTTCTTGTCCTTTATTTTGTGAAAGAGAAATAATCCATCTGGTGTTAGTCCATTCATAAAGCTTGGCGGATAATATTTTTACAAAATCTTTTTTTAGATTTTCGTTAAAAGAAATTTCAATGTAACCGTTTTTAAAATTTATTAAATTTACATTAGTTTCCAACTCATATTTTAATTCTATTTCCTTTTTTGAATTGCATATATCAACTAAATCTTTGAAAGATTTAATTTCTAAATTATTTATAGATTTATTATCTTCTAAAATCTTTTTTTGTTTCTCTTGAGAAGAAGATTTTAGTTGGTTTATAGGTATTTTCTTTTTTTCAAAATTATTATCGATATTATTGTTTAGATTTGGTACTGGATAATCAGTTTTTGTTTGATTACCTTTTAAATAAAGCAAGCGTATCAAAAACATCTCTACAGATAAGTTTGGATCGTTTACAATATTAACTTCATCCATTGTCTCTATAGTAAATTGCCAGAAAAGAAGTAATGTATGAGCATCTAATTTCTCAGACATTTCTTTGATTTTTGTAAAATTATTTTCAGTTAAATCGGTAGAAAAACTGACTCTTTCTAAATTTTTAAAATTTTTTAAATAATAGATTATTTCCAAAAAACCATTTAAAAAAATTTTTGGTTCTATTCCTTTTTGATAAATCTGTCTGTATAGATCTAGAGTTTTGTCTTCATCTCCATCAAATATTTTCTCTATTAGGTTTATGGTAAACTCTTTATCAAAATATCCAAATATTTCCCTTGCGCTTTCTAAGCTTATAGTCCCTTTTTGGTTTCCATCATTGGTAAGTGATATTCTATCTAATAATGACAATCCGTCTCTGACTGAACCTTCTGAAATTTTTGAGATTAGGTTTATAACATCTTGATTGATATCTATTTTCTCCATTTCAGCAATCTTTGCTAAAAATTCACTTAACTCCTCAGACTTGATTCTTGATAAATCAAATCTTTGACATCTTGATAAGACTGTTACTGGAATTTTGTTAACCTCAGTTGTCGCAAAAATAAACTTTAAATAAACAGGTGGTTCCTCTAGAGTTTTTAGTAAGGCATTAAAAGCTTGCTTACTTAACATGTGGACCTCATCGATTATAAAAATTTTAAATTTTGAAGATGTTGGTCCATATCTTGAAAATTCTATTAAGTCCCTAACATCATCAACACCAGTTTTGCTCGCCGCATCCATTTCTAGAACATCGATGTGTCTAGACTCGGATATTTCATCACAATTTTTACACTTATTTTTTAAACAATTATTTTTTTCAGAATTTTCACAATTTAAAGATTTCGCTAAAATTCTTGCTATTGTCGTTTTGCCAACACCCCTAATTCCTGTAAATAAAAAAGCATTGGGAATTTTATTTTGCGAAATGGATTTTTCAATTGTTTCTACAATGATATCCTGACCTATTAAATCTTTAAAGACTTGAGGTCTGTATTTCAGTGCTAAGACTTTTGAATTATTGCTCATTTTTATTAGGAGACCAATCAACCTGGAAAATACTCATTACCCTTGCTCTTTTTCAAGCCTGGGGGATTCGTGGTACCACCACCTGATTGGCCCCCAGTTATTATAACAGTTATATTTTCTAGTCTACAACAAAACTTTGTAAATTTTTAGATTTTTCTATATTCGCTTGCTTCGTAAACTCCTAAAATATCTAAACTAACAGTATGGAAACCCAGCTCTTCTAAAGATTTTTGGATTTTTGGATCTTCGATATGTCCATAAATATCGCATATAAATAAATATTGTTCAAAACTATTTTGATCAGAGAAGCTTTCTAATTTACTTAAATTAACATTATTGGTAGCGAAGCCGCCCAAACATTTGTAAAGAGCGGCAGGTTTATTTTTTACTTTAAAAATACAACTTGTAATATAATTTTTTTTCTTAAATTCTGGATGGGAAGCTTTGCTACCCATAATTAAAAACCTCGTCACATTGCCTTTATTGTCTTCAATATTCTTTTTTACTATTTTAAGATTGTAAATTTCAGCAGCTAGCTCAGATGCTATTGCAGCTTCATTTTTAATTTTGTTATCACTAATATATTTGGCACTACCTGCGGTATCTGCTGCAATTATAGGCTCAAGCTTGTTTTCTGTGATAATTTTTTGACATTGTGAAATAGCTTGGGTGTGTGATCTTACTGAAGATATATTTTTCATACTTGAACTAGGTAGTATCATTAAATTATGGGTGATCGGTTGAAAATGTTCTGCATAAATCTGGAGTTTGTATTTATTTATAAGATATTGTATGTCTGCAACTCTTCCTGCTATTGAATTTTCTACAGGAATAATAGTTCTATAACTCTCGTTTTTTAAGCAAAGACTAAAGCACTCTTCAAAAGTATTTTGCGAAATAGGTTCGTAATCAGGGTACATTTTTTTTGCCGCTAAGTGGGAATACGCTCCTGGTGAACCTTGGTATACAATTTTCATAAATTTAATCTTTTTTATATTCCATTATTTTTTTAATTTCCATAAAATCATCCATTGTATCTACACCTATTGGAGAATTATGTGTATACATGACATCTATTGGGATACCATTATCTAAAGCACGTAGCTGCTCCAATCTAAATTTTTTTTCATTTTCTGTCTGTTTGAAATTGATGAATTTCTTTAAAGTTGAGATTTCGTACTGATAAATTCCAATGTGATGATAGGTATTTTTTTCGTCAAAATCTTCTGAATTTCTAAAAAAAGTCAAAGCTGGCGAATAATTATTTTTTCGAAAAGTCTCATTTACGGAAACTTTTACAATATTCTTGTTACTAAATATTTTTTTGTCCTTAATATCTGTGCAAAGCGTACCAATTTTTGAATTTAGTTTTCTAAAGTTTTTATCAAGATTAATTATATCCTCTGTTGATATTTGAGGTTCGTCTCCCTGTAAATTGATGACATATTTAATATTTTCTATGTCTTTAATTTTTTCTACTGCCTCAAAAATTCTGTCAGTGCCGGTTTGATGATTTTTACTAGTCATTATCGAATTACCACCATTTTTTTCAATTTCAGTCTGAATTTCAGCATCCTCTGTTGCAACATAAACTTTGCCCAAATTTGTCGCTTTTGCTTTGTTGTATACGTGCTGAATAATGCTTATTCCATTTATTTTTAATAAAGGTTTTCCAGGAAGCCTTGATGCACTCATTCTAGACGGTATCAAGATAATTGTGTTATTCATTTTAAAGTTTAATGCGTCTTACAGACGCAAATAATTTTTTAATTAGTTTATTTTAATATTAACATGTTATATGAGTTCTTAAGAAAAAATAATGGATTCTTTTGAAATAAATAAAATAATTGCGGCTGTATTGTTAGTTGCGCTCTTAGTCATTGGTATTGGAAAAATCTCAAACTTATTATTCAATGTAGAAAAGCCAGAGGTTTCTGGTTATAAAGTTGAAGTATCTGGAGAAGTTTCAAAAAAATCTGTGGCTCAAAAAGATGAAAAGGTCGAAGTTGATATATCGGCTTTAATGGCTCAAGCTGATCTAGCGCATGGCGAAAAAATCTTTAAAAAATGTTCAGCATGTCACTCAATACAAGCAGGTGGGGGAAACAAAATTGGACCAGCTTTATACAATGTTGTTGGAAGAAAAGTTGCTGCAGTCGAAGATTACAAATATTCAAAAGCACTTGTTGCTCACACAAAAAATTGGACTTTTGAAGAATTAAATGGTTATTTGATCAAACCTCAAGCTTGGATAAAAGGTACTAAAATGGCATTTGCTGGTTTAAGAAAAGAGAAAGATAGAGCATCAGTTATTTTATATTTAAACAAAAATTCGGATAGTCCTTTACCGTTACCTTAATTTTCCAAAACAGTATAATAAAATACTTTTTTGAACATGAACCCTATTAAGCGCTTGTTGCCAAACATGTGAGTTTTTACTCAAAAAAACGTCTTCCGAAACTTCATTTCCTCTAGGCAAACAATGTAAAAAAATAAAATCCTTTTTTGCTAATCTGGTCAATTTTTTATCTATCTTAAAATTTTTAAACGCGTGGATCTTTTTTTTCTTATTCACTTTATCGTTAAGGGAAATTACCTTATCTGAAAATATTACATCAGCACCAAAAACTGCTTTTTTTGGATCATTATAAATGTAAATTTTTTTATTATTTTTTTTGACCCAGTTTCTAACTTCGTTCCCAGGTTCAAATTTTTTTGGGCAACCAATGCTTAACTTAAAAGAAAATTTGACTGAGGCGGCAATTAAACTATTTAAAACATTATTTGAGTCACCAATCCAACAAATATTTAATTTTGAAATAGGTTTTTTTTTAATTTCTTCAACTGTGAAAATATCAGACAATACTTGTGTAGGATGAGATAAAGGGCTTAATCCATTTATTATAGGTATTGATAAATATTTTTTAAAGTTTTCCATTTTTTTTTCGCTATCAGTTCTCAGCATAAAACCATCTCCATAAGAAGAAAGAACCTTGGCCGTATCAGAAATACTTTCTCCCCCTTGGCCTAAATGTAGCTCATTGGATCTTAATGTTAAAGTTCCTCCTCCTAACTGTTTAATTGCCAAATAAAAACTTATTCTTGTTCTTGAACTTGGTTTTTCAAACATTTGTATTAATATTTTTCCTTTAAGTGGAGACCCTTTATCAACTTCAAGAGTATTAAGTTTTTTCCTTAATCTTTTTCTGTTTTTAGCATCAGTGATAATCTTTCTAAGATCTTTTGAAGATATATCTTTTAAATTTATAAAATGTTTCATTGAATTAATATTCTGAGCAAACTTTATTAATAACTTTTAATGCAATATCGATTTCACTCTTCTTAACATTTAAGGGTGGTAAAATACGAATAACATTTTCAGCTGCTTTAATTGTTAATAATTTATTATCCATAAGTTTTTGAATGAATAAAGTCTGATCACTATGTAATTGTATTCCTATTAATAAACCTTTTCCTCTAATTTGCTTAATTATATTTGGATATTTATCTTTTATGTCATTTAAGTTTTTTAAAAAATATTTAGAAAGTTTTTTGATATTACTTAAAAATTTTTTTTTTGAAATTATATCCATTACCTCATTTCCAACAGACATAGCTAACGGATTACCTCCAAATGTTGATCCATGAGTTCCCGGCACCATAGCTTTACTTACCTTTTTGTTCATAAGTACTGCACCAATTGGAAAACCTCCACCTATTCCTTTTGCAATAGGCACAATGTCTGGTTTTACTTTTGAACTTTCAAAAGCAAAAAAATCACCTGATCTTCCAATTCCACATTGAACTTCATCCAGAATGAGTAATATTTTTTTCTTATTACATAATTTTCTTAAATCTCTTAAACACCAGTCAGGTATTACTTTAATTCCACCTTCACCCATAATCGTTTCAACCATAATAGCTGCTGTATTTTTTGTGATTCCTTTTTTTAATGAATTATGATCACCAAAAATAAAATGGTCAAAACCACTTACTTTGGGGCCAAAACCTTCGGTCATTTTTTTTGATCCACTGGCAAAAATTGCAGCTATAGTCCGGCCATGAAAAGAATTTTTTACGCAAAGGATTCTATTTTTTTTTGGTTTTCCAATTGAATAAAAGTATCTTCTTGCCACTTTTATAGCAACTTCTGTTGCTTCAGTTCCAGAATTTTGAAAGATTACCGAGTCTGCAAAAGTTTTTTTGACCAATTTTTTTGCTAACATCTCTCCTTCTGGAATTGTGAAAGCATTTGAAACATGCCAAACTTTTTTTGCTTGTTTATATAATGCTTTTATTAATCTTGGATTTGCGTGGCCTAAACTATTAACTGCGATCCCCGAGCAAAAATCTAAATATTTCTTACCATTTGCGGAAACTAAATAGCTTCCAATACCCTTTTTGAAAGAAATTTTTTTTCTATTATAATTGTTTGCTAAAAATGCCATTTAATTTCTTATTTTATATCCTTTTTTATAAAGGAGGAATGATATAAACCATACAATCAAACTAAATAAAAATAAATATATTAGACCAAATTTAACTGAACCATCGCTACTTCCGATAAAGGAAAATCTCAACCCGTCAATCATATGAAAAAAAGGATTTAAAAAACTTATTTTTTGTAAGGTTTCAGGAAGTTTATTTATCGAGTAAAAAGTACCAGATAAAAAAGACATTGGTACAATTATAAAATTGGTCACTGTAGCCATATTTTCCCATTTATCAGACCACATGCCCGCTATAAAACCCATTGCTCCCATTGAAAAAGATGACAGAAATAAGAAAACTGCAAAATATACAAAGTTTTCAATACGGATTTCTATAAAAATACTGAACACTAAGGTTGATAAAAAACTTATCATAACAGATCTTGTAATTGAGGCGAAAATTACAGCGAGCGTTACTTCGAGTGCTGAAAGTGGACTACCTACCAAATCCACAATATTTCCCATCATTTTTCCTGATAGAATTGAAGATGATGAATGTGCAAATGATTGTTGAATTATTTGCATACTAATTAATCCTGGCGCTAGGAATTCCACAAATGGGACTCCAAGAACTATTCCTCTATTTTCACCTATAGCAATAGAAATAACCATTAAAAATAAAACTGCTGTAACAACTGGCCCTAAAATTGTTTGACCAGATACAATTAGAAAACGAAGTGTTTCTTTTTTGTATAAAGAGTAAAAACCTATCCAGTTAATAAAGCTAAATCGTCGTACTCCAATTCTGTATTTTTTATTAAGTTCAACCATTAGTATTTATAATTTTTTTTTAAAAAAAGTTGTTAAGAAATTAAAGAAAATGCTTGTTTTAGTTAGCATATTATGAATTACTATATATAGTATTTTAAGTTAAACATTAACTAAATATTGTAATGAGCTGGACAAACGAAAAAATAGAAAAACTCAAGAAATTATGGGGTAAAGGAAGCACTGCGAATGAAATTGCACAGATACTTGGAGGCGTAACAAGAAACGCTGTTATTGGTAAAGCCCATAGATTAAATTTATCAGGAAAAATTCAAACAAAGAAAAGCTCATCTTTAAAAAATAATGAAAATGAAAACAAAATTTCTCACAAAAACCTTAGGAGAGGTAAGTTCAAATCTTTAATAATTGATAAAGATTTTGAGCCTGAAAATCCCAAACAACTTGAAGAGCTTGATGAAAAATCTTGCAAATGGCCAATTGGACATCCTAATGAGGACAATTTTTACTTCTGTGGTAGAACTTCATTAAAAGATTTTTCCTATTGCAAACTTCACTTATTATATGCTTTTCAGCCAAAAAATAGAAAAGAAGATGTTTTTGATAAAGATAAAGAAAGAGAAGTGTCTCAGTTAATTAAAAGAAAGATTAAGTCAGCTTAGATTATTCGTCTAATATTTTCTTTTTAGCTATAGCAAATTCCTCATCGCTAAGTATTTTTTTTTCGTGTAATTCTTTTAATTCAGTTAGTCTTTTAACTATGTCTTCTTGATTATTTGGAATTACATCGTGGACATTTTCTAAATCTTTTTTAGCCTTTTTTGCCTCCATGCCAGTATTTATAGCTCTGAAAGCAATGTATAAGACAAAGCACAATATTAAACCAATCAAAACATAAACTACAGATGTAACCATAAAATTAATTTATCCTTTTTTTAGAATATTCTCCTTCATTCTTCCACATATAAGAATATTTATTAACCTCATCTTCAAATCTAGATGAACAATTAAAATCAAAATCATTATTGTTTTTGTATTTACCAGATAAAACATTATCATATTTTAATAATTTAAGCTGATCATTTGTGATGGGCGGTCTAGGTAAAAGTTCGAAAATGTGTGCGGAAGCTCTAGCAAGCGAAATTGGCATTGGTAAAAGCAGCCTTTTTTTTCCTATTAAATAAAGTAGTTTTTCTAAAATATCCTTGAAAGACATTTCCTCTGGACCGACAAATTCAATTATATTTTCCCTAATGTCATCAGTAATTATCTTAGTTATTGAATTTGTTAAGTCCGAACAGTGTATAGGTCTAAACTTTGTTTTACCGTTATAGTAAATTGGGAAAATAGGTAATAATCCTAATAAAGTCATTAATTGAGTGGTAAAATTATCATTAACTGAATATACTATAGAAGGTCTAACGACTACAGACTTTTTAAAATTGTTTAAAATTTCTTTTTCGCCATTTAATTTACTTTGAGCATAAATCGAATCCTCTGCGCTCTCAATTCCAAGAGCTGACAAGTGAACAAATTTTTCTAATTGGTATGTAGACGCTAACTTTGAAATCATTTTTGGAAATTCAACATGAATATTGTTAAAAGTATTTTTCCCTTTTTCAAACAATATTCCAACCGAATTTACACATAAATCAGCTTTGCTAAATAATTTTTTAATGAGTTCATAATCGAAAATACTTCCCTCAACTATTTCAAGATAACCAGGGTTAGCTTGGGTTTTAAGTATATAGCCCTTTTGATGAATGTTTCTCGTTAATGCTGTTACTTTAATATTATTTTTAGTTAAACTTCTGATCAAATTTCTACCGATTTGACCACTTGCGCCAAAAATTAGACAATTTTTTGGTTTCATATATATATAATTAGTTGGATATGGATATAAAAGTTCACAAAACAGATTTACCAGAAGATCTTAACATTGGCAATAGGATCGCGATAGATTGTGAGTTTATGGGTTTAAACTTTCAAAGAGACAAATTGTGTTTAGTGCAAATTTCATCAGGGAATTCTGACGCTCATATAATTCAACTTGATCGTAGTGAATACAATGCACCAGTATTAAAAAAAATTTTATCTGATAATTCAATTAAAAAAATTTTTCATTTTGCGAGAGCAGATCTCACTTTTATTAAAAGATATCTTTTAGTTGACGTAAATAATATTGAAGATACTAAACTTCAATCAAAGTTAGCTAGATCATACACTGATAAACATGGATTGAAAGATTTAATTAAAGAATTTGTTGGTATTGATATAAGCAAACAATACCAAAGCTCTGATTTTGGCGGGGAACTATCTCAAGCTCAAATAAAATATTGCGCTAATGATGTTTTATATTTACATAAAATAAATGATGCTCTCACCAAAATTCTAAAAAGAGAAAAAAGATTTCACCTTTATGAAGATTGTTTGAAATTCATTAATACTAGGGTTAATTTGGATTTAGCTTCGTTTTCGGATGATATTTGGTCTCATTAATGAAAAAAGATATTTATAAAAAAATAGCAAAAGAAGTAATAAATACTGAGATAGCCTCCTTAAATAAATTGAAAAATTCATTGGATGTAAACTTTAAAAAAACTGTGGAGGAAATTTTAAATTGCAAAAGAGGAAAAATTATTTTGTCTGGAGTTGGTAAGTCAGGAATTATAGCAAAAAAAATTGCATCAACATTAGCATCTGTTGGTACTCCGTCTTTTTTTGTAGATGCAAGTTCTTGTTCGCATGGTGATCTTGGGCAGATAAGTTCGAATGACATTTTAATATTGATTAGTAACAGTGGAGAGTCAGTCGAATTAAAAAATATTATACAGTATGCTAATAGAAATAAAAATATTACGTTAATTGGCATTGTTTCAAAAAAAAATTCACTTTTATATAAAGCATCTGATATTAAGATTTTAACACCTGAGGTAAAAGAAGCTGGCCCAGGAGGAATAGTCCCTACCTCCTCAACCATAGTTCAATTAGCAATAGGCGATGCAATTGCGATAGCTACTATGAAACAAAAAAAATTTGGACAAAACGAATTTAAAAAATTTCATCCATCAGGTAGTTTAGGTTCCAGGTTGAAATCAGTTGAGGACTTGATGCTTACTGGAAAAAAAATACCATTCATAAGTGAAAATTCAAATATGAGCATTGCATTAAAACATATCTCACAAAAAAACTTGGGGCATCTTGTGGTCAGAGATAATAAAAAAAAAACCACTGGAATTATAACTGATGGACAAATAAGACGTAAAAGTGAAAAAGGGGGAAATATTCAACAATTGAAAGTAAAAGATGTCATGACAAAAAATCCAATTTCAATTAATTCAGATATTTTAGCAGTCAAGGCTTTGTCTTTAATGAACTCAAAAAGAGTTACTTTTTTATGTGTCCATAAAAAAAAACAAAAAAATAAAACAATCGGAGTAATTCATATCCATAATATTTTAGAAAATAATATTCAATAAATGATAAAGAAAATATATATACAATTATCTTTAATACTAATTTTGATTATCATATTCTTATTGTTATTTTTTAAATATTTTAAACAATCAAACTTAAGAAACGAATTTAACATAGACATGGAACAAAGCACAAATACCAGCGATAGTTTAATAGAGGATCTCAAATACATTTCCACTGACAAAGAGGGAAATAATTATAAAATTGAGGCAAAAAAGGGAAATATAGATCAAGTAAATCCAGACATCATTTTTTTAGAAAGTGTAAAAGCTATCATTTCTTTACAAAATTCTGAATACATATCAATTGTGTCAAAATTTGCAAAATATAATACAAAAAATTTTGATACTTTATTCAACGACTCGGTTTCTGTAGATTATGGTGAACATATTTTAAGAAGTGAATTTTTGAATTTATCTTTTGAAAATAATTTAGTATCTATATATGAAAATGTGCGTTATCAAAGCGGAATTTCATTTTTAAGGGCTGATAAAGCTGAAATTGACATAATAAATAAAAAAACAAAAATTTTTATGGAAAATCCAAACAAAAAAGTTCAAATAATTAATAACTTGAAAAATGGCAATAATTAAGAAATTTAGGATTAAAAGTTTTAAAAAAAAAAAACCAATTTTAAAACTTGAGAATATTTCGTTATCCTTTGGAAATAGACAAATTTTAGAAAATATAAATTTTGAAATTAATAGAGGAGAAATTTTCGGTATGCTTGGACCTAACGGGGTAGGAAAATCTACAATTTTTAATTTAGTGACAGGCCTTATTTCGCCTGAAAAAGGATCAATTTTTATTGGGGGAGAAAAAGTTAACAATTTTCCAATATTCCATCGTACTACAAAGTTTAAAATTGGTTATGTACCACAATATGGTGGTTACTTCTATGATCTAACCTTATTTGAAAATCTTAAAGCTGTAGGCGAAATTCTCATTGAAAACCCAAGAGATAGAGTCGAGAAAATAAACTTTCTAACTTCTAAATTTGATCTTGAGTCTATTAGAGATATCAAAGCAAAGTTTTTATCAGGCGGACAAAAAAAAAAATTAGTAATTGCTATGGCCCTTCTTGGAAATCCAGAATTACTTTTATTAGATGAGTGTTTTGCCGCTTTAGATGTGATGACAATTAAAATGTTACAACAAATTATAGTCAACCTTCAGTCCGAGAACAGAATAACAATATGTATATGTGATCATCAGGCAAGAGATCTTTTAACATGTGTAGATGTGGCAGTTGTTTTGTCAAATGGTAAAGTCATTGCCAAAGGTACTCCTTCAGAGTTAGTAAAAAATCCAAATGCTCAATCAGCTTATTTTGGCGATTCTTTTAAATTTAATTAAGCATAGTGAAAAAAAGATTATTCATAAATTCAAGATATAATTCTTTTAAAAAAACTATTTCCGTTGATGGCGATAAAAGTATTTCTATAAGAACATTATTACTTGGATCTCAAGCATTCGGCAAAACTTTTATCAAAAATATCCTGTTATCCGAAGATATAATAAGTTCTATAAATTGCCTTAAAAAATTAGGTATTAAAATTTCTTTAAAAAAAAAAAATTGTTATATTTATGGAAAAGGCTTAAATGGATTTGAATATAAAAGAAATATTGTTTTAGATGCTGGAAATTCTGGAACATTTGCAAGATTAATATTAGGGCTTTTAGTAAAATCACCTTACTATATCAAATTAATCGGTGATAAAAGTTTATCACAAAGAGATTTTGAAAGAGTTATATCACCATTACAAAAAATGGGTGTTAATTTTAAAGTTAACAACAAAAAAACTTTACCTCTAAAAATTATCGGGTCTTCATTTGTTAATCCTATTCACTATTCTGAAAATAGAGGGTCTGCGCAGTGCAAAAGTACTGTGATGTTAGCGGCTTTAAATTTGCCAGGCAAAACTGTAATTAAAGCAAAAAAATCTCGGGATCATACAGAAAATATTTTTAAATACCTGGGTATACCTATCACTGTAAAAAAAAATAAGCATAACGATGAAATCAAAGTTAAAGGCCAAAAATTATTTAAATCTTTTAATTATAAGGTTCCATCAGACCCAAGCTCATGTGCCTTTTTAATTGTACTCACGCTTTTATCGAAAAACTGCGAGTTAAGAATTAAGGATGTGAACGTAAATAAATCTAGAATTGGTTACATAGAAATTTTGAACAAAATGGGAGCAAAGATTAAAATCAAAAAACTAAAAAAAAGGTATGGGGAGAGTCAGGCTGATATATTTGTTAAAAGTCAACCCACTTTAAAAAAAATAAATTGTCCACCAAGTCTAAATAGTAATCTTATCGATGAATTTTTAATTATATTTTTGGCTGCTGCAAAAGCTTCTGGGGTTTCAAGTTTTACTAAATTAAGTGAATTAAACAAAAAAGAAAGTCCAAGGTTAAAATTAGGTTCTAAATTATTAAATCAATTAGGTATAAAAACTAAGTTAACAAAAGACTCAATTAAAATTTTTGGAAATCCAGATATTAATTTAAGAAAAACTATAGATATTAAAAATTACTATAAAGACCATAGAATATTTATGACTTCCGTAATTGCAGCATTAACATTCGGAGGTAAGTGGAAAATAAGTGACATAGACTCTTATAAAAGCTCGTTCCCCTCCTTTTTAAAAATTTTAAAAAAATTGGGTTATGAACTAAAACTTGTTTAATAATCTATATATCTGATCATTTAAAAAGGCTTTAATAATCATGATTGATCCAATTAATTGTAGCTTGATTAATTGTAATTTTTTATCTAAAACATCGAAATTTTAAAAATTATGGAAATATTTAAAAGTGTAAAAACTGAGGCTTCAAAGGAATTCGAGAAACTATTAGATACCCAATTTTCAAAAACCCAAAGCCTAGTTGAAGGCAAGATAATTGAGGGTGTGATAACTAAAGTTACAGAAAAATTTGTCTTTTTAGATTGTGGCCTAAAATCAGAACCAATAATAGATATTAACGAGTTAAAAACGATTGGTCTTGAAAAAAAAATTACGATTGGAGGAAAAATTCCTGTTTTATTAGAAAGGCTTGAAGATAGGAACGGTGAGATTGTTGTTTCAGCAAGTAAAGCTCAAAAAATAAAAGGTTGGGATATTTTAGTAGACGCATTTGAAAAAAATGAACCAATTATTGGCAAAATTACAAGTAAGTGTAAAGGTGGGGTAATAGTTGAGCACCTTGATACAGGATCCTTGATGTTTTGTCCTGGATCTCAAATTTCCGATACACCTTTAAAGGACATCTCTCACTTAATGAATGAACCTCAAAAATTTGCTTTGATCAAAATGGATAAAGTGAGAGGTAATGCATGTGTATCAAGACGTCAAATAATATCATCAAATAAAAAAGAAGATAAGGCAAAAATTATTGAAAAGTATAAAGTTGGGGACATTATTAAAGATGCAATAGTAAAAGGATATAGTTCTTTTGGATGTTTTTTTAATGTAAACAACGAAATCGATTGCCTTGTGCATTTACAAGAAATCAGTTATTCGAGAGTAAATCATCCTGAAGAAATTTTCACAATTGGTGACAAACATGATTTGTTAGTTATCTCTGTAGACAAAGAAAAATTACAAGTGGGTTGTTCAATTAAACAACTATCGCCCGACCCATTTGAAAAAATAACTAATTATGAATTAAATAAGAAATATGAAGTAAAAGTAATAAAATTAATGGACTTTGGTGCATTCTGCGAATTAGAACCTGGTTTAACAAGCTTACTTCATTCAAGTGAAATAAGCTGGACAAAAAAAAACGTGTCTCCAAAAAAAGCATTTAAAGTGGGAGACAAAATTACGTGCGTTATAACTGAGATTGATAAAGAAAAAAGAAGAATTGCAATATCTCACAAGCTAACGATGGATAATCCTATTAAAGTATTAAGTAAAAAAAATCCAGTTGGAAGTATTATTGAAGGCATAGTCAGTAGTTCGAATGACTATGCGCTTTACATAAAACTTAATGGATATGATATAGATGCTTTTTTACATTGTAACGATCTAAGTTATTCAAAAGATCCGGAGACTGAATTAAAAAATTATAAGATTGGAGACAAAATAAAAGTTAAAATCTTAGAAATTAAAGAAGATCAGCAAAAAATAAGAGTTGGACTAAAACAAACTCAAAAAGATCCGTTTGATTACTTTAAAGATAAGAAAATTAATGACACGATTACTGTAAAAATAATATCATCTGACAACAAAGGTCTAATCGTTCAGCCCGAGGGTTGTGAACTAAATGTTTTAATTAAAAAATCCCAAATAGCTGTGAATGCAAGTGACGCTCGTCCATCGAGATTTGTTGGTGGTGAACGAATTGACTCGGCAATAGCTGAACTGAATTTTGAAAAAAGAAAAGTATCTTTAAGTATTAAACTTCTTGAAGAAATTCAAAAAAAAGAAGCTCTGGATAAATACGGTGCTGAAGGCTCTGGGAAAAACCTACCCTTTTCAACTTTATCTGATAAACTTAAAAAAAAAGATAAAGAAAAAAAATAGGTAAAAAATAAATTGCCGATAACTAAGTCAGAATTAGTAAAACAGCTGTCTAAAAATTACCCTAATCTCCTCAAAAAGGATCTAGAGAAATTTTTTGATATATTCATAGATGAAATTAAGTTGGCTCTTAAAAATGATGAAAGGGTTGAGCTTCGTGGGTGGGGTGTTTTTTCAACCAAAAATCAAAAAAGCAAAACCTCAAGAAATCCAAAAACTGGAGAGAAAGTTATAGTCAATGAAAAAAAAAGTATAAATTTCAAAATGTCAAAAGATTTATTTAGCGAGATAAATAATGAATAAAAAAAAAATATTCATCGCTGTGGATACCAATAAAATCTCTATAGCAAAAAGAATTATAAGAGATACACAAACAAATAAAATTAAGATTGGTTACAAGTTTGGACTTGAATTTTTTTACTCAAAGGAGGGCAGGAAATTTATTTCAAGATTAAAAAATCAAACGATTTTTTTAGATTTAAAGCTCAATGATATTCCAAATACTGTAAGATCAGCTATGAAATCTTTAAAGGATCTAAAAATCTCTTATTTAACTGTTCATCTAAGCTCGGGATTGAGCGCTTTAAAAGCTTTAAAAAAAGAGAGTAAAAATATAAAAATAGTTGGAGTAACTACTTTGACCTCATTAAATAATAAAAATTTAAAAGAAATTGGATATAATAAAAAAGTAAATGAGCTTGTTCTGCATCAAGCCAAACTCGCCGCAAAAGCAAAATTAGATGCGATAGTTTGTAGTGGACATGAAATAAGATTAGTAAAAAAAGTGTTTAAAAAGGAAGTAATTACACCTGGAATTAAAATAAACAATACAAAAAATGATCAAAAAAGAGTTATGAAACCTAAAGATGCTTTTGCTGCTGGAAGCGATTGGTTGGTAATTGGAAGATCAATTACTAATGGGAATATTAAAAAGAATATCAAATATTTTTTAGAAAATTGTTTATAAGAGATGCATGCAAAAATTTGTGGGGTAAAGGACATAAAAACATTAAAGTTTCTTATTTCACATAAATATCCACCTAAATATATCGGTTTTATTTGCAACTATCCAAAATCTCATAGAAATCTAAGGATAAAGGATTTGAAAAGTTTAAATAATATAAAGAAGAGAAAGTCGAATTTTGTAGCAGTTCTTGTCTCACCTAAATTGGAATTTTTAAAAAAAATCTCAAAGATTAAATTTGATTTTTTTCAACTTTATAATGTCAGTCCAAAAAAAACTCTTCAAATTAAAAAAAGATTTAAAAAAAAAATAATTTCAGCTATCCAAATAAATAAAAAGATAGACGTAAATAATTATAAGAAATATTTAAATATCGCTGATATTATTTTGTTTGATAGTAAAGGTTATGAAAAATCAATGGCATTCGATCATACATTCTTAAAAGGAGTTCCAAAAAGTATTAATAGAATGCTAGCAGGTGATATTAAATATAATCAAAATCTTGATAAATTAGCAAAAATAACTGATATTATAGATATATCTGGTGGTTTAGAAACCTATAAAAATAAAGATATTTCAAAAATTAATGTTTTTTTAAAAAATATAAATAAAGTTAGGCGCAAATGAAAATTAAAAAAAAATTATCTTTAATAGATCAGCACGATAAAAACGGTTTTTGGGGAGGAAAATTTGGTGGTAGTTTTGTTCCTGAAACATTAAAAAAACCGATTGAGGATCTTACTTTAGTTTTTGAAAAACTTAGAAAAAACAAAAATTTTATAAAAAAACGAGATCATTATTTTAAAAACTATATTGGTTCTCCAACTTCTTTTGTTAAACTCGATAATCTTACAGACCATTTGAATGGGGCTCAAATTTGGACAAAAATAGTTTCAGAAGCCAATGGTGGAGCACATAAAATTTACAATGCCACTGTCCATGCGCTTATTTGTAAAAGCATGGGTAAAAAATATATAATAGGTGATACTGGTGCAGGTTATGCAGGAAAAATGTTAAGTATGGCAGCTAAAAAATTTGGACTTAAATGTAAAATTTTCATGGGTGCAAAAGACATTAAGAGACAAAAACCTAATTGCGATGCTATGAGAAAAAATGGTGCAGAAATAATTCCTGTTTATACAGGGAGTCAGACATTAATAGATGCAGTGAGTGAATGTATGAGGTATTGGGTATCGAACTGTGACACAACACATATGTGTGTTGGATCAACTGTAGGGCCAAATATATTTGTTAAGATTTGTGGATGGAGTACTTCACAGATTTCAAGGGAACTTAAACAACAGCTTTGCGAACAATTTGGTGAAATTCCAAAAAAAATGAAATTGTATAACTGTGTTGGCGGAGGAAGCTCGAGCTTTGGTTTTTGGAATGAATTTATTAAATACGATAAAAAACAAATTGAACTTATTGGGGTGGAAGCTGGTGGACCATATAGATCAAATAAGCATGCAGCACCACTTACAAATAATTGCAAAATTGGCATTTTGCATGGAGCTATGCAATATGTAGTGCAGAATAAAGATGGTCAAATAGAGGAAACGGAGTCAATTTCTGCTGGTTTAGATTATAGTGGTGTTTCGCCCTTACACTGTTATTTGAAAGATTCGAAAAGAGCCAGATACGTATCAGCTAGTGATGAAGAGGCTTTAAATGCTTACAAATTAGTAACAAAATTTGAGAACATTAATCCAAGCTTAGAACCATGTCATGCATTTGCAATAGCTTGCAAAGAAGCAAAAAAATTAAGCAGAGATACAATTATAATCGTAAACTCTTGTGGTGATGCAATTAAAGATAGAGATATAATTAAAGACAGATTAGGTAAAAGATATGTCTAACTTGATCAATTTATCTTTTAAGAATGCAAAATCTGAAAACAGGCCTGCTTTACTTACTTTTACAGTAGCGGGTGATAATACCAAAAAAAAATCTTTAGAAATATTAAAATCAATTTCAAATTCAGCTGATATTTGTGAGCTAGGATTTCCACATAATACTCCAATTGGAGATGGTGGACAAATACAAACAAGCTCTTATCGAGCAATTAAAAATGGAATTACAATGAGTGGTGTTTTTGAAATTATAAAAAAATTTAAAAATAGCAACTTGAGCAAGCCTGTTATTTTGATGGGCTATTACAATATGATTTACCAATATGGTGAAAATAAATTTATTCAAAGATCTAAAAATTCTGGAGTAGATGGAGTAATAGTAGTTGATTTGCCTTGGCCTGAAAATAAACCTTTTGCGAAAAAATGTAAAAAAAAAAAAATTAGTTTCATTCAGTTAATTTCCCCAACAACTTCTTTAAAAAGAGCAAAAAAAATTATTAAAGACTCACATGACATGGTTTATTACATTAGTATGTTGTCGACTACTGGTGGAAAATTAAAAGTTTCGACAAAAAAAATTATGAAAAACTACAGAAAAATAAAAAAAATAGATCCAAAAAAAAACTATGTTATTGGGTTTGGAATTACAGAAAAAACAATATCTGGGCTTAAAAATGCTGACGGCTTAGTAGTTGGAAGTGCTATTTGTAAGAAAATCACAGAAAGTATTAATAGAGGACAAAATCCTGTCATAAATGCAAGCAATATGGTAAAAAAACTTAAAACGAAATTAATATGAATTGGTTAAAAAAAACTCTTAGATTTGGTGAAAAGATAAAGCAGTTATTAAAAAAAAGACCATCAAAGAGTGATATAGAAAATAGTGATTGGACTTCATGTTGCAAAGGTCCAGTTTTGAAAAAAGATTTAGAGGAAAATTTATGGGTCTGTAATGCGTGTGGAAAACATCATCGTATAAATTGTATTCAAAGATTTGATATAATTTTTGGTAAAAACAATTATGAAGTATTAAAAACACCAATACCAGCCGATGATCCTTTAGAATTTGAAGACTCTTCTCCATATATAAAGAAGTTAAATTCTGCGAGGAAAAAAACACATCAAGATTGTGCAGTTATGATTGCTAAAGGTAAAATTGGAAATGTAGATGCCGTAGTTGGTGCAATCAACTTTGCTTTCATGGGTGGTTCAATAGCAACAAGTGAAGGTGAAGCAATTATTTTTGGTATTCAAAAAGCTGTTGAAGAAAAAAAACCTTTTGTGATTTTTACTTGTGGTGGTGGTCAAAGAATGCATGAAAGTCCCCTAGCCCTTGCACAAATGACGAGAACAACTATGGCCATTAATGATTTAAAAGAAAATAAATTACCTTACATAGTGTGTCTCACAGATCCAACTGCTGGAGGGATCACAGCTTCTTTTGCAATGCTTGGAGACATTCAAATATCTGAGCCTGGAGCCTTGATTGCATTTGCAGGAAGAAGAGTTATAGAGGGAACAGTAAAAGAAGAATTGCCTGAAAATTTTCAAAAAGCTGAGCATGTTCTTGATTGTGGATTTGTAGATAACATAATACCTCGTAAAGATTTATCTAAAAAAATTAGCCAGGTATTATCTATATTGCTAAAGAAAAATTCTGAAGTAAATTCAGAGAATAATGAACAAACTCCAGAATTTAATATCGGAACTAGAGAAGCATCATAAAAAGAAATTAGACCTATCCCTGGGTCGAACTTTTAATCTTTTAAAAAAACTTGGAAACCCTCAAGACAAACTTAACAATATAGTTACTGTAGTAGGAACGAATGCAAAAGCAAGTATGTCATACAGTCTTAAGGCAATCCTTAATCAAGCTGGATTAAAGTGTAATATGTACACCTCACCACATCTTCAATCTTACACTGAACGTTTTGTATTTAATGATACTGAAATTGATGAAGAAAATCTTTTTAAATTATTAGAGGATACAGAAAAAGTCTTAGGAGATGATAATGCGACTGTTTTTGAAATACTTACATGTGCTTTTTTAAAATATGCGGAAAGCTTCAAAAACAATATCAATATAATTGAAGCTGGATTATTTCATCAATTCGATAGTACCAATGTTTTCAAAAAAAATTTAATGACATTGATTGGTGTAATACATAATGATCATTTTCAATGGCTAGAAAACAAGAGTATTGATGGGGTTATATATGAAAAAACAAATAAGCTTTTAAACTCTAATATCTTTATAAACAAACAAGTAACTAATGAAATAAGAGAAAAAGTAGAGTTGTCTTTAAGACAAAATACATCAAACAAATATTTTTTTGGAAAAAACTTTAACATCTCAAGATCAGATAATAGTTTCATTCAATATCAAGATGATATTGGTGAATTAATATTGCCAGAACCCAATATTCTAGGAGACCATCAACTTTATAATATAAGTACTTCAATTGCAGCATCTAGGAAAATATTTAATGTTAAGGATCAGGATGTCAAATTAGGTATACAAAGTATCACTCTTAAAGGAAGATTGCAGGAAATTAAGTCAGGAAAACTCAAAAAGATTGCAGGTAATAACAGATTAGTAGTTGATGGAGGCCACAATATTTCAAGCAGTTATGTTATTGCAGATTGGATTAAAAACCAAACTCAAAAAGTTAATCTCGTTGTAGCCATGATGAAAGATAAAGAGCATAAAGAATTTATGAAGTCTTTTGAAGGTCTAGTAAACTCAATTACTATAATTGATATTCCTAATCAAGATGGAGGAATTTCCAAAAAAGAATTAAAGGAAAAAATAAGCAATCTCAATTTTACATTAAAAATATCCGATAGTATCGATAGTGCAATTCGATCAAATTCAAAAGACATAAATGCTATTACCTTAGTGTGTGGATCGCTTTATTTAATTGGGGAAGTCTTAAATTTAAATTAAGTATTTTCTTTAATCCAAGAAACAATATTAGATTTAGTGGTTGCTCCAACTTTTGTTGCTTTTAATTCTCCTCCAGAAAATAGGAGCATAGTTGGTATACCTCTGATTCCGTATTTTGTTGGAGTGTTAGGTTCGTTATCAATATTGTGTTTTGCAATTACAACATCAGACATCTCATTAGAAATTTCTTCTAAGATTGGTCCGATTTGTTTGCAAGGTCCACACCACTCTGCCCAGAAGTCAACTATAACTGGTTTGCCAGCTTTAATAACTTCTGCTTCAAAATTTTCATCTGTTACGTTTACAGTAGCCATAGTATTTATATATAAAGATTGGATTTATATTCAAGCCCAAAATGATTAAAATTTATTTTATCCACATTAAACATTTTGATATTTCTTCTCAATGGACATTACAAAATTATTTAGTTGGTCCAAAAATTTGAGATTTTTCTCGTCATTTTCATTGGAAAACTTATCTCTTAAATTGTCGCACTCAAAATAAAATTCTTTGCAAGTCCACCACTTCTCTTTTTTATCACTAAGAATTCTCTTAGCTATATCTCGCTTCACCTGTTTTAAAATAGATTCGGGCAGAACATGTGGAGCTTCTTGAAATATTATTTTTTTACCAAATCCAACAAGTCTTTCATCCTCAAACTTATCCAGCAGTCTTAGTTTATCTGACCAAGATGCCTCGTGCCATTTTGAGAATAAATTTGTATCTTTGTTTGGAGTGAACTTTTTATATATACTCTCTTCTGGAAGTATATCCTCTTGAGATTTTGATTGTTCTTTTTCTTCAGCAATTTCTCTTAAAGCGGTTAATATATTTTCTGAAAACTTTTCGTTACTGTTTACTAATTCAGCTCTTTTTATCAGAATATTTTTATCTATTGCATTATAGGGTTCAACATCCATACCAAATTTTTTATCCAAAATTATAGGTGCTTTGTTTGATCTGATAGTTCTTAAAAATTTGGGTGATTTTTTCATCTCAGCTTTTAAATCATTGATCGACATTTTTAGAAGAGGCTCTACATCAACCCTTAAGTCGACTGCTTGACCCCACTGATATATTGGATGAGTACAAAATTTCGGGTGGAGAGGAGCACAAAGGTAAAGTCTTGATTTTCCATAGAAATACTCATTCAAAGTAATAATCTTTTCTTTTTTAATAATTGTTTCTGTGTCTAGCTTATTTGCAGTTTTTAAAAAATCGTTCCAAGTTTCTGGCTGCTTTTTCTTAATTAAGCCTAATACTTTAAGTGTGAGCTCAGCATCAAAAATTGCACTATGAGCTCCGCTAGATTCAAAACCATTCATTCTTGCTAAAGACTCTAATTTCATCACTGCGTTACCCTTCTCGTTAATTTCAGTGTTTAATATTTTATTATCAATAGCGAAAGCACCTCTTGCTATATTTAGTCCATCGTGTCTTTTGTTTGGTGATGCATTTGTAATATAGGGGTATCTTATACCCTTAAAAAACTCTTTTCTAATCATTTCATCATCAAAACCTATGTTTGACCATCCCATGAAGATTGCGGGACTCCACTTTTTAAAAATTGCTTCAACTTGATTTAACATCTGATAATGGCTTAGGTTCGTTTTTGTTAGCAAATCTACGTTTGTTTTATTAACGAGCAGAGCCATACACTGGGGTATTTCACCTTCGGGTAATCTACATCTTAGATTAAATCTATCTTTTTCTTTAAAGTTTTCATCTACCAATATTCCTCCAATTTCAATTATGCTGCCAAAATCAGTAGAAGAACTTGATGACTCAATATCCCAAATAACAATATTCAATTTTTTTCCTTTTAACTTAATGCTTTTTGTGAAGAGGATATGATCTCGCATCTAAACAAGTAGCAAGTAAATTTGTTAGTATATTAATTTAATAATTTGTCAATTTCATTTGACAAAAAGGTTGTAAAATTTTTCAACTCTCTCAAGAAATTTATTTTGATAATCTAAAAGTTCATTACCTTCAATTTTAAAATCTTGAAATAGTCTGTCTACTGTACACATCAAAACAACTCCCTGTGTGATGTTGGAGTTATAAACTGTGTTATGTGCTAATGAATAGGCTCCTATTTGTAAAAAATAGTCTTCAATATATTCTTTCTTTTTTGGTTTATTACTTTGTTTAAAATCTAAAATTGTCTCTCTACCTTCATAAACACCTATACAGTCAGCTGTGCCAGCATATTTGTTGGGATAATATAGTGTTGCTTCAGCACCCCAAACTTCTGTTAGTTTATTTTTTAGGCCATTATCTATAATTTCTTCTGCCATTTTTTTTGAGTGATTTTTATCATCAATTAAATCCTGATTAAGCTTTCCATGTAGAAACTCCTCAATAAACTTGTGAATTGAGCTACCTCTACTTGATGCTTCTTTTTTGATTCTATCTGCCTCAAGCTTTCCGACTCTTTCCTTCCATGCAGCTAATGCAGCTTTGTCCTCTTCACTTTTTGTTGCTGAGAGTATGGTTGTAACAGAGGGTAAGTTAGATCCATCTAAAGAGTAGTGCCTTTTTCCTTGAATTAATGCTCGAGTAGAACTTGGATAATTAAATTTTTTATTCCATTCCATTTAAGCTGTTATATTTGTTTTTTAATTTGAAATGAATTAGTTTTTAGCTTGTTTGGGTTGTTTACTTAGCTTTTCTACATTCTCTGTATTAATAGCTCTTTCAATCTGCTCTGGATCTTTTATATTTTCTAGTGTCCGCGTAATAGATCTGGCATCTTTTCCAAAACTGTCAACGACTGTCATAGCCTCCTCTAATTTTTTTCTTAATTTATAAATATTATCGAAATGAGTTGAAAATCTAGTGCTGATTGTTTTTAAATGATCATAGATTTCTGTTGCGTGCTTTTGAACTTTCAAAGTTTGAAATCCCATATGAAGAGATTGCAAATAAGCTGAGAGAGTATTTGGTCCTAAAATTACAACTTTATACTTTTTCATTATTTCTTGTGTCAACAGCTCTTTATTAACAGGGTCTTGGTAAGAGCTTAATTCCGAAAATAAACTTTCTGTTGGAGCATAAACAATTGCGAAGTCTGTGGTTTTAGGAGGGTTTATATATTTATCATTAACTGATTTTGCTTTGTCCCTAAAAGCTTTTGCTAAATTTTTTCTTGCATCAGCAGCGGCCTTTTTATCCTCATCTTTAAATGCATCCTCTATGGCTTTAAATTTATCTACAGGAAAATGACTATCTACAGGTACAAGCACATCCTCTTTAAGTTTGATAGCAAACTCAACATTTTCACTCGTATCTTCTTTCATTTTAACATTAGACAAATATTGTGAAGCTGGTAACAAATCCTCTAATAAAGATCCTAAACTGAATTCAGCTAACGTTCCAAATTTTTTCACTCCTGCAAGTATCTTATTTATACCTCTCTGGCTTTCATTCAAATCTTTTACCTGCATATTAAATGCTTCAACTTTTTGATTTACTGATGTTAGTGTCTGAGTCATATCTCTTGTGACATCTTTAGATAAATTGTTAAAAGATGCACTCATTGTATTAAATGAACTATTAATACTATCCCTTAAATTGTTAATTTCTTGAGAATTATCTTTTGGTTCCGATTTATTTCTCCTCTGAGTAATTAATAGGTAAATTATTATTACCATTAAAACTAAAATTAAATATAATATCGAATCTTGCATGCTACCAATTATGAATATTCCTATTTTATCAAACTATACAAGTAAAAAGATTAAAAAAACAAATGAAATTGTAATATAATTAATTAAAATAATGGAATTTCAATTAACCTTTAAAATAATAATTATAGCTGGAGTTTTAATAGCTGTTTATGCAACTTTAAGAAATTTAGATGTAATTAAAATTATTCTTATCTATCTTAAGGACTTGTTACTAAGAAAATAGCTTAATAATATTTTTTAAACCTATTTTTGAAAAACTTTTTTTTGATGAAAAAACACACGCCTGAGATTTCAAAATTTCACCGTCTTTTAGTATACGTAAATTGTTACTTTTAATAGTTTTCCCAGTAGAGGTAATGTCAGAAATCAAATTTGCTGAACCAGTAAAAGGATAAACTTCCGTGGCGCCCAAACTTTCGACAATTTGAAATTGAGTTACACCTTTTGAAAATAAGAAGTTCCTAGTCAGATTGGGATATTTAGTTGCAACTCTAAGTCTTTTCTTTTTTTTATCTCTAAATTCAAAAGCAATTTCTTCTAAGTCTGCAACTGTTTGAACATCAATCCACGGGTCGGGAATAGCAACAACCAGATTTGCTTTTCCAAAATCGTATTTTTTAACAAGTTTTATTTTTTTTTGTGTATTAAATTCACTTTCTTTAAATAAGTCAAAACCAGAAAAACCTATATCTAGAGAACCATCCCCTAGTCTTTCTACAATTTCTCTAGCATGTAAATATAATATTTTTAAATTTTTTTTATTTTTAATTGATCCAATGAGATCCCTTTCCCCTCTTTCTGAAATAAGTTTTAGTTTTTTTCTTTTAAAAATCTTTAAAACGTCTTTCCTTAATCTGCCTTTGCTTGGTATACCTATGTTAATTGTATTTTTCATAATTTACTGTAAGTTTATTGCTGCCCCAACAGCTGGCACTTTTTTTTTCGATCCTAAATCAGAAATTAATTGATCGTATCTTCCACCATTAAATATATTTTTAATTTTATTTTTGGATTTAATATCAATTTTAAAGACCATCCCTGTGTAGTATTCGAGTTGCCTTCCAAAAGCAGTTGAGAAAATTACATTAAGTTTCGATACTCTTTTATTTGATAATGGAAAATATTTTTGATCGACTGCTAAGTTAATTTTATTTTTTTTAAAAAATTTATTTAATTCTTGAGCTGCTTTATCAATTGGACATTTAATCTTTAAAAATTCTCTGATAGTTTTAGAAACATTTCTACCTTTACTTGGACGTCTTGGATCCTTTATTTTTTTGTCAAACCTTTTTAAAATTTCATCAATGGATCTCCCAGCAATTATTGATGACCTATTTTCTTTTGTCATTTTTAAATAACGCTTTTTATCAATTTCTACAATTGTCGGATCAACATCTGAGTTTGTCTCTAATCTTTTCAGCAAGTCGTTGAAATAACTTTCTCTCCAAAAATGTCTTGAAAGTCTCAACTTCCATCTCTTAGGGATATCCAATTTTGAGATTAAAAGATTAAATATTTCCACATTTCCGATTGTCAATGTGCCCGTAGAATACTTTAAGTTTTTAATTGATCTAAGAGAAGTATAAATTATTTCTTTATCATCTTTTTTTTCATCTTTTGAGCCAATAATTTCAAATCCAATTTGGTCTCTAATAATTGAGTCTTTTTTATTATTTGATTTTCTGTATGCCTGACCGCTATAAAATATTTTTTCTTTAGTTTTAAGATTATTTTCAAGATACCTTAGGCAAGAAACTATTGTTAAATCAGGTCTTAAACATAACTCACTTCCATTTTGATCGATAAATGAAAAGATAAACTTTCTAAAATTTTCGCCTGATCTTTGAACTATGTGATTAGCTTCAATTACGGATGGTAATTCAATATATTTAAATCCTCTAGATTTTACAGATCTAAGAATTTTTTCAGATAAATTTTTTGATTTCATTGATTAAATTTTCTTTTGAAAATGTAGCTTGATTATTATCTCCTTTAATACCAAGAAGATTTTTCAAGGTAATTTTGTTATCTTTAAATTCATTCTCTCCACAAATTACTGCAACTGGGCACCCTCTTTTATTGGCATAAGTTAATTGTTTCCCAAGATTTTTTTTACTATCTAAAAAGATTTCTGAATTAATGTTATTTTTTCTCAAAGTTTCCAAAATTTCGTAATAATTTTTTAAATATTTTTCATCCATCACACATACGATAACTGGTTTTTGTTCATTTATTTCTGGGTTTAATTGCATCATCGCAAATAACAATCTATCAACGCCAATACTCACGCCAGTACCAGGTATATCTACTCCTTTAAATCTAGATATTAACTTATTGTATTGTCCTCCAGAACAGATGCTTCCAATATCTACTTCTTTGCCTTTGTCATTTTTGGCTTTAAAATTAAGATTAGTTTCAACACAAAAACCATCATAATATGCAAGGCCTCTTACAATTGTAAAATTAGTTTTTACTTGATCAGAATAATTTCCAAACTTTAAAATTTCTAGAAGATCTTCTAATTCTTTAATTCCTTCCTGCGTTAAAGGATTTTTAAAATTTTGTTTGAGTTCATTTAAATCATTAATTTTTAAAAAATCTAAAATCTTAGATACTTGATCATCATTTAGATTAGCACCTTTTGTAATTGCACCACTTTTATCTTTTCTCTCTTTTTTTAATAAATCTTCAACACCTCTTAATCCAAAACCAGGTTTATCAAGCTTGTCTATTGCTCTCATAACCTTGGTCTGTTTAGTATCTGGAATTTTTAGATCTTTGATTAAACCTTGAATTATTTTTCTGTTGCTGATGTTAATGGTAAATTGATCTGTTTTTAAACCACATTCCAACAATGTGCTTACAATTAAATTACATAATTCTGCATTCGCTTGAGCTGGATTAACATTTCCTACAATATCACAATCTGCTTGCGTAAATTCCCTGTATCGCGCATTTCCAGCTTTCTCATTTCTAAAAACATTTTGGATTGCATATCTTTTAAATATTGGTGGAAGGTCTTGATTGTTTTGAGCAACAAATCTCGCTAATGGACTTGAAAGATCATAACGTAGAGTAATATCTTTTGCACCATCTCCAAAGGAGAATACATCAGACATAGGATTACTTTCATCCTCTGCGAGAAAGGATCCGATATTTTCTGCAATTTCAAACGATGGAGTTTCCAAAGGGTCAAACCCGTATTTTATAAAATTATTCTCTATAACTTTTAAAAGTTTCTTTTTAAGAAGTAATTTTTTATTCCACCTATCTTCAAATCCCTGAGGTAACCCAGGAGTTAATTTATTTTCTTTACTCATTTTTTTGGTACCCTGGCTTGGGATCGAACCAAAAACTGAAGTTCCACAAACTTCCGTGATAACCATTTCACCACCAGGGCCTATGTTTATTTTATATTAATTGTTGTAAAATTTAAATTTATTAAATAATTAAATAGCTAGCGTGCAGCCAGCATGTGTATGATGTCTGTGAAGTGAATTAAACTTATTATTTAATATAATCATAGAGCTTAAATAGCATTTAATTCTAGAAATACAAGAATGAATTGTATAGGAATAGCTAACCCAATGGGTATTATACTCCTATACAATAATGATGAATTAGAATTAAGAGGTTTTTTGCAGTTTTACTGCGGCAGGACCTTTTTCTCCGTCTTCAACTTCAAATGTAATTTCGTCACCTTCGTTTAAGAATCTTAAACCAGCTTCTCTAACAGCAGAAGCATGCACGAATACATCTTTTTCTTTATCTTCTCGTTCAATGAAACCATAACCTTTTTTTCCATTAAACCACTTTACTTTACCTTTTAGACTCATTTTACTCTTTCTTTATTAGTTTATCTTTGTTTATACAAAGAATGTGTTTTGTTATTAGATTTCTAAATTAGATGCAAGTGATTTAATTGTCTATTATTGAGCTTTTTGGTGGTGGCCTTGGTAAGAATCGCACTTACGACACATACCTTTTCAGGGTACTGCTCTACTACTGAGCTACAAGGCCATTAAAATCTAAATGTTATACGACCCTTTGTAAGATCATATGGAGTTACTTCTACAGTAACATTGTCTCCCTGCAAAACTCTAATTCTGTTTTTTCTTAATTTTCCAGCTGTATGTGCTGTAACAATGTGATTATTTTCTAATTTGACCCTAAACATTGCATTGGGCAAAAGGTCTATTACCTTTCCTTTAAATTCTAAAGAGTCTTGTTTTGACAAATTTATAATTCTCCTAATCTTTTTTTAATTGATTTAGCATGTCCATCTAAACCTTCGTTAGTTGCAAGAGTTATAACTGATGGACCAAGAGTTTCAATACCCTTTTTTGATAAATTTATGTATGAAATTTTTTTAATGAACTCTGAAACACTTAATCCACTTGAGTATTTACTGGTCATATTGGTTGGAAGAACATGATTAGTGCCCGGTACTCCATAGTCTGTCATTGCCATCACTGCATATTTTCCTAGGCAAATAGAACCAGCATTCTTAATTTTTGGAATTAAAGACTTGTAATTTTTTATATTTAGTTCTAAGTGCTCTGGACCTACCTTATTAATTATTTCTGCAATTTTATTTTCTGAATTTTCGTAGATTAGAATGCCATTCATCATTAAACTTTTTTTTGCAATTGAGCTTCTCGAAATGCTTTTAAGTTGATTTATTATTTCATTCTTAGTTTTTTTTAGAACTTTTTTATCTTTTGAAATTAAAATACACTGGGCGAGAGAATCATGTTCAGCTTGAGCAATTAAATCGCTTGCCAACCATTCTGGATTAGATTTGTTGTCACAAACAACTAAGACCTCTGAAGGTCCAGCTGTCATTGACTCAATGCCTATATCCCCAAAGACTTCTTTTTTTGCTGAAGCAACATACGAATTCCCTGGTCCTACAATTTTATTTACAGGTTTAATTGATTGAGTTCCATATGCAGCAGCTGCTATTGCTGAAGGGCCACCAATTGAATAAATTTCTTTTATTTTGCATTTTCTTGCAGCATACAAAACTGCAGCATTTTGCTTTCCTTTGTAACCAGGATTAATCATTACTATTCTTTTAACTCCTGCAACAATTGCAGGTATTGTGCACATTAAAACACTAGATGGATAAGAAACTTTTGAACCCGGAACGTAGATCGCAACTGACTCAAGTGGAACATATTTATATTTCACTTTATTTTGATACTTATCAATATATGAGACATCTTTGAACTTTTGAAGTGAATGGAATTTATAAATTCTATTATAAGCTGCATCTATCGCTTTTTTTACTTTTTGGTCTAAGGATTTAATTGAGTCTTTTATTTTTTTTGAGTTCGGAATAATTGTTTTATTTTTATTAAATCTTTTCTCATATTTTACTAGGGCTTTATCTCCATTTTTTCTTACATCTTTAATTATATTTTTTACTGAAATATAATCTGATCGAAGTTTATTTTTTCGTTTAGAAAGAAGTTTATCCAACAATTTATCAAAACTCTTATTTTTAGCAGAAATTATTTTCATTTTATTTCTTTTTTTAAATCTTCCAATGTTACCTCTATAATTTCAGAGTATAGGGTTATAAAACGATTATCTGAAAATAACAAATTAATTTCATATTGTTTATCTATTTTCATTACATCTATTCCCATCAACTTTAATTTTAGTTTACTATCTTTTTGATCTACATTTTTTGCTACTACATTTTCTATAAATTCAAATTTACAAACGCTTATAATGTTGCTTTTTTTGTTATCTTTCAGAGATTTTCGAGTTAAAGACAATAAAAATATTTTATTTTTTTTTAGATATTTAATCTCTGAAACGCTTGTGGTTGAGTCCTCACAATATGTCGAAATTATATTTAAACCATTGAGATCTCTCGCTAATATTTTGGATAAAAAATTTTTTACCATTACGTTTTCATTTTTACTTTAATACCAAGTTTTCTTAATTTGAGCTGGAGGTTTGAGTATCCTCTCAATCCATGATAAATTCTTGATATTGTTGATGATCCCTTTGCTACGATTGCACCCAATATAATTGAGAAAGTAGTTCTAAGATCAGATGAAATACAATCTGCAGAATTCAATTTTTTTTCTCCGTTAATTACTGCAAAATTTTTTTTAATTCTTATATCTGCTCCCATTCTATTAAGTTCGGGCACAGCCATAAATCTATTAGTAAAAATCGTCTCTTTAATTTTACTTTGTCCCAAAATTCTTGTTAAAACAGGTATTAAAATGGGCAAACAATCTGTTGCAAATCCAGGCCATGGTCCCGTTTTGACGTTTATAGGTTTTAATTTTTTAATTGTATTTAATTTTATATAATTTTTACTTACATCAATTTTAAATCCTATTTTTTTCAATATCTTTAATTCTGAAGGTAAAAATTTAGGATCTATATTCACCACCTTTACACTCCCCTTTGTAATTGCTCCTATACATAAATAACTAAATGCTTCTATCCTATCACCAATAATTTTATGATTGCCGCTTAATAGCTCTTTAACACCTTTAATTCTTAAAGATCTTTTGCCAATAAACTTTATATTTGCGCCTGAGTTGTTTAAGAATTTTATAAGATCAGTTACCTCAGGTTCTAAAGATATATTTTTTAAAACATGGGAACCTCTTACAAAAACTGAAGACATGATTAAATTTGACGTGCCTGTAACTGTAATTTTTGGAAACTTATAGCTCTTACCTACCAAACCATTCTTTGAAGATATTTTTACATATCCCTTTTCCAAAACATGTTCAGCCCCTAAACTTTTAAAACCTTCAAGATGCCAAGATGTATCGCGAATTCCTAATGCACAACCTCCTCCTTGAGCAACTCTTATGTTTTTCCTTGGATATCTTCCAAGTAAGGAACCCATGGTTAGAACTCCTGCTCGCATTGTAGATACCAAGTTATAGGGAACAGTTAATTTATGATCCTTTTTATTTGTAATAATCATAATCTTTTTTTTCTCTAAAATTTTTACTTTAGAACCTAAGGAAATTAAAAGATCTTTCATTGTGAGAACGTCTTGAACCAAAGGAACATTTCTTAAAATTACTTCTTTTTTAAAAAGAATAGATGCCGCCATAAGTGGAAGGCATGAGTTTTTTGCACCACTTATATTTACTATTCCATTTATGGCTTTGCTTGGGCCAGTAATTATAAATCTTTTCATACTATTTTGATTTTGCTAAAGTTATACCAACTTGACCTTGATATTTTCCTTTTCTATCAGAATATGATACCTCTGGCTGATCTCCACTAAAGAACAAAATTTGTGCTGCTCCACTATTTGCATACAATTTTATAGAGTTACTTGTATGATTTGAAAATTCTAAAACTAAGTTGCCATGCCAACCAGCTTCTAAAACTGTAGGGGGAGTTCCAAGTCCACATCTTGCGTAAGTACTCTTAGCAGTTACTAATCCGGTTACATTTCTTGGCATTTTAAAATACTCAAGACTACTTGCCAGTGCGAAAGAATTTGGAGGAATTAAAACAGACTCTTCACCTTTAATAGTTATAAAATTATCCTCACTAAAATTCTTTGGGTCAGCAGTAGCTCCTTTTATATTTGTAAATATTTTGAATTCAGAGCCGCATCTTAAGTCATAACCAAATGAGTTAAGTCCATGACTAATGCCTTTAGATACACTTTCATTTACAAATGGACTTATCATCTCCTCTTTTTCTGCAAGTTCTTTAATTTGTTTATCGTTTAGAATCATTTTTTCGGTTTTTTCGTTTGTGAATTTTTCTTTTCCTTAAATTTTTTCTAAGTGCTTTCTCGAGATCAAGCTTAGAAGGCTTTCTTTTAGAATTCATTAAAAAGATTATTTTTTCTCAGGATTGGTAAGATGCTCCAAAGTTACAACTTGATCAATTGGTATTGTCTTATCTTCAGATTTATTTGTTCCCTGCTTAGATTGTTTTTTGGCTCTTCGCTCAGCTAATTTCTTTTCTCTTTTAGCTTGCTTCTCCATTGCTTTAGCGCCTCTAGTAGATTTATAATCGTAGTGAATTCCCATAAAATTACCAAAAATTATTATAGACTTAATAAAATAAAAAATTAAGTCAAAAATTTGAATTTTATTGATTTTTACACTATTTTTATTTATTCGCCCTTGTAGTTTTAGTGTTAAAACAGGCCCTTGGTAAGGGTCAGTCATGAGTTAGATTCTCATCGAGGGCACCATTATTTTTTAAAGAAAAATTTTCTTAAAATAAATGTCAGAACGAATAAAAATATTATAGCTGATATTGGTAAATAAATTTCTTGAGTTTTTAAAAGATCTAATATTTTAGGTAATTCATCATTTTCATATATTTTCTTTTCTAAAGCTGATCCTAATGAACAAACAATAAATGCTTGAATAATAACTCCAAGTAAGGTTCCAAAAAAATAGTTCTTTAATTTTACATCAAATAATACAGGAATTAAATTTTGTATCTGTATCGGAATACCACCAAGAAATCTAAGGAGGCCGACCGCTAAAAGCTGATTGTTTCTTATTTTGTCATTAAGATATTGATACTTATTTTGTATTTTTTCAATGATGTAGTTTTTAAAAAAATAATTAGCAACTATAAAAGTTACACTAGATCCTAAAGCAAAAGTAAATGAAAAAATTAAAGTTCCAAAGTAAGGTCCGAAAATATATCCACAAATCAACCCTAATGGAGATCCAAATCCTTGAAGTAAAGAAATCCAAACAATCCCAAATATAATAAATACAAAAGATGAGAATATTATATTATTTTGTTTAAAATTAATTAGGTACTCACTATTTGATTTGAGAAAACTATATGAAGTTAACTCCTCAATACTTATATAAGTTAACAAGAAGTATAAAAACAATCCCAGGAATATAATATAGGCTAAACCTAACCATATCTTAACGTTTTTCATAGTTTGCATATTATAGTTTTTACATTATAAGTACTTAAATTTTTAATACTACATAATTTAAATCTTATGAAAAGAACTTATCAACCAAGTAAACTTGTCAGGAAAAGACGCCACGGATTTAGATCAAAAATGAAAACAAAAGGTGGAAAAAAACTTCTAGCCAGAAGAAGAAAAAAAGGTCGAAAAAAACTTACTGTTTAATGAAAATTAAAATTAAGAGTCTCTCAAAGAATGAGGACTTTAAAAAACTTCTTAATGGAAGAAAAATTTCCAATTCTTATCTCACAATTTTTTTTAAAAAGATTCCTGATAAAAAAAATACATGTCTCAATATAAGTTTTGTAGCAAAAAAGAAAATGGGTAAAGCTGTTGATAGAAATAAGATAAAAAGAAGGCTCAAAAATATGACATATGCAATAACTAAAATAGCTAAATTAAATCTTAACTTTTCTTATTTAGTTCTTGCAAAAAAAAGTGTTTTAGAGGAAAAATACGATGAAATTAAAGAGGCATTACAAAAAAGTTTTGAAAAAATAAGTTAATGAAGATTTTAACCAATATTATTATTAAGATAATAAAGTTTTATCAGTACTTAATCTCACCTTTACTGGGTAACAACTGTAGATATTTACCAACTTGTTCAGAGTATTTCATAGAGTCTTTAAAGGAGTATGGTTTGATTAAAGGTTTTTTTAAAGGCACTAAAAGAGTTTTAAGTTGTCATCCCATTAAATTCCTTGGTGGTGGTGAAGGATTTAAACCAGTTAAAAAAAATAAAAATTAAAAATGGACTCAAATAAAAATATAATCGCAGCTATATCACTCAGTGCAGCAATAATTGTTTTATGGGCTTTATTTTTTTCACCTTCACCAGAAGATCGAGAAAAAATAAAACAAAAAAGAATAGACTCAGTTAAAAGTTTAGATGCTCCAGAGATAGAAAATTCTGAAACTAATAAACTTCTTTCAAGAAAAGAGGCTTTAAATAAAGATAAAAGAATTATATTTGAAAACGATAACGTTAAGGGTTCAATTTCTTTAAAAGGAGCAATTATAGACGATTTACTTTTTAAAAATTACAATGAAAAACTCGAGGGTACAAAAAAGGTGGTTCTACTAAATCCAAGAAACTCTTCTGATACATATTACTTAGAAACAGGCTGGGTTACTAACAACAAAAATATTGATTTACCAAATAATAAATCAAAATGGAAAGTAGAGGGAAATGCAAAACTTTCTCCAGGAAATGACGTTAAATTAGTATGGAAAAATGCTCAAGGGCTCACTTTTGAAAAAATTATTAGCATTGATAATAAATTTTTATTTACTGTTAACCAAAAAATAAAAAATAATACAAACAAAATATATAATTTTTATCCCTATAGCCAAATTATAAGAAAAAATATTCCTAAAGATATAGTAAATTTTTTTATTTTACATGAGGGGCCACTTGGGGTGTTTGATGATCAATTAGTGGAAAAAGATTATGATGATGTAATAGACAAAAAATATTCAATCAATGCTGAAAAAGGTTTTCTAGGTATTACTGATAAATATTGGCTTACAAGCTTAATACCAGAAAAGAACAAAAATTTTAGAGCGGATTTTGAGTACAGTGAAAAATTTAAAATTAGTTACATAGAAACTGAGGCTTTGGAGGCACAACCTAATAAGCAAATTAGTAATAAAGTTAATATTGTTATTGCTGCAAAAGAAGTAGATGTAATTGATGAGTATAATGAAAAATTAGGATTATCAAAATTTGACCTTGTCATTGACTGGGGTTGGTTTTATTGGATTGTAAAACCTTTATTCTTTTTAAATGATTATTTCTTTAAACTTGCAGGAAATTATGGAGTAGCAATTATATTAATAACTGTTTGTTTAAGATTAGTGTTCTTTCCACTCAATAATTATGCATTTAGATCGATGAGTAGAATGAAAATTTTGCAACCCGAAATGGCTCGTCTTAAAGAAGTTCATAAAGATGATAAGATGAAACTTCAGCAGGCAATAATGCAACTCTATAAGAAAGAAGGAGTTAATCCTGTAAGTGGTTGTGTGCCAATTTTAATTTCTATACCATTTTTTTTCGCAATATATAAAATGTTATTTGTTACAATTGAAATGAGACACCAGCCCTTTTTTGGATGGATAAAAGATCTATCTGAGAAGGACCCAACATCAATTTTCAATTTATTTGGACTGATACCATGGGCACCCCCTGAATTTTTAATCATAGGTGGGTTACCAATTCTGATGGGCTTAACAATGTGGGCACAACAGAAACTTAATCCAGCTCCACAAGATGATATACAAAAGAAAATTTTTATGTTTTTTCCCGTTTTTTTAACTGTAATACTTGCACCTTTCCCTTCGGGATTAGTTCTGTATTGGACGGCCAACAATATTCTTACAATGGCTCAACAGTACGTCATTATGAAGAGAACTACTGTGAAAACCTCTCAATAATGGATTTAAAAAAGATCTTACCTACAGACGGACCGCCAGTCGAAGAGGTTTTGAAATATGTTGAGAAATACAAAAATGAAATAATAGTTATAAAGTATGGGGGTAATGTATTCATTGATAGAAAAATTTTTGATAATTTTATTAAAGATTTAAGTGTACTTAACAAACTTGGTTTGCAAGTGGTTGTTGTGCACGGAGGAGGACCAAGAATAAAAAGGGAGTTATCTAAACAAAATATTGAGTCCAAATTTATAAGAGGTCTAAGAATTACTGATGAAAAAATTATAAATGTCGTTGAAACAGTACTTATTGACTTTAATGAAGATATTGTAAATTCTTTAAAAAAAATTGGTTCCCAGGCAGCTTCATTGCATACAAAAAAAGATAATGTTATAGAAATTATTCCTGAACAAGAGGAACTTGGTTTTGTGGGAATTCCTAATAAAATTAACACAGAGACTATTTTTGAAAAATTAAAAAATAATTTAATTCCTATTATTTCTCCCCTAGGATTAGGGGCAAATAAACAGACGTATAATATTAATGGAGATCATGCGGCTGGAGCAGTTGCAAAATCTCTTAAATCAAGAAGACTACTTTTAATGACAAATGTAGAGGGTGTTTTGAATAGAGAGAAAAAACTTATTTCGGAAATTAATTCTTCAAAAATAATCGAAATGATAGAGGATAAAACAATCACTGAGGGTATGATACCAAAAATTAATACCTGTCTTGATGCTGTAAAAAATGATGTAACTGCAGTTGGTATAATTGACGGTCGTAAACCTCGTTCAGTTTTGTTTGAATTATTTTCCGATAAAGGATCAGGAACATTAATAAGAAAATGAAAAATTTAAAAGAAATGAAATACCTTCTTTTGGACCTTGACGGAGTTTGCTATGGGTCTCACAATGGTTATCCTTTAGAAAAAGTCTTTGGTCTTGTATCAAAAAGAATGACTCTTTTTATTCAGGAAAAACTTGGATTAGATGAAAAAAAGGCAAAAGAACTTCAAACAAATTATTTTTATAAATACAACACAAGTCTAAATGGTCTTATGTTACACCATAATGTTATTGGGGATGAGTTTCTCAAATATGTCCATGATATTGACATTTCATTTATGAAAGAAGACAAAATAATGAGAAATGAGCTTGAGAACTTAAATATGGAAAAATTTATTTTTACAAATGGTAGCGCGGAACATGCTCAAAATATTTTAACACGGTTAGGTATTTATGATCTTTTTGGAAAAGAAAAAGTTTTCGATATAAAAGACGCTGGGTATGTTCCTAAACCTGAAGCTCAGACATTTGATTTAATGGTTAAAAAATTTGGTATTAATCCCAAAGAAACAATTTATATTGAAGATATAGCTAAAAATTTAAGTATCGGCTTTGAAAGAGGCTGTACAACTGTTTGGTTAATCAATGATGAGCATTTTGGAAAAATTGACTCAGATAAAGATTATATTTCTCATAAAATTGAAAATCTGTCTTTATTTCTTAAAGAAATAAGGTTATTAAAAAGTAAATAAATTATGTCTTTAGAAAAAACAATTAACGATGCTTGGGAAAAAAAAGACCAAGTAAATCAAGACTCAGATCAATCTCTAAAGGATGCGATAAATCAAGTAATCAAAGATTTGGACAGTGGTAAGTCTCGTGTAGCAGAAAAAATTAATGGAGAGTGGAAAACCCACCAATATCTTAAAAAGGCAATCATGCTAAGTTTTAGAGTTTACCCGATGGATAATTTAAGTGGACCATATAGTAGCTGGTACGATAAAGCTCACTTATTAAAAGGCAAAACAGCTAACTGGACTAAGGAACAACATGAGGCTGCTGGATTTCGGATGACACCAAATAGTCCAGTAAGACCAGGATCTTTCATAGGTAAAAATGCTGTGCTTATGCCTTGTTATGTAAACATAGGTGCATACATCGGGGCAAATACAATGATGGATACATTTAGTAGAGCTGGAAGCTGTTGTCAAATTGGAGAGAATTGTCATATATCTGCTGGGTCAGGAATTGGTGGAGTTTTAGAACCTGCGCAAGCACTTCCAACTATAATTGAGGACAATGTCTTTGTTGGAGCAATGTCAGAAGTTGTAGAAGGTGTTATAGTCGGAGAAGGTAGTGTTCTTTCAATGGGATGTTACATTGGTCAAAGTACAAAAATTGTTAACAGATCAAGTGGTGAAATCACAAAAGGTCGTGTTCCACCTTATTCAGTTGTGGTACCTGGCACTCATAAAGATCTTTATGCTGTTCATATAATAAAAACTGTAGATGCAAAAACGAGGTCAAAGACATCAATTAACGATCTTTTAAGAGACTAATTATGCAAAAAATAAACGAATTACAATTAGCCAAAGAGCTAATGAAGTTCCCATCAATAACACCTAGAGATGCTGGTGTTATGAGATTTTTAGAAAAAAAACTAAAGAAAATTGGTTTCAAAACCAAAATTTTAAATTTTAAAGAAAAAAATTTTCAACCAGTAAAAAATTTATATGCTAGGCTAGGAAGTAAAGGACCTAATTTTTGTTTTGCAGGCCATTTAGATGTTGTTCCCCCTGGAAACATAAAAGACTGGACGATTAATCCTTTCAGACCCTCTATCAAGAAAGGTCATTTAATTGGCAGAGGTGCAAATGATATGAAAGGCTCAGTAGCTGCTTTTGTTTCAGCTGTAAGTATTTTTTTAAATAATAATAAAAGTTTTAATGGTTCAATTAGTCTTTTAATAACAGGTGATGAAGAAGGAGATGCTGTAAACGGTACAAAAAAAGTAGTAGATTATTTAAAAAAGAGAAATGAAAAAATCAATTTTTGTTTGGTAGGTGAACCAACAAATCCAAATAAATTAGGAGAAATGATAAAAATTGGTCGAAGAGGAAGTTTATCTGGAAAAATTGAAATAATTGGTACGCAAGGACATGTAGCATATCCTCATAGAGCAAATAATCCCTCAACAATAATTATAAAAATTTTAAATGAACTAAAAAATATAAAATTTGATAAAGGTACTAAAAATTTTCAGCCTACAAATTTAGAGATTACAAAAATTAATATTGATAATTACGCCGATAACGTTATTCCTAAAACTGCTAATGCGACTTTTAATATAAGGTTTAATAACAAGCACTCATCAGGTTCGATCAAAAAAAGAATTAATAAAATTTTAAATAAAATTAACAAAAAAAATAGATCAAAATTTAAAATAGATTACAGAGTTTCTGGTGAAGCATTTTTAACAAAACAAAACGCTACAACAAATATGATACAAAATGTTATAAAAAAAATCACAAAAGTAAGACCAAAACTTTCGACAACAGGAGGAACCTCTGATGCTAGATTTTTAAAAAATATATCTCCTTGTTTGGAATTTGGTCTTGTGGGAAAAACAATGCACAAAATTGATGAAGCAGTATCATTAAAAGACCTTAAAAAATTAACTAAAATTTATGCTAATATTCTAGATAATTATTTTTCGTGAAAACAGCGATAATATCTTCAAAAACGTCGACAAATCATTTAACGGGTGATGGTCATCCTGAACAACCCAAAAGAGTTACAGCGATAACTGAAAGACTTAAAAAAAATAAAAGTTTAATTTGGGATAAGCCAGCTCCTTTTGATCAAAATATATTAAAAAAAGTGCATGATGAAAATTATATTGATATGGTTAAAAAAAGTTTTCCTAATCAAGGATTAAAATTTTTAGATGGGGACACTATAATTTCGCCTGGAAGTAAAGATGCAACAGTAGATGCGGTGGGATCAGTAATTAAAGCAATAGATGGCGTTGAACAGAAAAAATTTAGAAATGCTTTTTGTGTAGTGAGACCTCCTGGTCACCATGCAGAAAAAAATAAAGCGATGGGTTTTTGTATATATAATAATTGTGCGGTTGCCGCTCATTATCTCATGGAAAAGTATAAATATAAAAAAATTGCAATTTTCGATCCTGATGTCCATCATGGAAATGGAACCCAAGATATTTTTTTCGATAATAAAAATGTTTTGTACTTATCTACACACCAATATCCATTTTATCCAGGTACTGGAAGCGAAAAAGAAAAAGGTAAGCATAATAATATTTTCAATGTGCCTCTTCCTGCTGGGACTACATCAGAGAAATATATGAATGCTTTGGATAGAGTTTTGGATAAACTAGTTGAATTTAAACCTGAATTTTTGATTCTAAGTATGGGCTTTGATGCAAATATTGCTGATCCTCTGGCGCAGTTTGAATTAAAATCTGAAGATTTTTATGAGATTACAAAAAGAACTCTTAAAGCAACAAATGAATTCACTAATGGAAAAGTTATATCAGTGTTAGAAGGAGGGTACGACCTTAATGCCCTTGCAGATAGTGCATTTAATCATGTAAATGCTCTCTTAGAAAATAATTAATGAAACTATATAAGATCAAAAAGTCTAAAATAGACAACAAGCGAGGTTTATATGCAACAAAAGATATTAAAAAAGGAACAAAAATAATTAATTATATTGGAAAAATCATTACTAACAGAGAAGTTGAGGAATCAGCAAAATTTGACAATGATAAACCAATCTATTTATTCACACTTAATAATAGATACACCCTAGACGGAGACTTTCATTGGAATACTGCAGGTTTGATTAATCATTCATGTAATAATAATTGTGACTATGAGGGAAAAGGTTTTAAGGTTTGGGTATCAGCAATAAGAAATATAAAAAAAGGAGAAGAGCTTACTTGTGACTATGGTTTTGGATTTGATAAAGACTACAAACAGTTCCCATGTAAATGTGGTGCAAAAAATTGTTGTGGATATATTGTGAGATCAGGTTCAAGGTTTAGAATAAGCAAAAAATTCGCTATCAGTAAAAAAAAAACTAATAAATCACTTTAGTTAAATATAGTCCCTCTGCTGGAGCAGGAGGTGCACAATTAATTCTTTTTTTTGATTTGATTATTTTATCAAATTTTTGAATGCTCCACTTGTTCTCACCAACATACTTCAAGCAACCGACCATGGATCTTACTTGATTTTGAAGAAATGACTGAGCTTTTATTTCAATCTCAATAATGTCCTTTTTAGAAAAAAATTTTATTGATTTTATTGTTCTTACTGGAGTTTTCGCAGAACAACTTGATGATCTAAATGTTGAAAAATCTTTTGTACCAACTAATTTTTTTGCTCCTTTTTTCATCATTAATATATTAAGTTTTTTAATTATGTGCCAACACCTTTTATTATTTAACACTGAACCAGATTTACGATTTAAAATAACATATCTATATATTCTTGCTTTTGCAGAGTATCGAGAGTGAAAAGTAAATTCCCTTTTTTTTAAGTCTAAAATACTAATGCTGTATCTAGATAAAAAATGATTAATTGATTTTAAAAATTTATTGCTATCTTTAATTTTGGCACTTGTATCAAAATGAGCTGATTGCTCTAAAGCATGTACTCCAGAGTCAGTTCTACCTGATCCAATTATATTCACCTTTTCTTTTAAAATTTTAGAAATAGTATTTTGAATTTTCCCTTGAATTGTTCTCCCTTTTCTCTGTATCTGCCATCCATTATAATTAGTACCTACATACTCAATAAGGATTTGATATCTATTCATTAAGGGTACAGCCTTTATGTATTTTTGAACCGTTCAAAAATTCATTTATCTTTTGAATTTTTTTCCCTTCTTTTTGGATTTCAATTATCTTTATACTTTCATTATTTGAACATGCTATCTCAAGTTCATCATTTAAAACATCACCAGGATGTCCCGATCCATTTCCAATTTCAGCTTTTAGAATTTTATATCTTTCTCCACTAAACATAAAATAAGCCCCTGGGCTGGGGTACAAACCATTTATTTTTCCAATAATTTTCTTGGCACTATCATTCCAAATTATCTTCCCTTCTTTTTTATTTATTTTTTTAGCATATGTTGCTTCTGAATGATCTTGTTCTCTAAGCTTCGCTTTTCCACTGATAATACTATCGATGTTTTCTATTATTTTTTCAGCTGCCAATTTAGATAATTTTTCTTCAAGCTCAGTTGCGTTTAAATTAAAGTCAATTTTTATTTTGTAAATTTTAAGAACAGGACCAGTATCTAGATGTTCATTAATTTTCATAAAACTAATTCCCGTCTCAGTATCCTGACTCATTATTGCTCTTTGTATTGGTGCAGCGCCTCTAAATTTGGGCAAGATAGATGCATGTATATTAAAAAAACCTTTATCAGAAAGTTCTAAAAATTCCTTTGGTATAATTTGACCATAAGAAATTACTATAACAACTACAGGCTTTATTTTTTTTATAAAATTATATTCATCAATATTATTCTTAAGACTATTTGGTGCTCTAATTGGTAAGCCAATTAATTCAGATTTAACTTGAATTGGGGTTTTTTGAACTTTCATTCCCCTGCTAGATTTTTTTGGTGGTTGTGTGTAAACAGCAGAAATATTGAGTTTGCTCTCACTAATCTTTTCAAGAATAGGTACAGCAAATTTCGAAGTACCCATAAAAATAACATTATGTGACATTTATACAATAACTCTACTAGATGTATTTTTGTTTTTAGATAATTTTTTTATTAGAATATCTTTTTTCAGCTTTGACAAAAAATCAATGATCAACTTACCATCTAAGTGATTAATTTCATGTTGGACGCATGTAGATAGTAAACCATCACATTCTATGTTTTTTTTATTTCCTGAGATGTCTACATATTCAACAATACAGGTCTTTGGTCTTTCAATTTCTATAAATGTTTCAGGTATTGATAAACAACCTTCTTCATATGTCGATCTATCTTTACCAAATGATTTTATGACTGGATTTATTAAACAAAGAGGTTTTTTTTCCTCATCTTTTTTTGAAACATCAATTACAATCATTCTTTTTAAAACACCGACCTGAACAGCGGCAAGACCGATCCCATTATTTTTGTACATCGTTTCAAACAAATCATCTGCTAACTGTTTTTCTTTATTGGTTAATTTTTCAATCTTTTCAGATTTTTTTTTAAGTATTTCATCTGGAACCAGTATGATTTTTCTTTTTGTCATAACAAAAATTATACTCTAACTGGTAAGATTGCAGAAAGGATTTCATTTCTTATTATATCGATGTCCATTTGGTTTAAAGCATTTACTAAGAAATAAAGGGTTTCTGAGCCAAGATTTTTAAGTTCATCTTCACCAATTATTTCTATAATCCTTAACATTGCTAAACCAATTTCTCCGTCATTAATTAAAACCTGTATATCTATAGGCATAGAATTTTCATTAATTGTATAAAGATCACTGTAGTCCTCATTAATTTCAATACCATCAAATTTTAAAGACTCTATAACAATTACATCTTTAGTTATTAAATAATTTTTTTTGCTTTTTTTAATTTTTTTCAAAAAATTATTTAAATCTTTTTCTGTTTTTTTTTTAGAAGGTTTTTCTTGTATGAAATAATTGATAATTTTTGATTGATGCAAAATTTTGTTGTTATATTTTATTTTTTTGTTTGGATTTTCCACTTTGGAATTCAAAACATAAAAGTCTGTTAAATCTGAACTTAATTCACTTTCTTTAAATCTCTCCAAAATAAACCTTAATTCGTCTTTAAAGGCGTCTTCAATACCATCATTAATAAAGGATGATTTTAAATCTTTAGAAAGTTTCGTCACCTTGTTAGGATCATCATTTAATAAAATACCTTGATACATCAAAGCCCTGGCTTTTATATTAGATAAATCCTTTTTTTCTCTCTCAATGTTAAGAAGTTGGTCAACGGAAAATTGAAATTTCTTGTAAATATTAAGTAAATCTTTCTCATTATAGTTTCTCTCATGCGTAGCTTTTTCTAGTAATGAGATTTTTTCTTCATCAGCAGTATCGATATCACTAGTACTGTCTAATAAGTTGTTAGATCTTAAATAAGTCCAAAATAGCTTTGAGGTTTTTTTTGTAGGTACATATTTAAAATCTTTAATTGTATTAAAAGAAAGATGTAAATTTAAAAGATTTTTATCTGACGAAGCATTATCATCTTTTGAAAGTCCCATTAATGAATTAAATTTTTTCTCAAAAAAAGGATCTGAATAACCAGACTCCTTCTCTAAATCAAAACGCATCATGGCAAGATCATTTTGTTTACTATGTATCAAGCAATATATTGAAAAGTTTTTCAGATAATAATCGTTAAAATTTTGATTTATTTTTTTAAACAAACTACATGCCTCTTTTATCTCGGCTTTAGATAAATATTCATTTAAAACAAATTTAATTAAATTTTCATTTGATATTATATCTAAATTTTTAGTTACATACTCAATTATTAAATCGAGATCCCCATTTTTAATTAACCATTCTGCTTTTAAATCAAAAAATTTTTTTTTATTCAAATTGTCTTTTGGTGGAAAGGTGTTAGTTAGAAGAATTTTTTTATAGATATCGCTAGCATCTTTAGAAAGGTTCATTGAATTAATTTTTTTTTTTAGATTATATATTTTTTTTCCGTCTGATTTTGACCACATATCTAATTCGAATCCATATTTTCCAGGGTCATATATCCCAACAACTAAATCATTTTTGTCAGCGAAAATTTCTTCTGAGACCCTAATGTCATCTGTAATGCCAGCATTAATCTTAATTTTCTTATTTTCTATTTCACTAGATGAATTATCAATTGTTATATTTTCTTCGGTGCTCTTTTCTTCTTTCTCAAGACTCCAAATGTCTGTAGGCTCATTACTTAAAGCAATTTTTGTAAAAGATATTAAAATTAAAAAAATTATGAAAAAATTATTTAACAATTTTCAAGTTTTCTTGTGGGATTTTTTTTTCAATTAGTTGATTTGGTGAAGGGAAATTTATTTTACTAACTAGTACTAAAATTCCAAGTAGGATCGCCAAAACCACAACTACTTTAATTATAATTTTTAGTGGATTTATAGAGCTGCCAATACTTGTCTTTTTATAAAATTGCATATACTTTTTATTAAATTCAAATTAAGACATATTTGTGTTTTTTCAACTTAGAAAATTATGAAAATAAAAAAAAAAATTGTTTTAGTAGGCATGATGGGATCAGGAAAATCAACAATTGGTGCTTTATTATCAAAAAAAATGAATATTAAATTTATAGATCTAGATCAAAAAATCGAAACAATTGAAAAACAAACAATTAGCCAAATTTTTAAACTTAAAGGTGAAAAGTATTTTAGAGCTATAGAAGTTAAAACAATCTTATCGCTTCTAGACTCTAAAGAAAAAGAATTGGTTTTATCTTTGGGAGGTGGTTCGATTCTAGACGAAAAAGTCAGAGTGAACATCAAAAACAATTCATTATCATTTTGGTTAAATTGGAAACCTTTAACAATTATTAAGAGGATTAGGAAATCTTCAAAAAGACCGCTTATTCATGGATTAAAAGATCAAGAAATTGAAAAAATGATGCTAGATAGAAATAAATATTATTCTAAATCAAATTTCAAAATAGATTGTGATAATCATAAAAAAAACGAAATTGTGGATAGAATAGTTTCAATATTAAAAAAAAATGAAATTAAAAGTTAAAACTAATAAAAATAATTATAGTATAATTATTGGAAAAAATCTTTGCTCAAAGATATATAAAATAATTTTAAATGAGAGAATGTATTCTCAAAAATTTTTGCTTGTTTATGATAGTAAAGTGCCAGCTCAAATGATTAAATCTATAATAAGTAGATTTAACAAGGATAAAATAGAAAAAAAAAAAATTGTTTTTAATGAAAAAAGTAAAAATTTTAAAACTGTTTCATCTATTGTAAAAATTCTTGAAAAAAATAATTTTAGCAGAAATGATAGTTTAATTTCTGTTGGAGGAGGTATTTGTGGAGATGTATGTGGGTTTGCATCAAGTATTTTTAAAAGAGGTCTGAATTTTATTAATGTACCCACAACTTTACTGAGTCAGGTTGATTCAGCGATTGGCGGAAAGACAGGGATTAATTCTTTATCTGGAAAAAATATGATCGGATCTTTTTATCAACCCTCATTAGTTATTTCGGACATAGATTTTTTAAAGAGTTTGCCTAAAAGAGAAATGATATGTGGATATGCTGAAATTCTTAAACATTCTCTTATAAAAGATAAAATATTTTTCAAATTTTTAAAAAAAAATTTCATTAAGATTTTGAACCATGATCACAAATTTTTAGAAAAAACAATTTATAAAAGTTGTTTAATCAAAAAGGAAATAGTTGAGAAAGATGAGAAGGAAAAAAATATTAGAAAAGTTCTAAATCTAGGTCATACTTTTGCTCACGCCTACGAGGCAACAGTTGGGTATAATAAAAGGCTAAATCATGGAGAGGCTGTTTTATTAGGAATTATGTCGGCTGTTGAATTTAGTAAAAAAAAAAGTATTTTAAAAAAGAATGATTTTGAACAAATCGCTGAGCACTTAAGAAAATTAAATTATGATAATTTAAATAAATATTTTAAACTTAAAGATATATCAAAAATTATTTTTTATATGAAGCAAGATAAAAAAAATAAAGATGATAAAATAAATTTGATTCTCCTTAAAAGCATTGGAAAACCCCTGCTGAATAAATCATTTAGAGAAAATAATATTAGATCATTTTTAAAAACTTTAATTTATTGATAATTGAATAGAGTGAATATGGTTTTTTAACTCATTTTCTAAAATCTTGTAAATTTTTTTAGTCGTGTCAATTTTTTTTTTAGATTTAAGCTCATCAGAGATAATTGAAATTTTTATGTGAAATTTGTTTGGAGAATCATTTTTATGATTCTTATGCAAAAATGATTTGTCCTCTACATTTATTTCTTGTATAAAAATTTCCTTTGAAATTTTTTCTTTTACTATTTCAATTAATTTATTTATTTCCATAAAATGTATTATAATAATACTATAATGAAAATTATATGCGACTGGAATAACTGTAATAAAATTGGTGAGTACAAAGCTCCAATTGAAAAAGATAATAGTAAAGAATTTAGGTATCTTTGTTTAGAACATATAAGAGAATTTAACAAAAATTGGAATTACTTTGCAAACATGACTGATAGTCAAGTTAATGAGTTTATTAAATCTGACATGACTTGGCATAAACCAACTCAAAATTTTAGTGGGCAAGACAACTTTTTTAAAATTTTATGGAATAATACTCTTAAAGAGAATTTAGACGGAATTAATAATGACGATATTAGAGTTTCCAAATTGCGACAATTCAACTTTTCGGATGATGATATAAAAGCTTTCAACATTTTGAGTTTAAATATAGGCGCAGAATGGACCATTATAAGAGATAAGTTTAAAAAACTTGTCAAACGATTTCACCCTGATAAAAACTCTGGGAATAAGAAATACGAAGAAAAATTAAAGATAATAACATTGGCTTATACACAATTAAAAAGGTCTTATAAAAAATGAATGAAAACATAAACACGGTACCAGACATAAAAATTTCTGTGAAGCAAACTTTTGGAATTGATTCAAATCTTGAGGTAGATGCGTTCTCAAAAAAAAATGAATATGTTCCAGAAATAGATAAAAACTATAAATTTGATAAAGATACTACGCTTGCAATATTGTCTGGTTTCTCTTTCAATAAGAGGGTATTAGTTCAAGGATATCATGGTACAGGTAAATCTACTCACATTGAACAAGTTGCGGCAAGATTAAATTGGCCCTGCATAAGAGTAAATTTAGACAGTCATATAAGTAGAATTGATTTAATTGGAAAAGATGCGATTACAATTAAAGATGGGAAACAAATAACAGAATTCCAAGAGGGTATTTTACCTTGGTCTATACAGAATCCTATAGCATTAGTTTTTGATGAGTACGATGCTGGTAGACCTGACGTTATGTTTGTAATTCAAAGGGTTTTAGAGGCAGAAGGTAATTTTACTCTTCTTGATAAAAATAAAGTTTTAAAACAACATAAATACTTTAGGTTATTTGCAACTTCAAACACAGTTGGTCTTGGTGATACTACCGGACTGTATCACGGTACACAGCAAATAAACCAAGGTCAAATGGATAGATGGAATATAGTTACATCCCTTAATTATTTAAGTTTGGAAAGAGAGATGGAAATAATACTTGCTAAGAATAAATCTTATAATAATTCAAAAGGTAAAGAAGAAATTGCTAATATGATTAAAGTTGCCTCCCTCACTAGAAAGGGGTTTGTATCTGGTGACATTTCAACAGTAATGAGTCCACGAACGGTCATGCATTGGGCTGAAAATAACCTTATATTTAAGGATCTCGGTTATTCATTTAGAGTAACTTTTTTGAATAAATGTGATGAAGTAGAGAAAAATATTATTGCTGAATATTATCAAAGATGTTTTGGTGAAGATTTGCCAGAAGCGGTTATTAATAAGCAACCAAATGAGTAAAAAAGAGGAATTCTTTAAAGATAGATTTAAACAAGCATTAGACTCAACATATAAAGTTATTTCAGAAGAGTTGCATAATCTAAGTAAAAAAGAAAATCCGAAAGACATAGAGGATTATAAAATTTCAAGTTTATATTCTAGAGAAGATTACGTAAAATTTCGTGCCTTGACTGACTCCAATGCTTTGAAAAAAAAATTTTCAGATAAAAATATTTTTAATAAAAATTTACCAAAAAATCAATCATACAAAACATTCTATGAAGTTTCAGAAAAAATAAGATGCGAGTTATTAGGTTCTGATATGCTTAATGGTATAAAAAAAAATATCAAAGAAAATTATAATAACAAAATTTTAAAAAAAAAAGAAAGCAATATTAAAAAAAGGGAAGATGTAAATGTTTCAGAAGCATTCGAATTATATCTGTTAAAAAATTTTCTAAATATCAAATTGAACAATGTATCTAATGAAATTTTAAGTTTTTGGGAGGATAAATTTGATAAAAACATCAAAAAACACATGCAATTTTTAAAAAAGAATATTACTGATCAAAATAAATACCTCGAGAAGTTTTCAGAAATATTTCAAAATATGGAGATATTTGAAAATGAAAATGAAATTAAAAATGAGAGTAATGACGAAAGTAATAATAGTGAAAATGATAAAAATAATAATAATGATAGAAATAATGAAGATAAAGAAGGTAAGGCGGAGGAAACTGTTGAGAACAAAAGTTTAGAGGATAGTGACGATCTAAATGACTTTAGAATGGAGGAAGAATTTTTTGAAGATGGAAATCAGAAAGAAAATGCAGAAAATATCATTCAAAAACTAAATGTTTCAAAAGGCAACAAGGAGTACAAAATTTTTACAAGTAATTTCGACGAAATTGAAAAAGCTGAAAATTTAGAAAAGGAAGAAGAAATTAAAAAACTAAGAAATAATCTAGATCAACAACTTACTAGTTTTCAGGATGTTATAACTAAACTTGCTAACAAATTACAAAGGCAATTATTAGCAAAGCAAAATAGATCGTGGGAATATGATCTGGAAGAGGGTTTATTAGATAGTTCGAAATTAAGTAGAATAATTATAGATCCACAGAATTCTCTATCATTTAAAAAAGAAAAAGATTACGAGTTTAAAGATACCATGGTTACGCTTTTAATTGATAACTCAGGATCAATGCGAGGAAGACCAATAACCATAGCTGCATTATGTGCGGATATACTTTCAAGAACTCTTGAGAGATGTAACGTTAAAGTAGAGATACTCGGTTTTACAACTAAAAACTGGAAAGGTGGAGAGGCAAGAGAAAAATGGAGTAAGAATGGTAAACCAAAAAATCCAGGAAGACTTAATGATTTAAGACATATAATTTATAAAGCGGCTGATGTGCACTGGAGGCAATCAAAAAAAAATCTTGGACTAATGCTCAAAGAAGGATTGCTTAAAGAAAATATTGATGGAGAAGCAATACTGTGGGCATTTAATAGACTTGTTAAACGAAAAGAAGAGAGAAAGATAATGATGGTTATTTCTGATGGAGCTCCTGTTGATGACTCAACACTCTCAGTAAACTCAGGTGATTATTTGGAGAAACATTTAAAAAGAACTGTAAAATTTATTGAAGCTAACTCAGATATCGAACTTCTTGCAATTGGTATTGGTCATGACGTTTCAAGATATTATAAAAAGGCAATCAAAATTTCAGATGTGCAAGAATTAGGCGATGTTATGATTTCTCAACTTAGCAACTTGTTTGAAAAAAAGAAGAGTCCAAAAAAATTAAATTAAAGTTTTTTTAGATCTTTATTTTTCCACGTTAATAAAACCTCTGCTCCTGATCTGGTTTTTGAATTTCTGCAAATTACTTTTGCACCATTTCTTTCAAGTAGAGTTTTGCCTATAAAAATTCCAAGTCCTAGTCCTGACTTCAGCTTATCATCATTAGACGTAGACTTAATATAAGGTTCTCCAATTTTGTTCAAAACATCTTTTGAATAACCATTTCCATCATCCTCTATTGATATCTCAGTTAATTGATTGTCACTTTTAATGGATATATATATTTTTTTTTTTGCAAATTTATTAGCATTGCCAATAAAGTTTCTTATTCCATAAACAATCTCTATTAATTTTGTTATCTTAAAAGAATTAGTGTCTTGGCTATTGTTCAATATAAATTCCTTATTTGAAATGTCTTCAAATGATTTGATAATTTCACTAACATAATCAAACATTGAGCATTCTTGATCGATAAAATCATCCTCCACACCAGGATTTAGTGACAATTTTTTAAGAATCTGACTACATCTTTCTACCTGGTTTACCAATAATTCAAGGTCTTTTTGGAGTTCTTTTTTATCTTGAAATTGATCATGAAGATCTTGGGAAATTATTTTTATAGTCGAAAGGGGTGTGTTTAAAGAGTGAGCAGCGGCTGCAGCCTGTCCTCCCAATGATACTAATTCATGTTCTTTTGCAATGAATTCCTCAATCTTATTTAATGCTTCTTTTCTTAAATTAGACTCTCTTCCAAATAATATTGCAAAATAATTAAGAAAAATAAGAGCAATAATTAAGGATACTGATGTACCATAATGGTAAAAGTCATTAATAATTAATTTTTTACCTGAGGGGTAAATCAAATGTTTATGGAAAAGTGTAAGTAAAATTATTAGAATTATTGTTATCAATATTAATGATAAACTTGTTTTAAACGACAGATTAGATGAAGAAAAAACACTTGGAATTATTAAAAAAATTGAAAAGGGATTTAAAACTCCCCCTGTAAAGTAAAGTATTAAGCTTAATTGAAATATATCGATCAACAAAAATGAAAATGAAGCTCTATTTGAAAGAATGTTTTTTTTATAAAAATAAATTAAAATTATATTGGATATTACTCCTAGAATTATAACAACATTGACAATTAAAATATCAAATTGAAAATTGAAAACATATTTTACAACATTCACTGTTAAGAACTGACCTAAAATTGCTATCCATCGAAGATTGACATAGGTAGTTTTATTTAATGTATATATTTTTGAAACAGAACTAGGCTCCATACCTAAATATCTAAATTACTAATCTCCAAAGCATTAGAAATTATGAAATCTTTTCTAATTGATACATCATTACCCATTAGAGTATGAATAATTTTTTGGTCTCTTTTTTTATCATTAGAGTATTTGACTTGAAGCAAATTTCTTTTATCGGGATCTAAGGTAGTATTCCAAAGTTCATCTGGGTTCATTTCACCAAGACCCTTAAACCTTTGAATATTTAGTTTTGATTTTTCCTCTGACAACATTTTTTCAAATTCTTTTGATCCTTTTTTTAATTTTTTTGAATTTTTAGAATTATTTAAGATAAAGTATTCCAAACTTTTTTCATCTTTAATATAAATACTCTTACCTGATTTATTTATTTTAAATAAAGGTGGTTGTGCTAAAAAAATATTTCCATTTTCTATAAGTTTATTAAATGGTTTATTATTAAAAAATGTTAATAGTAACGCTCTAATATGAGATCCATCAACATCCGCGTCAGTCATTATAATTATCTTACCATATCTAAGATCGTCCAAATCAATTTCCTCAGCCTTTGGATCTAGACCTAAAGCATTTATTAACGTGACGATTTCATTTGATGAAATCATTTTTGATAATGCTTTAGTTTTACTATCGTTCGAATTTCCATTCCTCTTTGAATTTGCTTCTTCTACATATGTATTTAATATTTTTCCTCTCAGAGGTAATACTGCTTGAAACTCTCTATTTCTTCCTTGTTTTGCTGAACCACCAGCTGAGTCTCCCTCCACAATAAATAATTCAGTTCCATCTCTTTTAGAGTTTTGACAGTCAGCAAGTTTTCCAGGCAAACCAGTCAATTCAAGAGCACCTTTTCTTCGAACACTTTCGCGCGCTTTTCTGGCAACATCTCTGGCTTGTGCTGCTTGAATTATTTTAAGTAAAACTATCTTAATAATGCTCGGATTTTGATCAAACCAAATAGATAATTTCTCATTCATAAAATTTTCAACAATATTTCTTACCTCAGAAGAAACTAACTTATCTTTTGTTTGAGAAGAAAATTTAGGATCAGGCATCTTAATAGATAGTACTGCACATAAACCCTCCTTAATGTCATCCCCAGTAATAGAAACTTGATTTTTTTTTAAAATATTATTTTCGTTTACGTATTTATTTAAAATTCTTGTTAAAGAACTTCTGAAGCCTAAAAGATGCGTACCACCATCTTTTTGAAATATATTATTAGTATAAGTGTACATATCCTCTGAGTAACCCGAATTCCACTCAAGTGAACACTCTATGTTAATACCATTTTTATCACCTTCGAGATAAATTGGCCTTTTAAATAAATCGTTACCATTTTTATTTTTAATTTTTTCTTTCTTTTCATTTAAATAATTTACGTACTCAATTATTCCACCATCGTATTTAAATTCTATAATTTTTTCTTTTTTTAATGTTTTATCTAAGACAACTAAGTTTACTCCTTTATTTAAAAAAGCTAACTCTCGCATTCTTTTTTGAATTATTGCACTACTAAATTTGGTGGATGAAAAAATTTCTTTAGATGGAAGAAAAGTAATTTTTGTACCGCTTTTTTTCGATTTCCCAGTTTGTTTGAGTGGAGCTTTTGGATCTCCATTTCTAAACTCAACAAAATATTTTTTTCCATCTCTATCTATTTCTAATTCAAGTTTTTCAGATAACGCATTGACCACGGAAACTCCTACTCCATGTAATCCTCCAGAAACCTTGTAAGTTTCATGATCAAATTTACCCCCTGCGTGTAACTGAGTCATAATTACTTCTGCTGCTGATTTTTTTTCAGTTTTATGGAAATCAACAGGTATACCTCTGCCATCATCTGAAACGGTTATGGAACCATTTTTATTTATTTCTACAGTTATTACTTTGCAAAAACCTGCCAATGCCTCATCAATTGAATTATCAACAACCTCATAAACCATATGATGTAAGCCTGTCCCATCGTCGGTATCGCCAATATACATACCTGGTCTTTTTCTAACTGCATCTAAGCCTTTTAAAACTTTTATTGAGTCTGCTCTGTAACTGGAATTTTGTGCTGTTTTTGTCATATTTTTATTTTTACGGAAAAAAATATTATACCATTTTTGTATCTTGATATAAAACTTAGTTAAATCTTATAGTCAAATTAGTCTTAATATTATTGATTAATTTAACAATTTTTTTTTTTTTTTGCTAAAAATGTAAAAAGGCACTTTTATGGTTATTAAATGATACACCAAGCAAGTTTCAAAAAAATATCAGAATTTTAAAAGTCTCTAGGGTTGAATTTACCAAGGAATTTCTTTTTTTGACATACTGTAATTTATATAGGGTTTTTTTAAATATTGTTCTTAATCCCATTATTTATCTCTAATTTTTTTTCTGAATTTATTATATGCAATTATTCTAGAAATATAAAATATTGACTTGTTTATTTTGAATAAACAAAGATTTATAAAAAATTTTATATAATAGTTTAGAATTTTGCTTTTCAACTTATAAAATTTATCTTGATGATTACCTGATATTAGATAGTACTGAAGCTCATCAAAAGTCATGTAAAATTCCTTTAAAAAAATCCCTTTAAAAATATTTTTGACCTTATTTATACCATGAGTATGAATGGCTTTTGCATTAAATGCTTGTATTACAGGTTTTTTTAAATTTTTAAATTTTCTGCATAAGTCATCGTCAGAGTAAAATAAAAATAATCTTTCATCAAACATACCTATTTTTAAAAAATCTTCTTTTCTTAAGAGCATTGATGATCCAAGAATAGACTGAAAACATGTATTTCCCTCTATGTTAGTAATTTTAAACTTGTTTCCATTTTCAGGTAAAAAGCCACCGTTAAAAGTCAAATTATTGTTTTTATCATAAGTAGTTGGTCCAACTACACCACAATTTAAATTATTTTGATGTACTTCATATAAACTGAATATATTTCTCTCGTTAATTATACAATCTGCATTTAGTATTAATAAATATTCAGTATCTACAAAGCTTGCAATTTTATTATGTCCTTTGCTATACCCTATATTTTTCTTTTCTAAAATATATTTATGAATTTTATATTTCTTTGTTAATTCATTCTTTAATTTATAATTATTTGCATTATCTAAGATAATAACTTTAAATTTTTTTAGATTATTTAAACACTTTGAAATTGTCTCCAAAGTTTCTTCATATATAACAATTTGAATTGTAATTTTTTCAAAATGTTTCATAATTCAATATAAGTATTATATATTAGAAATTATGTTTGAATATATTAATATAAAACTTGCTAAAACTAAGGGCAGTAAAAAACTAAGAAAATTGATACGAAAATTAAAAAATTTTTTTGGTGAAAAAGACCCTGGTGCTCTTGACTTTAAGTTTTCAACAAAACCATCAAGATTATTTATAGTTCAGTCATTTATAAATAAAAAAAAATTTAATTCTTATTTAGAAATAGGCACTTTTGATAATGAATTATTTGATCATATTAAATGTAAGAATAAAGTAGGTGTTGACCCATTTTCAGGTGGCACACATCGTATGACAAGCGATGAGTTTTTTTTACAAAATAGAGACAAATTTGATTGTATTTTTATTGATGGATTGCATCATTACGACCAAGTTAAAAGAGATATTAATAATTCACTAAAATTTATTAATGATCAAGGAATAGTCCTTGTTCATGATTGCTTACCTGAGAATATTGAGGCTCAATCAGTCCCCAGAACGATCACAAATTGGAATGGAGATGTCTGGAAGGCATTTGCAGAGATTAGGGCTAACCCCAATTTAGATAGTTATACTTGTCTTGCAGATCATGGTATTGGAGTAATTTTTAAAAGTAGTAATAAGAAACCCTTTAATTTTAAAATAAAAAATTTTAAAAAATTAAAGTTTTTAGATTATTACAAGAATCATTATGAAATGATGAATATAATTGAATATGAAGATCTAATTAAAATTATTTAGAAATATTAATTAAAAAATGGCGGAGAGAGTGGGATTCGAACCCACGAAAGAGTTTCCCCTAAACACGCTTTCCAAGCGTGCGCCTTAAACCGCTCGGCCTACTTATATTGATTATACTTACTTATTTTTTTTGAACTTTGAGATTTTAAAACTGGTGACGACCAACTGACGACCACTAGATTATGACAGTAAAACTTTAAGTACTTCTAAAACAGTATAAATCCCCCCAAGGACAATTAATATTTGGGCAGCTATTCCCCATCCTGAATTCTGTTTTTTTCTTTGTTTTTCTTTAACGTAAATTGTAGCGCTTTTAAATCCACCGATTAATAAAAAAGCATTGGCACCAATTAGGAAAAGCCAATAGACTATAAAAAAAAATGCTGCGCCACTTGAAACGTTTCCAGTAACAAAAACAAAAGGAATTGATAACACAATAGGTATAAGTATACATCCGATCCAGTAGCTTTGAACTAACGGATACTTTCCTTCCCAATATTTTTTAAGTTCTTTTTCCATAATTAAATATACTAATTTCCTAAAATTTTATCCAGAAATTTCTGGGGACCACTTTTTTTCTTAGGTTGAATTGGAGTGATTGTTCTGTAGACCTTAAAACTTAAATCAACATTCGCACACTTTTTTCCTGAAGGTAATTTTGCGGTAATAACCATACTTCTATCTTCATATGACCTTACTTGTTTATTAATTCTATAAATCCTATACGGCTCTTCAGTGCTTGTATTAGTTGATGCACAAGGTTTATCCCAAATATTAATCTTTTCAACTATTATAGTTTTTGATGGATGTTTATTATATGCATTAATTGTAACAGTGTCATAAGTTCGATCAACTTTCCAGGAATAATCAAAGAAATCATAAACATTCTCAGCATTTGCATGAGAAGATACAATGATAAATAATATGTAAATTAAAATTTTTTTCACAACTCACATTTAATAGTTAATAGATTTTACCATTTTTCTTCCCATTGTTTGCATCGTATTACAATTTTGATTTGTATCGCATCCAATGGTCAACGTTGCTAATCCTGATTTAACTTGAAATTGATATTGTATTAAATAATTCTTAGCTCCATCATGAATTAAAAAAATTACTGGATTAAACTTTGGTGAAAACTCGCTTGTTTGTTTACACTCATACTGTTTAATATTTTTGTTAAAAAGTCTTGAATACTCTTTTTGGTATATTTTACACATTTCCTTCAAACCTACTATAAAAATATCGTTTACATCTCCTTCTTGAATATTAATGTTAATTGCATTTTTTACTGGATCCAAATCACTAGGAAAAAAGTATTCAACATTCATATTTTTCTTAGAAACACCTGCCATAATATCGTTGAATGCATCCATATCAATATCTTTACCCTCATAATCTTTCAAAAGCTCCTCTATATTCAAATTTTGAACTGCTGTAAGGCCATCTGGTACATCTATATAAAAACCAAATCTTGATCTAATTTCTTTTGAAAAAGAGCTAGTTATTAAGTTGCAAAATAGTAAAAGGATAATTAAAATTTTTTTCATTGTATTGACGCCCATATGACGACCAAATTATCTTAACCTGATTTTGACAATTGTAAAAGAGTAAATAAATGGCGGAGAGAGTGGGATTCGAACCCACGAAAGAGTTTCCCCTAAACACGCTTTCCAAGCGTGCGCCTTAAACCACTCGGCCATCTCTCCAAAGTTATTTAATTAATCTTTTTAAATTTTTTCTTTGCCTGTTTATAAACCTTTTAAAAATATTATATCTTTTATCTCTACGAGCATGAATAGGAAAATTTTTCAAATGTTGCCATGTTCTCCTATTTTGCTTCTCTGCCCATTCACATTCTGCTGAGGAAATTGAAAAAATGTTTTTTTTTTTACAAATCAAAGAAAATACACTTTGATCGTGTCGGTGTTCAATAAATTTTTCATGATTCATAGAAAAAGATTTACTATCATCTATTAAACTGTCTTTTTTTAATACTCTTTCCCAATCATGAATTAAACTTAATGAAAAATTACTTTTCTTTAAAAAAATAATACCTGACATTATTTGTTCTGAATTAATTATTTTAGATCTTTCTTTTTGAATTAAATAGTCGAATAAATCCATTTTAGTATACTCACATTCTAAATATTTTTGAAATTTTATGTTTTTTAATAAAGTAAATTTTTTTGTAACAGGTAATTTATATTGAAAAGTAAGAACTTTTTTTTGGTTACACAATATTATATACTCTTTCAACCTTTTTAAGCCACCTATATTTAAATGGCAGCCAACATCTGAATATTGCACAATAGAATTTTTTGGGACCTTTTTCAAAAATTTTTTTATCACCTCAGCTTTCCAGCACCCATATCCGTAAAGTCTTTTACCTTTATATTTAAGAAAGTTTTGAATTTGCTTCCTTTTAGATTTTGATAGATCATCTATTCCAAAAACTTGAATTTTTTTATAAATATTTATCTTTTTTGCTTGTTCTATAAATCTTTGTTTACTTCTTTTAAGATCAGGACTTGCAAATGAACAAAGATATATATTATTAATTTTTGTTTTCATAAAAAATCCAGGGCCATTCGTTATAACTAGTATATTTTCTGAACCAAAATGGCATGTATCTTTCAGCAAGAAAAGCATATAATCTAGTTTGGTCATAACCTTTAAGATTTTTAAAACCAAAAACTTTTTCACATTTAAATAACCACTCGAACTGATCTTTAAAAAAATTGTTAAGAATTTTTTTCTTTGAAATAAACATTATGTGTGGATTGTATGTTGTATTTTTTTCTACAAATTCTGTAAAATCAGCTTTGTCCTTCTCATTCATAACGCTTATTGCTTTTTCTAATACTCCATATCCATGGTGAAGATCGAACTGGATTTTTATTGTTATACGACTATGATCGATAAGTAATATTGGCTCTTTAATAATATTTCTCCAGCCTCTTTTTAAGAGTTTTGATAATTTTGTTCCAAGAGGAATAGGTTCACAAAGCACTGCATTATACTTTTCCCACTCCTTTGGTACACACTTTAATATTATTTTTGTAATGTCATCAGTTTCTGTTGTGCTTCTCGAATTCAACCAAAATCTTCTTTTTTGGCAAAATCCTATCCAATCATGATCATTGTAATGTTGTAATTGATTCTTCCAAAACCAGTAATGAAAAGTTAGTTCAGAATAATTTTCCTCTTTATGGAATATATTATCCATATTATCACATCTTAAATACTTATCTGAAAACTTTTTTTTACCTACTGCTGCTAATTTATAGTTACTTTTCTCTAAAAAGGGTACGTCCTTATCAGTAACGCAATAAATATCTAAATTTGACATGAAATTAATCTTAATTAATTTATAAATTAAATCATGGTTTTTTATAGAAAAAAATTACAATTAATCTATAAATTTTTTATTTCTCAATTATTTAAGGTTATCTATGGAAAAGTCATTTTTTCCAATAAAAACGATAAAGATGTTAAATTTATTGAGATAAGCAAAGATAATCAAAAGTACAAGTTTGCTGAAATAGACAATGGCAGAATATTTACAGATTATGTGGAGAACGTAGCAATAATTAATAAAAATCAAATTTTAGATTATGTGTCCTATCAACAAGTTGAAGGTGAGTTAAAAGAGCCATTTTTAAATGTTGTAGTTAAAAAAGGGACTCCGAAATTCAAAAAAAGATTCAAAGGAAAAGTGTTTTCGTTAATTCAGGGTGCTAGTGGAAATAATAATTACTTCCACTGGATGTTTGACGTTCTTCCAAAACTGATAATATTAGAAAAAGTTTACAAACTGAATGAAATTGATTATTTTTACTCTCCACAAATAAAACCATGGCAACTATCTTCTCTTTCTATTTTTGATATTTCTGAAGAAAGATTAATAAATAGTAATCATTTTAGACACATTCATGCCGATAAAATACTAGCAGTTTCACACCCTTGGTATAATAAAGGCAGAATTCTGGATGAAGCCAAAACATTACCAACTTGGATAATAAATGAAATAGGATTAAAATTTGAAAAGTATGGAAAAAAATTCGAATGTAACGATAAAATTTTTATTGATAGAAGAGAGTCACACTTTAATCATTGTCAAATTATAAATGATGAGGAAATAAAGACTCATTTAAAAAAAAAAGGTTTTACGATATACAGGGTTGGTGAACTAAATTTTTTTGAGCAAATATACCTTTTTCAAAATGCTAAGATAATTATTGGTGCTCATGGGGCAGCGTTTGCAAACTTAATTTTTTGTAAACCAAATACTAAGGTTTTGGATATAATTCCAGAAAATCATCCCAATTCAGTTGACGAGACAATTGCAAAGTTTAAAAATTTAGATTTTAAATTTGTAAAAACCAAAGAATTATCAATTGAAAAAAAAACTAATGGGGATATATTTTTACCAATAAAAGTAATTGACAGTTTTTTGTGACTAATCAATCCACTCTTTATAATTAGAAAGATTATCTATAAGGTATTTGGGAAAAGAATTATCAATAGAAATTTTTTTATAATTATGATTTCTTCCAATAATATCTTTTTTTTCAGAAATCATCTTATTAATTGAATCTAAAGATAGATATTTTTCGTCAATTTTTTCATTAAAATTTATTGGATCATTTGTTTCACACAAGTTTTTGTATTTATATAACAATTGCTCAGGTTTTTTTAAATTGCAAAAGTGCCAACCACCTTTATCAATTATATTATTTAATCTTAATTTATCTAATCTCCAAAAAGGTCTTCTTTTAAATTTAAGGTCCCTCAACCACTGAGGAGATTTTAAATATCTTTTTACACAAATTCTACTACCAAACCAAAATGGTTCATTTTCACTTTGAAGATTAAACTTATAATAAAAATGATTTTGTTTAAAAACAGCATATCTCATTTTTTTACTAAATTTTTTAAATTGATTAGGATTTGGTATTTCATCCAAGTCTGAGACAATAATAAAATCATCATCTTTACACTTTTCTAAACCTCTCATAATAGAATTTCTCTGGAAGTTCTCTCTTAAATAAGGATTAACACCGCCTGGCATATCTGTAACTGGTACGTAAATAATTTTATCCTTAAATTTACTAAAATTATTAATATCAAATTTTAGATTTTTTGAATTATTTTGCCATGTTTTATTACCTTCTACGATAACAAAATAATCAACATGATTATCTAAAATATTTAATCTTAAATCTAATAATAAGTCTTCGTCCCAATAGGAAAAACAATCATAAATCATTTTATTTTTCTTTATTAATTTTCAATACTCCTATGAAAGCTTCCTGTGGTATTTCTACTCTACCAAACTGTTTAGATCTTGCTTTACCTTTCTTTTGTTTATCCAAAAGCTTTCTTTTTCTATCTCTTGCACCACCACCATGTATTTTCGTAAGAACATCTTTTTTAAAGCCTTTAATTGTTTCTCTAGCTATAATTTTACCCCCAATTGCTGCCTGGACAGGAATCATAAAGTTATGGCGAGGTATCAAGTCTTTTAATTTTTCACAGACTTCTCGACCAATAGTTTGAGCAAAGTCTTTATGTACCATCATTGCAAGAGCATCAACCGGTTCAGAATTAACTAATATTCCCAATTTAACTAAATCGCCTTCTTTATGACCCATTATTTCGTAGTCAAAACTTGCATATCCACTTGTCATTGATTTAAGCCTATCGTTGAAATCAAAAACAACCTCATTTAGAGGGATCTCATAATTTAATACAGCCCTACTTCCTGAATAATTTAAATTTTTCTGTATACCTCTTTTATTTTGACAGAGTTTCATAATAGATCCTAAATATTGGTCAGGAGTAATTATTGTAGCTTTAATCCATGGCTCTTCTATAAATTTGATTAAAGTTGGATCAGGTAAATTTGAGGGATTTTGCAAGTCTAGGATATTCCCGTTATTTAAATGGACTTTGTAAACAACTCCTGGGGTAGTAGTAAGCAAATTAATATCAAATTCTCTTTCAAGTCTCTCAGTTATTATTTCAAGATGAAGTAAACCTAAAAAACCACAACGAAATCCAAGCCCCAGTGCTGAAGAGGACTCCGCTTCGTAAGAAAAGCTCGAGTCGTTTAACTGTAATTTAGCCAAACCATCTTTTAATTTTTGATACTCTGAACTATCAACTGGAAATAAGCCACAAAAAACCACTGGTTTACTTGGTTTGAAACCAGGTAAAGCTTTTTTAAGAGGACTTTGAGCTTCACAAATAGTATCGCCGACTTTTGTATCAGATAAATTTTTTATTCCTGTAATAATAAATCCTATTTCACCAGATTTAAGTTCTTCAATGTCTTTGGCCTTTGGTGTAAATACACCTACTTTTTCTACTATATATTCTTGATCTGTAGACATCATCTTTATTTTCATGTTTTTTTTCAATGTTCCATCTATCACCCTGACTAAAATAATAACTCCTAAGTAAGAGTCATACCAACTGTCAACAAGCAAGCATTTTAATTGTTCTTTAGTCTCACCTTTTGGTGGTGGTAGTGATGAGACAATCGACTCTAAAATATCTTCTATACCTTCGCCTGTTTTTCCTGAGCAAGGCACAGCATTAGATGTATCTATACCAATAACATCTTCTATTTGTTTTTTTGTTCTATCTAAATCAGAGGCTGGTAGATCAATTTTATTTAATACAGGTATTATTTCATGATTTATATCTAACGCCTGGTAAACATTGGCAAGTGTTTGGGCTTCAACACCTTGAGTGCTGTCTACAATTAATATAGATCCTTCACAGGCATAAAGTGATCGACTAACCTCATAACTAAAGTCTACATGACCTGGTGTATCAATAATATTTAGAATGTATTCTTTGCCATCTTTTGCTTTGTAATTCAGCTTTACTGTTTGTGCCTTAATTGTAATTCCTCGCTCTCTTTCGATATCCATGGAGTCTAATACTTGATCCTTCATTTCTCTTTCTGTCAAACCTCCACACTTATGTATTATTCTATCCGCAATTGTTGATTTACCGTGATCGATATGAGCGATGATGGCAAAATTTCTTATGTTATTAAGATTAGACATTTATGATCTTAATTTTGCGCCAGTTTTCTCTTCGACAGTGCTGACTATCTTTTTTGATATATTTGTCAAATCGTTTTCGTCTAAAGTTTTGTGGTCAGATTGTATTGTCACTTTTAAAGCAATAGATTTTTTGTCAGATGGAATATTTTCCCCTTCATAAACATCAAAAATTTTTATTTGTTTGATTAAATTTTTATCTATATTCTGGATAACTTCTGTTAAATCTTGAGCTCTTGTATCTTTATTGACTAAAAAAGCAAAATCCCTATCTGACTTCTGATAATCCGAAAAAGTTAGACTTTCTTTAGTTTTTTTATTTTTTGCTTTATATTCAACTAAGTTTTCTAAAAAGATTTCAAATCCAAAAGTATTTGAAATTATCTTTGGGTGCAAGGCACCAAAATATCCAAGAACAAGATTTCCGTCTTTTGAGACTATAGATCCTGAAATACCTGGGTGATAATAAGAAGGTGTATTTTCCTCAACCTTAAAATCTTCTTTTCTTATCTCAAGTTCTGTTAATGATTGAACTAAATCTTTTTTAATATGAAAAACATCTACTAAATCATTTTTCTCTAAATTACTATCTTCATCTATAGATTGTTTTTTAATCCCACAAACAACAGTGATTTGTTGACCAGGTTTTTTTCCTGTAAAAGCTGGACCAATTTCAAAAAGGGCTTGATCACCAAATCCTCTGTTTAGGTTTTTTTCTAAATAGAAAATGAGATTTGGATACAAAGAATTTCTTAATACATTTAAATCTGAACTTATTGGATTTACAATCTTTACACTTTCACACTTTTCTTTGAATTTGTTATTAATTTTTTCGTCAGTAAAAGACCATGTTATTGTTTCAAGATATCCTTTTGAGGCTACAGATCTTTGAGCTAAATGAAAATGTTTCTGAAAGTAATTAAGTGTTGGTTTAGTTCGTTTTTTATCAGGTTCAATGGACTTTATTTTTTCAAATCCAATAATTCTAATTACTTCCTCTACTAGATCAATCTCTCCAAAAATATCCGGTCTCCAACTTGGAACCTTAACATTGAGAAATTTACCTTTGGTTTTAACAGTGAAGCCTAAGTTTGATAAGATCTTTTTTATCTCATTAGTGTTTATGCTGGTTCCAACTGTCTTTGATACCATTTTGGGGTCAAATTTTATCTCAAGATTTTTGAATTTTTTTGTCTGCTTTACATCAAATTTAGAAACTTCCCCTCCACAAATTTCTAAAATTAGTTCAACGGCTGAGTCCAACCCAACAGTTACAGATTGAGGATCTACTCCTCTTTCAAAACGGAACTTTGCATCACTATTCAAATCTAATTTTTTAGCAGTTTTTCTTGTAGTTGAAGGATCAAAATATGCTGACTCTAATAGTATATTTTTTGTGTGTATTTCTGTGCCTGACCTTTCACCTCCGATTATTCCACCTAAACCAAGTACACCTTCATCATCTGATATCACACACATATCTTTATCAAGCGTATAATTTTTATTATCTAGGGCTTTAAAACTCTCTCCTTTTTTTGAATTTCTAACGGTAATTTTATTCTTTATCTTGTCTAAATCGTATGCATGGAGGGGTCGGTTCAAATCAAACATTACATAATTTGTTATGTCAACAACAGCAGAAATAGGCCTTAAGCCAAGTGCTAAAATTCTATTTTTTAACCATCCTGGACTTTCAGTATTTTTAATATTTTTAATGATACAGCTTCCAAAAATTGAACATGCCTGATTTTTATTTTTTTCAATCTTTATCTTTAAATTATGTTTAATGTTCTTTTTAACTTTACTCTTTCTTGGTTCTTTTAATTTTCCAAAGTTAGAGGCTGACAAATCTCTTGCGATACCTCTCACACCTAGGCAGTCTGGTCTATTAGGGGTAATTGATAATTCTATTACATTTTTTCCTTTTTTTTCACCGAAGAATGATTTTCCAATTTTTGTTTTATATTTATCATTTAGATCTATTATTCCTTCGCTCTCATTAGAAAGTTTTAATTCTGACTCAGAACAAAGCATTCCATAAGAGGTTTCTCCTCTGATCTTTGATATCTCTAATTTCATGCCATTTTTTGGAATTACTGAACCTGGCGGTGCGTAGATTGTCAAAAGTCCATCTCTTGCATTAGGAGCACCACACACAACTTTAAGTGTATCTTTTTTTCCTATATCCACATCACATAATTTAAGCCGGTCAGCATTAGGATGTTTGTTTGCTTTTATTATTTTCGCTACAATGAAGTCGCTTAATTCATTTTTGACTGGCTCTACCTTTTCTACTTCTAGGCCAATACTATTTAATTTCTGGATAATTTGTGACTCACTTTTATTTGTTTTTAAATGAACATCAAGCCAGTCTTTTGTAAATTTCATTTACTTAAACCTCTATAGTTTGTTGGAACATCTAAAGGATCAAAACCATAATAATTTAACCATCTATAATCACATTCAAAAAAAGATCTTAGATCATTAATTCCGTACTTAAGCATTGCCAATCTATCAATACCAATACCAAAAGCAAAACCTTGATAAATTTTTGGGTCAACCTTACAGTTTTTTAAAACATTTGGATGAACCATTCCACATCCAAGAATCTCAAGCCATTTATCACCTTCACCAATAATAATTTTGTTATTTTCAATCCTATACCCAATATCTACCTCGGCTGAAGGCTCTGTAAATGGAAAGTGACTAGGTCTAAATCTCATCTTAATTTTATCCACTTCAAAAAATTCTTTAATAAAATAATTTAAACATCCTTTTAAATGTCCCATATTAATATTTTTATCTATGTGAAGACCCTCTAATTGGTGGAACATTGGTGTATGAGTTTGATCACTGTCACTTCGATAAGTTCTTCCTGGTGCAATTATTTTGAAAGGAGGCTTTCCTTTTATCATCGTGCGAACTTGAACTGGAGAAGTATGGGTCCTAAGTAAAGTTTTCATGCTCTCATCCAAATAAAATGTGTCGTGCATATCTTTTGCTGGATGATCTTCAGGAGTATTTAAAGCTGTAAAATTATTATAATCATTTTCAACATCAGGCCCTTCTTCTACACTGAATCCTATCTCTGAAAAAATACACGATATTTCATCAATAACTTGAGATACAGGGTGTATCTTTCCTATTTTGAATTCTTTCTCAGGTAAAGTTACATCAATTTTTTCTTTTTTTATTTTTTCATTAAGATCTTTATCCAAAACTTCTATTGCTTTTGATCTAAATATTTCAAGTAATTCTTGTTTTGCTTTGTTTATATTGGATGCAAAAGTTTTTTTTTCATCCTCAGATAAAGAACCAAGTTTTTTAAACTGAGAATTTATAAATCCATTTTTACTGAAAATATCTGTTCTTATGGCTTCAATTTCTTTTGAATCCTGGGTGCTGTTTAATCTATTTTTAAACTCGAGAATTTTTTTTTCAAAATCAGACATTTTTAGAGATTATTTCTTAAACTAAGAAAAACAATAGAGAAGATTAATTAAGTGCTGCTTGAGCTTTTTTTACAATTGTTTTAAACGCTTCAGGGTTATCATAAGCAATTTCAGCTAGAATTTTTCTATCTAACTTGATACCAGATTTACTTAAAGCATGTATAAATTTTGAATATGTAAGCCCTTCACCTCTTACTCCTGCATTAATTCTTTGTATCCACAATGACTTAAATTCTCTTTTTTTATTTCTTCTATCTCTATATGCATATTGCATCGACTTTTCCATCGCTTGTCTTGCAACTCTTATAGTATTCTTTCTTCTTCCCCACTGACCTTTTACAGCTTTAAGAACTTTTTTATGTTTAGCTCTGCTTGTGACTCCTCTTTTTACTCTTGGCATTTTATCCTCTCAAACTATATGGCATGTATGATTTTACAATTTTGCCATCTTGTTTAGACATTACAGTTGTTCCTCTTTGTTTTCTAATTTGTGAATTCGTTCTCTTGATCATACCGTGTCTTTTCCCAGCTTGAGGCATAATAACTTTTCCTCTTGCAGAAATTTTAAATCTTTTTTTTGCTGAACTTTTAGTTTTTAACTTTGGCATAGCATGCGGGTTATACAAATATAATTATAATTTTACAAGAATAATTAAATTGGTTGAATGACCATAATCATCTGTTTACCGTCAAATTTAGGCTGTAACTCTACTTTTCCAAGTTTTTCCATATCAACCTTAATTTTATCCATCAATTCATGTCCAAGATTTGAGTGTTGCAACTCCCTTCCTTTAAATTTAATAGTAAATTTTACTTTATCACCTTTAGTCAAAAATTTTTGAGCATTTTTTATTTTGAAAGTGTAATCATGAATTTCTGTCACTGGTCTAAGTTTTATCTCTTTAAGCTCAATTTTTTTTTGTTTCTTCTTTGCTTTGTTAGCTTTTTTTTGAGCATCATATTTATATTTACCCATATCCATGATTTTACAAACTGGTGGTTTGGCATTTTGAGCAATCTCAATTAAATCTAATCCTTCATTTTTAGCCATGTTTATTGCCTCTTGGGTATTTAATATCCCTAAATTTTTTCCATCACTAGATATTACCTGGACCTCTTGAGACATAATCCTGTTATTTGAACGAGGACCTCGATCCTTCGTTCTCCTTTGGAAATAGTTTTGTTTGAAATCTGCCACTTATAATGATGGAGCTTTATTTAAAGCTTGATAGTGATTAATAAATTTTTTTAATTCCATATTTTCTTGTTTTGTAGAATCCAATTGTCTAATAGTTACACTATTACTGTCAACTTCTTTTTTTCCACAAATTAATAGTATTGGAACCTTTGATAACGAATGTTCCCTAATTTTGTAATTTAAATTGTGATTTTTTAAGTCAACTTCCGAATTTAAACCAGATGCAATAAGCTTTTTATTAACTTCAACAGAATAATCATTAAAGTCTTCAGATACAGGTATTACCATGATTTGTGATGGGCTAATCCAAAATGGAAGTTTTCCAGAGTAATTTTCAATTAATATTCCAATAAATCTTTCAAGAGAACCGAATAAAGCTCGATGTAGCATTACTGGAACTTTTTTTGATCCATCTTTATCTACAAAAGATGCTCCCAATCTTCCTGGTAAATTTAAGTCAACTTGAAGAGTTCCACATTGCCAGTCTCTTCCTATTGCATCTCTTAAAACAAACTCAATTTTTGGACCATAAAATGCACCTTCTCCTTTATTAATACTATATTCTAATTTTGTAGCTCTAACTGCTTCCAATAAAGCTTTTTCTGCTTTATCCCAAACTTCATCCTCTCCAACTCTAAGGTCTGGTCTATCAGAATATTTTAGAATAACATTTTCAAATCCAAGATCTTTATAAATATTTAAGATTAGATTTGTAACTGAAAGAGACTCTTCTGTAATTTGATCCTCTGTGCAAAAGATATGCGCATCATCTTGAGTAAAAGCTCTTACTCTTAATAAGCCATGTAATGCTCCTGATGGTTCATATCTATGAACCTTACCAAATTCAGACATTTTATAAGGTAGGTCTCTATAACTTTTTAAACCTTGATTAAATACTTGAACACACCCTGGGCAATTCATAGGTTTAATAGCAAATACTTTTTCATCTGGAGTTTCAGATGTATACATGTGTGCACCAAATTTTTCCCAATGACCAGATTTTTCCCACAAAGATCTGTCTAAAACTTCTGGAGTATTAATTTCTTTATAACCTGCTTCGTTTTGTTTTTTTCTCATATAGTCAATAAGTTTTTGAAACAGTGTCCATCCTCTTTGGTGCCAAAATACTGCACCTGGACTTTCTTCTCTAAAATGGAATAAGTCCATTTCTTTCCCGAGTTTTCTGTGATCTCTTTTCTCAGCTTCTTCTAATCTTTTAATGTAATTATCTAAATCTTTTTTTGATGCCCATGAAGTTCCATAGATCCTCTGCAACATCTCATTTTTTGAGTCACCTCTCCAGTATGCTCCTGCAACTTTTGTTAATTTAAAATTTTTACCAATTTTACCTGTTGATGATAAATGTGGCCCTCGACAAAGGTCATGCCATTTGCCGTGAAAGTATATAGAAATTTCCTCAGTTTTAGGAATATCTTGAATAATTTCTGACTTATAATTCTCACCAATTTTTTTGAAATGAGAAATAGCTTTGTCCCTATCCCAAACTTCTCTATAAGTTGGCTCATCTCTATCAACAATTTCAGACATCTTTGTCTCAATCTTTTTTAAATCTGCTTCAGTAAAAGGTTCTTTTCTAGAAAAGTCATAATAAAAACCATCTTCAATAGTTGGTCCGATCGTTACTTGAGTTCCAGGAAATAGCTCTTGGACTGCCATTGCCAAAATATGCGCTGTGTCATGTCTGATAGTATCAAGCCCATCTTTATCTTTTGATGTTAAAACTTTAACTTCGCAATCCTTTTCAATTTCGTAACTTAAATCTTTCAATTTTCCATCAACGCTTATAACTAAAGCTTCCTTGGCGAGAGATTTGCTAATTTTTTCAGCAACTTTAAGTCCTGAAACTTTTTCTTTAAAAGCTAATTTTTTTCCATCAGGTAAAGTTATATTAGGCATTAATTAATTTTTTATATTCTGAATAAGTTGAAAAACACATTTTTTCAACATTAAATTTTTTTTGCACGTTTTTTCTACCATTATTTCCCATCACATTAAGTGAGGTATCGTCCAATCTAAAAATAAAATCTAATTTTTCACTCAAAGAATGATGATCGCTAGAACTAAATAATAAACCAGTTTTATTATCAACTATTGTTTCCCTAGATCCGCCAATATCACTTGCAACTATTGGTTTTTTCATTGATTGGGCTTCAACTGATATTCTGCCAAAAGCTTCAGGTTCAATTGATGCAGAAACAATAACGCTCGAGACGCTATAGGCAACAGGCATTGAAGGTGCATGTTCAAGAAAAATTACATCATTATTTAATCTAAATCTTTCAATCAACCTAATAAGTTTTTTTTTGTAGATTTTTCTTCCTTGATCAGACCCAAGAAGTATAGCTACAAAATTTTTATATCCAAATTTTATTTTAAGATCATTAAGAGCTTCAATAAAAATTTCTTGACCCTTCCACTCTGTAAGTCTTCCTGGCATTAAAATAATTTTTTTATTAGCATCAATATTTAGTTTTTTTAAAAATTTAATTCTATCTGCTTCTTTGATGTTATCGGGATCATAATACTCAGTATTAATTCCTCTAAAAATAACTAAAAACTTTTTAATTCTGGATATGTACTCTGGATATTTTTCTTTGATGTGGGAAAAAATAAAGTTTGAACCTGCAATTACGCAATCTGACTGAAGCATAATTGCATTGTATTTTTTTTTTATTGAATTATTAAAATTATATGTTCCATGGAATGTTGTTACTAATTTACATCTAGTAATTTTGGAGACATAGTAACAAGACCATGCTGGCGCTCTGCTTCTAACATGAAGTATATTAATTTTATAAAATAGAACTATAAAAGTAAGTATAAATATATTTATTAAAATCAGTAAAGGATTTTTGCTGTGAACCGGGAGTCTAAATAGTTTTACTTTTTTTTTGTCTATATATTTCAATAACTCTCCTCCGCTAGTAGCAATAAAAGAGCTTGATTTTTGTTCTTTTAAATAATGAGCAAGATCGTAACAACCTATTTCGGCTCCACCATAACCAAGTCTTGGTATTACTTGTAAAACTTTTAATTTAGATGACATTTGTCTAACTTATAATATCATATTTAAATCTCAAAATGACTAAATTCAATTATATCTATTTTAAAAAGGATAAAAAATTACGAATTTTGAATAGTAAATTTAATTCTAAACTTACTGTTGTGTTTTTGCATGGTTTAAAATCTGATATGGAAGGAAAAAAACCTCTTTTTTTAAATAGATATTGTAAAAAAAACAAAGTTAACTTTCTATCTCTTGAATATGCTGGTCATGGCAAGTCATATGGAAAATTTGAAAATGGAACTATTTCTCAATGGAGGAACAACGTTAAATTTGTAATTCGCAAAATAATTAAAAATGAAAAATTTTTAATAATTGGCTCAAGTTTAGGTGCTTGGCTCGGACTTCTGCAATTTCAAGATTTTAAGAAACAAATAATTGGATTTATTGGAATAGGTTCAGCCCCTGAATTTTTGGATAGGTTAATTTGGCAAAAACTAAAAGATGATGAAAAAAAACTGTTTTTAAAAAAAAAGTTCTACATGCTTAAAAGTGATGGTTATGAATATAAAATCAAATTATCTTTTCTAAAAGATGGCAAAAAAAATAAAGTGCTTAATAGGAAAATAAACTCAAAGATCCCTGTTTATTTAATTCATGGAAAAAAAGATGATGTCGTCCCTATAAATCTATCAAAAAAAATCTTTAGTATTTTTCCGAAAGCAAAAAAGAAAATACAGATTATAAAGGGAGGTGATCATAGCTTGTCTCGTAAAGGAGATTTAAATAAACTCACAAATTTAATAGACGAAATTATACATTAACCTTCAAACCTTCTTCGTAGGTTGGGTAAATTAATTTTAATTTAAATATATCTTTGATCTTTTTATTTGAAACTTTTTTAGAATCTTTATAGAAATCTTTCAGCATACCTTCCTCTAATTCATCAAAACTAATAATTTTTGGTAATTCAAAATTAATCAAATTACATGCATATTTAACGACCTCAATGTTTGATGCTGGCTTATCATCTGACAAATTGTAAATATCATTATTTAAAGATTTATTCAGTGACAGATATAATGTTTGAGCTATATCTTTAACGTGTATCCTTGAAAAAAAGTGATTTTTTTTTTCAACAACAAATTTTTGATCATTTCTAAGTCTGGTAATTGCATTGTATCTATCAGAATAAATCCCAGAAAGTCTAAAAATTTGAACTGGCAATGAGTTTTTTGTTCCAATAGACAACCAATGTTTCTCAACATTCAATCTGTTTTTTCCTGCAAGCGTTTGTGGATTTGTTGTGCTGTCTTCATTTACCCAGGCTCCATCGTGATTACCATAAACACTTGTTGAGGATAAATAAGTTAGCCATTTTAGGTTTTGTAAATTTAAATTATTTTTTACTAATCTTTCTATAAACATATCCTTCCCATTTATTGGGGGAACGGATATCAAAATATGATCAGACTCTTGTAATGGGTTAGTCAAATCTTTATCAAAATCATTTTCATTAAATTCATAATTAAAATAATTTAAATTTTTAAAAGTAAGCTCAGAAGTATTTTTTCTTGATGTGGTTGTTAATTTTAAATCAACATTACAATTTAATAGATGGTCCACAAAAGATTGGGCAACTTGTCCAAAACCAAAACAAAATAATTTCATTTTTTATTAACTTGCGAAGTTAGAGATTTTATTTGTAATAGGATTTTCAAGTTTGTCGATCATTTCTTTTGGACAGACTTGAATAAAATTATTAATCTCTGTATCAAAGTTTTCGAGTATTTTTTTGGAAACGTTTGAACTTGTCTCATTTGAATGTTCTTCAACTAATTTTTTTAGAAATTCCTGCCAAAATTTTGTTTCAACACCTTGCCAAATTACACTTTCAGGATTTACTCTTTTTTCGAATTCTTTTTCTTTATCATAAATAAAAGCCATACCACCTGTCATACCGGCAGCAAAATTATCTCCAGTATTTCCTAAAATTACAATATTTCCCCCAGTCATATATTCACAACCATTTGAGTCACATCCTTCAACTACAGCCGTAGCCCCAGAATTTCTAACAGCAAATCTTTCACCTGCTTGTCCAGCTGCAAATAATTTTCCTGAAGTTGCTCCGTATAAAACTGTGTTACCAATAATTGTGTTGTCTTTTGAAATCAAATTACTTTCTTTGCTAAGTTTAATGACTATCTTACCTCCTGATAATCCCTTCCCAACATAATCGTTGGCATCTCCACTTAAAACTAATTTTAGTCCTTTAATACCGAATGCACCAAAAGATTGTCCCGCAGATCCTTCAAAATTCAAAGTTAAGTAGTCATCGTTTAATTTTGTATTATTATATTTCTTATATAATTCATAAGAAATACGTGTGCCTACAGCTCTATGAGTGTTTTCAATTTGATAGGATTTTTCAATTTTTTCATTGTTATCAATTTTTTTATTTATCTCAGGCCAAATTTTCTGATCTAAAGTGTCTGGTACAAAATTTATTATTTGTTTTTCACAATATCTTTTATTTTTACCAGGATCAGCTCGTACAAAAAGAGGATTCAGATCTAAATCATCTAAATTTGGTGATCCTTTGCTCACCTGCCTTAAGAGATCTGTTCTTCCAATTATTTCGTTTAAAGATTTAAATCCAAGCTCAGACAGAATTTCTCTCACCTCTTGAGCTATAAAAGTGAACAGGTTCACCACCTTATCAGGAGTTCCATTAAACTTTTCTCTCAATTTTTCATCTTGCGTACAAACTCCCACTGGACAAGTGTTTGAATGACATTGCCTTACCATAATACATCCCATAGCTACTAAAGCAGTTGTTGCTACACCAAATTCTTCCGCTCCCATCATGGCTGCAATGACAACATCTCTACCAGTTTTAATTCCACCATCTGTCCTCAATGTAACTGTATGTCTTAAGTTGTTTAGAGTTAAAACTTGGTTTGCCTCGGTCAATCCCATTTCCCAGGGTATACCAACGTATTTAACACTAGTTTGAGGAGTAGCTCCTGTTCCACCATTATGCCCGGAAATTAAAATTATATCAGCTTTTGCCTTTGCAACTCCTGCTGCAATAGTACCAATACCAGAAGATGCAACAAGTTTTACACCAACACGTGCTTTAGGATTTATCTGTTTTAAATCATAAATTAACTGGGCTAAATCCTCAATTGAGTAAATATCATGATGAGGAGGGGGCGATATTAAAGTCACCCCAGGAGTAGAATGTCTTAATCTGGCAATTTCTTTTGTGACCTTAAATCCGGGTAACTGTCCACCTTCTCCTGGTTTAGCGCCTTGTGCAATTTTAATTTCTATCTCGTTACAATTATTTAAATAATTAATTGTAACTCCAAATCTTGCGGATGCTATTTGTTTCACTCTTGAATTAGCACTATCTCCATTAGATTGAATTTGAAATCTTTTTTCATCTTCACCACCTTCTCCACTACAAGATGCTCCTTTAATTCTATTCATTCCAATAGCTAGTGTTTCGTGAGCTTCTTTTGATAGTGCTCCATGGGACATACTTCCACTTCCAAAACGTTTTAAGATATTCTCAACTGGTTCTACTTCATCGATGCTGATTGTATTTTTTTTCTTGAAATCGATTAAGTCTCTTAAATTTATAGGTGGCAACTCATATATTCCTTTAGAGTATTTTTTGTATAATTCATAAGATTTGTTTGTAACTGCAGATTGAAGCAAATGTATCAGTTTACCTTGGTATTGGTGTGTCTCACCATTTTTTCTATATCGATAAATTCCTCCTATTGGCAATACGTTTGTATCAGATCTAAAAGCCTCCTCATGAATATCTCTTATTTTTTTTTCAATTCCTGTAAGTCCGATACCTGAAATTTTAGAGGTTACACCAGGAAAAAAATCATTAACAATTGTTCTGCTTAATCCTACAGTTTCAAAATTACATCCTCCTCTGTAAGAACTAATTACAGAAATACCCATTTTTGACATTATTTTTAAAAGGCCTAAATTTACAGATTTCACATATCTTTCAACACAATCATCATAAATAAATTTTCCAAATAATTTTTTTTCAAATCTCTGGTAAAGACTGTCTAATGCTAAATAGGGATTTACTGTAGTAGCTCCAACTCCAATAAGAGTTGCAAAAGAGTGGGTATCTAGCGCTTCACCCGTTTGAGCATTAATTGAAACATAACCTCTTAACTTTAATTTGGTAAGATGAGTATGAACAGCACCAATACATAGAAGCATAGGAATTGGGTACTTGTCCTTAGAAACTTCTTTATCGCTTAAAATTAGTTGCGTTACCCCTTGTCTTACTAAAACTTCAGCCTCTTTTTTTAATCTTTCGAGTGAAGTTTCTATATTTTCTTCATTAGTAAAAGTACAATCTAAAACTTGATTATTTTTGTCAAAAAAAGAAACAAATTTTTCAAACTGTTTATTTGATAGAATTGGACTATTTAGTACATAAATATTTTCTTCAGTAAGGTTATTAAAATCTAAAATATTGCCAAGATTTCCAAACCTTGTTTTTAAACTCATAACCTTATTTTCTCTTAATGAGTCTATTGGCGGGTTTGTTACCTGGCTAAAATTCTGTCTAAAAAAATGATACAAGGGTCTATATTTATTAGACAAAACTGCTAGAGGTGTATCATCACCCATTGATCCAGTCGCTTCTTTTGCATCCTCTGCCATTGGGTGAAGTATCAATTCAAGGTCCTCTAGACTGTATCCAAAACAATGTTGAAGTTTTCTTAATTGATCACCTTTAAATAAATTTGTCTCATTTTTGATCGGGAATTTTTTGTCTAAATCAATAATTTGGTTATTAAAATGTTTGTACTCTTTTGCTAAGTAGTTTTTTATCTCTTTATTTTTAAATATCTTCCCTTTTTCTATTCTAACACCTAAAATTTCACCAGGACCTAATCTTCCTTTCGAAACTATCTTTTTTTCATTAAGTTCAATCATTCCAGTTTCTGATCCAGCAAAAAGTAAATTATCTTTTGTGATTGTGTATCTCATAGGTCTAAGACCATTTCTGTCTGTAGCAACTATCACCCATTCATTATCTGTGGCAGCAATAGCTGCGGGACCATCCCATGGTTCCATTGTGCTGTTTAGAAAGTTAAACAATTTTTGGTGTTCAGCTGGTAGCACTTTACTTTTTTTTGACCAAGCGTCAGGTATTAACATTAATTTTGCTAAAGGCGCAGGTTGGCCAGAAATATTAAGTAACTCAAACACATTATCTAATGATGCTGAGTCTGAATTTCCGCTTGGGATCACTGGCTTTAAGTTCTCCATATCTTCAAAAACTGGGCTGAACATTTCTTCCTCATGAACCTTCATCCAATTTACATTACCTTTTAGGGTATTTATTTCTCCATTATGTGCTAGAGCTCTGAATGGTTGTGCCAGATCCCAGCTTGGTGCAGTATTTGTCGAAAATCTCTGATGAAAAATTGCATATCTTGATACAAATCTTGGATCTTTAAGATCTAAATAAAAATCAGACAAAGACTCAGCAAGGAACATTCCTTTGTAAATGATTGATTTAGAGCTAAACGAACATATGTAAAATTCATTAAGGTTTTCTTGAAGTATTTTTTTTTCAATCTTTCTTCTAGCTTCATAAAGTTTTATCTCTAGTGATTTACCCTTTTCATTTTTATCATTATATTTAAACAAGACTTGTGTAATTTCTGGTCTATTTAAATCTGCCTTTTCTCCTAGAACAGAAGGATTGACAGGTACCTGTCTCCATCCATAGATGTTAAAATTACTTTTTGTTAACTCACTTTCAACAATAGTTCTGCAAGCTTCTTGAGCGCCATAATTATTTCTTGGAAGAAACAACATTCCCACACAAACTTCTGAGTTATCATGTTTATGACCTGTAGCTTCAATTTTTTCGATAAAAAAATCTGAAGGAATTTCTATATGGATACCAGCACCATCACCTGTTTTTCCATCAGCATCAATTGCTCCTCGATGCCAAACAGCTTTTAATGCTTCAATTCCGTATTCAACAACTTGTCTTGATTTTTTTCCATCTGTAGATGATACCAAACCAACTCCACAAGCATCATGTTCCATATTTTCGCTGTAAACATGATTTGATTTTAATAATTCTAAGTTTTCTTTTCTTCTTAATTTTTCTAACTTTAGATTTATCTTTTTCTTGCTCACGGTTAGGCTACCTTTCTCTTTGAGTCCTTTAAATCTTTCAAATATTTATGAATACTTTCTGCAACATCTCTTCCATCTTTTATAGCCCAAACAACCAATGAAGCTCCACGAACTATATCGCCAGCAGCAAATACACCTTTTACACTTGTCTCCATAGTGTCAAAATCAATTTTTATTGTACCCCATCTTGAAACTTGTAATTTGTTTTCACCAAATAAAACTGGTAAATCTTCCGGGTCGAAGCCTAATGATTTAATAACCATGTCAGCTTTCAATTCGAAATCAGAGTTTTCTTGAATAATAGGTTTTCTTCTTCCACTTTCATCAGGATCACCAAGTTTAATTTTATCTACAGAAACTTTTTCTATTTTGTTTTTACCTAAAAACTTTTTTGGACTAGATAACCAGACAAATTCAACACCCTCTTCCTCAGCGTTTGCAACTTCTCTTGATGAACCTGGCATGTTTTCTTTATCTCTTCTATACAAACATTTTACTGATTTAGCTTTTTGTCTCACTGCGGTTCTTACGCAGTCCATTGCTGTATCACCACCACCAATTACAATAACATCTTTATCTTTTGCATTTAGAGATCCATTATCAAAGTTTTCAACCTTATCTCCAAGACCCTTTTTATTTGATGCGGTCAAAAATTCCATAGCAGGATAAATGTTGTTCAAATCGCTTCCTTCAATTTCAATTTCTCTTGGTTTATAAACCCCAGTAGAAATTAAAACTGCATCGTGCTTCTCTCTCAATTCGTTTAATGATGCATCTTTTCCAACTTCAAAATTTAAAACAAACTTAATACCACCATCTTGTAAAAGCTTTGTTCTTCTTTCGACAACATGTTTTTCCAATTTAAAATTTGGTATTCCGTATATTAATAATCCACCAGCTCTATCATATCTATCGTAAATAGTTATTTGGTAACCCTTTTTTCTGAGCTGCTCGGCACAAGCCATACCTGCGGGTCCAGATCCAATAATTCCTATACTTTGAGTTAATTCCCTCTCAACTTTGATTGGCTTTACCCAACCCTTATCCCAAGCATTGTCGGTTATAAATTTTTCAACAGATCCTATCGTTACCGTGCCATGACCAGACTGTTCGATAACACAATTCCCTTCACACAATCTATCTTGCGGACAAATTCTTCCGCAGACTTCTGGCATATTATTTGTACTTTGAGATAAATTGTAAGCCTCCTCTAATCTTCCCTCCGCTGTAAGTTTTAACCAATCTGGAATATTGTTACTTAAAGGACAGTGAACTTGGCAAAAAGGAACACCGCATTGAGAGCATCTACTTGATTGTTCTTTCGCACCTTCGTGAATGAACTCTTTATATATCTCATTAAAATCTTCTTTTCTGGAATCAGTTTTCCTTTTAGGTGGGTTCTGTTGACCTATTTCCACAAATTTCAGCATTTTTTCAGACATAGTGTGGTGGCTTATATATTATTAGTCTGTTGAATTAAACGAAAAATAGGACAGTTATTGTTACCTATATTTTGAAAAATTCACTGTTTTTGCTAGTTTTTTCCTGTTTTGCATACCTCATATGCATTCATGTTATTGCTTTAATTTACCCCTAATTAGTTTAGTTAAATAATTAATAATGGCGGAATTCATCGAAATTATAATTTTATCAGCAATACAAGGGATATCTGAATTTATTCCTGTCAGTTCATCTGCTCACTTATACTTAATGTCTGAAGTACAAAATTTTGAGATAAAGTCTCTTTTGACTGATGTTTCTCTTCATCTAGGATCACTATTAGCAATACTATTTTATTTTAGAAATGATTTTTTAAAATTACTCAAAGATCAAAAATTACTTAAATTATTAATTTTTGGATCTCTACCTCTAATTATAGTTGGTTTCTTTGTATTCAAAACCGGATTAATTAATTATTTTAGAAGCATTGAAATAATAGCGTGGACTACAGTAATTTTTGCAATCTTTTTATATATTGCTGATAAATTTTCTGTAAGAAAAAAAATTGATACAGATTTAAATTTAAGGACAATACTTGCTATTGGCATTTTTCAAGTGCTTGCATTAATTCCAGGAGTAAGTAGAGCTGGAATTGTTATTACTGCTGGCAGATTTCTCAACTTTGATCGATACGATTCAGCTAAAATTTCATTTTTTCTCTCTGTGCCAGCAATCACCGGTGCAAGTTTTTTAAACTTAAAAGAATTAACTTTTTCAGATATTGAAGTAAATTTTATTGTTTTGCTTGCGGTCATCTGTTCTTTTATTTTCTCATATATCACAATTAAATATTTTTTAATTTTTGTTAAAAAATTTAGTATGAGTTTTTTTGTAGTTTATAGGGTTTGTTTAGGATTAGTCTTATTTTGGTTTATCTATACTTAATCGTTTAAATTCTGGCATCAATTGTGACAGCAAAACTCCAGCAAGAATAAATAAACATCCTAAAATATTATCTATGTTTAAAATTTGATTTAGTATAATCCAAGCTGCTATTGTTGCAAAAACACCCTCTAATGAATAAATTATTGCTGCTGGTGCGGGACTAATGTTTTTTTGTGCATAAATTTGTAAAACAAAGGCAAATCCACCAGATAATACGCCTGCATAAAGAATTTCATATGTCTCGGATAAAATATTTGAAATTGTAAAGGTCTCATAAACTAATCCAATAAAGATTGATAAAATTGATACTATTAAAGTTTGAATAAGGCCAACCGTGACTGGTAAATCAAATTTTTCCACTAGTTGTCCGATAAAAATAATATGTAAACTCCAAAATAAAGCACATATTAATACTAATATGTCTCCTTTTCTAACTGATGCGTCGTAAAAATTTGTTAGCAGATATCCTCCTACTACACACAACAAAACAGATGGCCAAACACTCCAATGAACTTTTTTTCGATAAAGGATATAAAGAACAAATGGTACTAAAGGTACATAAAAGATTGTAAAGAAAGCTGCATTAGCTACATCAGTATAGAGGAGTGCAACTTGTTGTAATGCAGAGGCTAAGAATAAAAAAATACCTATAGAGATTGAGAGATATAGAAAATTCCTTCTATCTTTATTAAATTCATTAAAAAATTTATTTTTTTCAATTATTAAAAAAAAAGGAACCAGCGCAAGGAAACCAACAAAAAATCTCACTCCATTAAATGTGAAAGGGCCAATTTCATCCATCCCTGTGTCTTGTGCAATAAACGTGGTACCCCAGACTAAACAACAAACAAACGCGCTTAAAAGTGATAGTCTTTTTGACATTTAGTTAATTATATTGAGAGGTTGTAGGCAAAGTTTTTACCCAGGTTTTCTTTAATCTCATTACAAAATCTCGCAGCATCTGCTCCGTTGATAATTCTGTGATCATAGGATAGTGACAGCGGAAGTATAAGTTTGTCACTTTTATCTTTTTGAAATATTTTTCCAATTCCTAAAATAGCTACCTCAGGTGGATTTATTATAGGTGTAAAAAATGTTCCACCTATCCCACCAAGACTAGTGATAGTTATTGAGCCACCTTGAAATTCTTTTTTGTCAATTTTTAAATTTCTACATTTATCACTTACTTCTTTTAATTTTTGCGATAAGTCAGATATTTTAAATTTATCTGCATCTCTTATTTTAGGAACCATAAGACCGTGTGGAGTATCTACCGCAATACCGATATGAAAATATTTTTTTAATATAATTTGATAATTTTCTTCATCTTTTATTGATGAATTAAATATAGGATATTTCATCATACTTTTTACCAACGCCTTAATTATAAAAGCAAGTGGGGTAATTTTCTTTTGCTCACCTGTGTAACCATCCTTTAAATTTTTACGGAAGTTCTCAAGTTCAGTAACATCAGCTTCATCATGATGTGTAACATGTGGAATAGTTCTCCAAGATTCGGATAACAACGGTGCTGCAAGTCTTTTAACTCTTGGCATTTCAACAATTTCTATTTCGCCAAATTCAGAGTGATCAACTAAGTTTTTTTTAGGTTCTGGTTTTTGAGTTTCTTTTACCGGTATACTCTTTTTAGAATTTTTTATAAAATTTTTGACATCTTCCTCTGTTATTCTCCCGTTTCTTTCAGACCCTTTTAAGTTAGATATATCAGCCCCTAATTCACGTGCAAATTTTCTTACTTTTGGAGTAGCGAGTATTCTATTAATCATAATTATAATTTTGTAGGTATGGGTTTATTTTTATCAATGTTATATTTCTTAATTACTTGTTCTGCATATTTTGATGGAATTAATTGTTCTTTTGCTAAAACACTTAAAGCGTAAGTAACAATATATTTTTTATCCACCTCAAAAAAATTTCTAAGTTTTTCCCTACTGTCACTTCTTCCATAACCATCTGTTCCAAGCGAATAAAAACTTTTGTTAGTAAAAGGTCTTATTTGATCTGATGTAATTCTCATATAGTCTGATGCAGCCAATATAGGGCCTTCGGCATCTTTTAAACAAATTTCAACATATGTTTTTTTAGGTTTTTCATTTGGATTTAAAAGATTAAATCTCTCCACTTCCATTCCGTCTTTTCTTAATTCATTAAAACTTGTCACACTCCACACATCACAATCAATTTTAAAATCTTTGTCCAATATGTCTGCCGCCTGCATCATTTCTCTTAAAATAGTTCCAGATCCTAATAGTTGAATTTTTGTTTTTTTGTTTTTTGAAATTTGTTTAATTTTATACATTCCTTTTAAGATTGCTTCTTCAATATTTTTATCTTTTGGTATTGCTGGATGCGGATAATTTTCATTCATTGTTGTAATATAATAAAAAACATTTTCCTTTTTTTCATACATTCTTCTTAAACCATCTCTGAATATTACAGCTAGCTCATAAGCAAAGGTTGGGTCATAGGAAACACAATTTGGTATTGTGGAAGCAAGTAGATGGCTATGTCCATCTTGATGTTGTAATCCTTCTCCAGCCAAAGTTGTTCTCCCAGATGTAGCGCCTATAAGAAATCCTCTTGCCTGACTATCACCTGCAGCCCAGGCGAAATCACCGACTCTTTGAAAACCAAACATTGAATAGAACAAATATATTGGAATCATTTCTATATCATGATTAGTGTATGATGTTCCTGCTGCTATCCAAGATGACATGGAACCAGCCTCCGTTATTCCCTCCTCTAACACCTGTCCTGATTTATCTTCCCTATAAGATGAAAGTAGTTTCGAATCCACAGGCTCATACTTTTGACCTTCATGCGCGTAAATACCAATTTTTTGAAAAAAGCCCTCCATACCAAATGTTCTAGCCTCATCAGGAATTATAGGAACTAATTTAGGTGAAACATTTTTATCTCTTAAGAGGTTTGTTAACATTCGAACCAGTGCCATAGTCGTCGACATTTCTTTAGTGCCTGTTGATTGTTTCATCACATCGAAGATATCTTTTGGAGGAACTTTAATTGGTTTAGCAAAAGATGATCTTTCAGGAATGAAACCTCCAAGTTGAAGTCTTCTCTCTTTTAGATATTTTATTTCTTGTGAATCTTCTTTTGGTCTATAGTACTCAATATTTTTTACCTGCTCGTCAGTTAAAGGAACATCAAATCGATCTCTGTAATAAAGTAAATCGTCTACGTCCAATTTTTTTTGTTGATGGGTGGTATTAATACTTTCCCCAGATTTACCCATTCCATAACCTTTGATAGTTTTGGCAATGATCACTGTTGGACTACCTTTATTTTCTACTGCTCTATGGTAAGCTGAATACACTTTGTGTGGATCATGGCCTCCTCGATTAAGCTTCCATATATCTCTATCGGTTAAGCTTGAGACCATTTCTTTTAATTCTTTGTATTTTCCAAAAAATTTGTCTCTTACATATGCGCCGCCCTTCGCCTTAAATGCTTGATACTCACCATCAACAGCTTCATTCATTCTTTTTACCAATAAACCTGTTTTATCTTTCGCTAATAATTGGTCCCAGTAAGATCCCCATATCACCTTTAACACGTTCCAACCGGCTCCTCTAAAAATTCCCTCAAGTTCCTGAATTATCTTTCCATTGCCTCTAACGGGTCCATCTAATCTTTGAAGATTGCAGTTAACCACAAATATTAGGTTGTCTAATTTTTCTCTGGATGCTAATCCAATTGCACCTAAAGACTCTGGTTCATCCATTTCCCCATCTCCTAAAAAGGCCCAAACTTTTCTATTCTCATCTTTAATCAAACCTCTATTAATTAAATATTTCATAAATCTTGCTTGGTAGATCGCTAACATTGGACCAAGACCCATTGATACAGTTGGAAACTGCCAGTAGTTCGGCATAAGCCAAGGATGAGGATAAGAAGACAAACCACCTGGTAAGACCTCCTGTCTAAAAGAGTCTAATTGTTTCTCAGTTAATCTTCCCTCTAAAAAAGATCTTGCATAAATTCCAGGAGCACTATGACCTTGGAAATATATTAAATCTCCACCAAACTTATTATTTTTAGCTCTCCAAAAATGATTCATACCAACGTCATATAATGTTGCAGCTGAAGCAAAGGTTCCTATATGACCGCCTAGATCAGGATTTTTTTTATTAGCTCGTACAACCATAGCAGCTGCATTCCATCTAATTAAAGATCTTATTTTTCTTTCAATGTTTTGATCCCCTGGAGATTTTTTATCTTCTTCAGGAGGAATAGTATTTATGTAGGGTGTATTTCGAGACAAGACTAAATCTGAGCCTTCTTTATAAGAATGTTCAATTAATTGTTTTATTAAATATTGAGCTCTTTCTTTACCGTCATTTTGAAGGACTGCAGATAAAGACTCTAGCCACTCTTTAGTTTCAGTTGGATCTAGATCATTGCCATCAGATATTATTTCAATATTTCTGGTTGGTTTCTTTTTCTCTTGGCTTATAGTTTTTGTTTCAACAGGTTTTTCTTGTTCTACTCTTTGAGATTTTTCAGCGTCTACAATTATTTTTTCAGTATCTTTAGGAATATCTAAATTTTTGACTTCCTTTTTTTCAGGTTCGGGTTTTTTTTCAGAGGCAGATTGAATTTCTACTAGTTTATCTCCCTTTGATACTTTATCACCAACTTTTACTAAAATTTTTAAAACATTACCCTCTTCGGTGCTTGGAACCTCTACACTTGATTTATCGCTTTCAAGAGTAACAATAGAATCGTTTTTTTGAATTTTTTGACCCTCTTTTACGAGAACTTCTATGATTTCTACGTTATCGAAATCTCCTATATCAGGTACTAGAATGTCTTTTTTCATCTATACTTCTTTAAGATCAATATTTTAACATATTTATATCTTTTTTTCGTCATCCTAAAATGAGTTAATTTGAATATGTTAAAAATATTTATTAATTTTATTAAGAAAAAGCCTAATTATAAAAATTTGGACGCAAAAATTTGGGTGCAAAATATTATTCTAAATAAGTATTATAAATCACTTAAATATTAATCTTTTTCTATACACATCGAAATTCCCATCCCTCCTCCGATGCATAATGTTGCCAAACCTTTTTTCCCACTTATTTTTTTTAACTCATTTAAAAGTGTAACAACAATTCTTGCTCCGGAGGCACCTATCGGATGACCAAGAGCTATTGCTCCACCATTCACATTTACTTTTTCTTTAGGAACTTTTAATTCTTTAATTACAGCAATGCTTTGAGCGGCAAAGGCTTCGTTAATTTCAATTAAGTCTAAATCTTTTACATTCCATTTCGCTATTTCTAGAGCTTTGTTTGATGAGGGGATTGGTCCTAACCCCATCATGGATGGATCAACACCACAGGTTGCCCAGGATATAATTTTCCCCAATATTTCTAAATTATTTTTTTCAGCTAACTCTCTTGTTGTTAATACCACTGCAGCTGCTCCATCATTGATACCAGATGAATTTCCAGGAGTGACAGTTCCTTTTTCCTTAAAAACAGAATTTAGTTTTGATAGGTCGTTAATTGTAATTCCAGTTCTTGGATGTTCGTCAATATCATTGTTAATAATTTCGTTATCAAATTTTTTTTTTTTTATTGCTATATTTGCTTTATGTTGAGACTGAAGAGCAAATTCATCTTGTTCTTGTCTTGATATATTATATTTTGCAGCAACATTTTCAGCTGTTACACCCATATGATAATTATAAAAAGCATCCGTCAAACCATCTTTCATCATTTGATCATGAATTGAATTAGTCATACTTTCTTGACCACCAGCAATTATAAAGTTTGCAGAATTTGTAAGTAATGATTGATATCCGTTTACAATTGATCGTAGTCCAGATCCACATACTTGATTTATAATTATTGCAGTCTTTTCTTTTGGAATTCCGGAATTTATAGCGGCTTGCCTTGCTGGATTTTGTCCACATGATCCTGTCAAAACTTGTCCTAATATTACCTCGTCAATTTCATCTACTTTTAACTTAGTCTTTTCAATTAAACTTTTAATTACTAACGAGCCTAGGTTATGAGCCTGCAGATCTTTATAAATACCTTTATATCTTCCTATGGCTGATCTTTTAGCAGCAACGAAAACAATGTCTTTAGAATTTTTTGACATTAATATAGAATAATTGTTTATTTAAAAATTACATTATTAAATATGATTTTTTTTTATAATTCAGCGCCTGTAGCTCAACTGGATAGAGCGCTTGGCTACGGACCAGGAGGTTCTGGGTTCGACTCCTAGCAGGCGCACCAAATTATGAAAGTCTCTTTACAATCAAGTGTTGTATATTTTTTTACTATAGTGTTAATAGTTTTAATTTTATTAACAATATTTTTATAAAAAATGAAAAATAATTTTGAACAAATCAGCAAAGTTTCTGGTTTTATGAAACACAATGGTGGTCTTCTTTTTAGAGATTTATCCGAGACTGAGTTTGAATTTAAAAGCACAATACAAAAAATTCATTTAAATAGAAGAGACATTACCCATGGAGGTTTTATTTGTTCTTTAATTGATGCAGGTGCTGGAACTGCTGTGTATAGAGCTAGCAATAATCAATCATGTGTAACGGTTTCATTAGATGTTAAATTCATTGCACCATCCAGACTAGGGGATGAAATATTAGGTAAAGTAAATATATTAAAGAGAACAAAGTCAATGTTATTTGTGAATTGTAATTTATATATGAACAAAAACATTATTGCATCTGCAACAGGAGTTTGGAAGGTAATAAAAAAAATATGATTGGGATTTTAGGGGGGATGGGGACACAGGCTGGTTTAGATATTTGTAATAAGATAGCTATTTTGCACAGAGGGAAACAAGATCAACAATACCCAAAATTTTTATTATACAACAAATCAGACACACCTAAGAGGCCTGAAAATTTAAAAAAATACTACAACGTTCTAAGAGAATTAGTTAAGGGCTGTAAATTATTAGAAAAAAATAAATGTAAGTTTATTGTAATGCCGTGTAATACAGCTCACTTTTGGTATGATGATTTAAAGAAGAAAGTTAAGATACCTATTTTAAGTATGCCAGAGGAAGTTTATAATCATACAAAAAAAAGCTGTAAGATTAATTCTCAAATTGGAATACTTGCTACGGAAGCTACCTTAAATACAAAGATCTATCATAAGTATTTCAATAAAAGATTTAAGCTTTTATCGCCACCTAAAAAAATACAAAAAAAGAATGTAAATAAAGCAATCAAATTTGTTAAAATGGGAAATGTAAGAAAAGCAGAAAAAATAATAAAGCCTGCAATTGATTATTTGATAAAAATAAATTGTAAAAAAATAATCTTAGGATGTACTGAATTACCTATAGCCATTTTTGCATTCAAATCTTTTAAAAAAGCAAAAAAATCAAAAATTTTTATTGATCCAAATTTAATACTGGCAAATACTTGTGTAAATAAATATAAGGCTGCATAATTTGATCAAATATGTTAATATTAAAAAAAAATAAAAATGAGAACTTTTACCTTAATGATTCGGACTTGTTTTAGACTATTTTTGTTCTTTAGCGATAACAATATATAGTAGTAAAAAAATTTAACACACCAAAAGTAGAAATGACAAAAAATAAAATAACTGCTGTTCTCGGACCTACCAATACTGGAAAAACCTTTCTAGCTATTGAAACAATGCTCTCTTTTAGCTCTGGAATGATGGGTTTTCCCTTGAGGCTTTTAGCGAGGGAAGTTTATGACAAAGTTGTTAAAAAAACTGATCCAAATAAAGTAGCGTTGATAACAGGTGAAGAAAAAATAATACCTCCAAACGCTAAGTATTATTTTTGTACTGTAGAGTCTATGCCTATAGAAAAAGATTTAGAATTTGTAGGAATAGACGAAATTCAAATGTGTTCTGACCATGAAAGAGGTCATATTTTCACTGACAGATTATTAAACCTAAGGGGAGAAAAGTTAACAATGTTCATGGGATCAAACTCAATGAAAAATATTATTGATAAATTAGATGGCGATATAGAATATATCGATAGAAAAAGACTATCAAAATTAACTTTCTCTGGTCACAAAAAAATCTCTCGAATAGAAAGAAAAAGCGCAGTTATAGCATTTTCAGCAGAAGAAGTTTATGCCATTGCAGAATTAATTAGACGTCAAAAGGGTGGAGCTGCAATTGTGATGGGGTCTTTAAGTCCTAAAACAAGAAATTCACAAGTGCAACTATATCAATCTGGAGATGTTGACTATCTTGTTGCAACCGATGCAATTGGTATGGGAATAAACATGGATTTAAATAATGTCTTTTTTTCGAGTATTAAAAAATTTGATGGTAAAAAAATAAGGAGACTTAGATTATCTGAAATTGCACAAATTGCTGGAAGAGCAGGCAGATATCTTAATGATGGTTCTTTTGGGATAACAGGCGAATGTGGTGAGATAAGTCCAGAGGAAATTGAATTACTTGAAACCCATAAAATTGACGACATCAACACAATTTTTTGGAGGAATCCAAATTTAAACTTTAAAAACGGACAATCTCTAATCAAGTCATTAGAAGAGAAACCTAACAAACCTTGGCTTAAAAGAATTTCAGAATGTGAAGACGAAAAAGTTTTAAAATATATTTTAAAAGATACTGAAAAATTACAAATTTATAATAATGAGAATGAATTAAAACTGTTATGGGAATGTTGCCAGATCCCTGATTTTGTAAAAAAAACTTATGGAAATCATTTAGAGGTAATTGGAAAAGTATTTAATTTTTTAAGAGAAAGAACAGGAAAAATTTCAAATAAATACATGAAAGAACAACTTTCAATTTTAGATAAAGTTGATGGAAATGTAGATTCTATATCTAATCGAATTGCGAACGTAAGAACATGGTCTTATGTTTCTAACAAAAATGGGTGGGTAGAAAATCAAGATTATTGGATAAAAAGGACAAAGTTTTTAGAAGATAAACTATCTGACAGATTGCACGAGGAGCTTACCAAAAGTTTTATTGATAAACGAGCAAGTGTACTAGCAAAAGGTTTAAAACAAGATATTTCTTTTGAGACAAAAATTGAGAATAATGAAAAAGTTTTAATTAATAATCAATTTATTGGGAACTTAAAAGGTCTAAAGCTTGAATTAGATTTTAAAGTGGGTGATTTAGAAACTGACATTAAATCTTTAAAGAAGGCTGCAAGACAAAATGTTAGCCCGGAATTTTCAAAGAGAATAAATCAAATAATTGAGGGAAAACAAATTGAATTAAAAGAGGATAGAAAAATTTATTGGAACAATTTTCCTATAGCAATTCTTGCTAAGGGTGCAGACTATCTGTCTCCAGAACTTAATTTAATTATAGACGATATTGTAGAAAATGATGAAAAATTAAAACTTCACTCTTTTTTAAAAAAATGGTTAGAAACAAAAATTGCTGATGAACTAGATAGTTTATTTAAACTGAAGAACATAAATTCGGTAAATTCTCAAATAAGAGCTTTATCTTATCAATTATATGAAAACAACGGTGTAGTAAAAAGAGATGAGGTTTTAAATATCGTTAATAGTTTGAGTCAAGATGAAAGAAAAACTCTTAGAAATTTAGGTGTAAAATTTGGAAGATATCATATATTTTTGTTCAAACTTTTTAAACCTAGTGTTGTCTCTTTGAGAATTTTACTTTGGAAGAATTTTAAAGGAGAAGACTTAAATCTATTTCCTCCTACTTTTGGATTAAATTTTGTGAACGATTTAAAATATAGAAACAAAAAATTTATGCTTTTATGTGGATTTGAAAAATTTGATAGTTTTTTTGTTAGAATTGATATTTTAGAAAGATTATTTATTGAAATTATAAACTCTAATGAAAATAAATCTGACAAAATTAAACTATTACCCAAAATGTTAAATTTACTGGGTTGCGACAAAGAAAGTTTTGTAAAAGTTATTAAATTAATGGGGTATAAAGTTTTTGACGAAAAAAACGAAACCTTTTTCAAATATAAACCTTTTAAAAAGATTAAAAAGAGTTTAGATTTAAAGATCAAAAAAGATAATCCCTTTGAAGCATTAAAACAACTAGATTTAAAATGATATTTAAATTTTTAAATAAGAATAAAGAAAATCCTGACACTAATTCTGAGGCTGTTAACATTGCTTGTCTTTTAGTACACGCAGCTAAAATAGATGAAAATTATACATCAGATGAAAAGGAAATTATAAAAAAAACAGTAAAGAAATTGTATCCTGATTTAGAAAACTTAAATGAAGTTATTACACAAGCAGAACAAAAGGAAAATGATTCTAATCATATTCAAGAATTTACTAAAGACGTAAAGTCTTTAAGCACAGAAAATAAAATTTTAATTGTTGAAACTTTATGGAGAATAATTCTATCAGATGGAAAATCAGACGTTTATGAAAATAACCTTATGAGACGTTTAGCTGGGTTGCTTTATTTAGATGATAAGATAGTTGGTGAGACCAAGATTAAAGTGCTTAATAATAAAAAATGACTTACATAGTAAATGACAAATGTATTAAATGTAAATTAATGGATTGCGTTGAAGTATGTCCAATTGACTGTTTCTATGAGGGGAAAAATATGCTTGTAATTAAACCGGATGAGTGTATAGATTGTGGCGTTTGTGAACCTGAGTGTCCGGTTGATGCAATAAAACCTGATACAGAAGAAGGAAGTGAAAAATGGTTAGAATTAAACAAAAAATATTCAGAAATATGGCCAAACATTTCAGAAAAAAAAGATCCACCATCAGATAACGAAAAATATAAAAATGAAGAAAATAAATTTGAAAAGTATTTTAAAGAAAACCTTTAAAAAAAAAAAGAAAGAGTTGCCTAAGAAAAAATCAAAGCCCATAACTAAAAAAACAAGTAAAATAAAAGTTAAGAAAAAGATTGGTAGACCAAAACTAAAAACTATAGATAAAAAGTCTTTGAAAGAAAAAGCTAAGGCTAATTTATCTAAGCCAAAAGGTGCTGAAAATTTACGTCTTTCTAAAAACCAAGACCAAAAACCTGAAATAGTAAAAATTAAAAAACAAGAAACAGAAAAGAAACAATTTAAACCTAAAGATTACGTAGTTTATCCAAAACATGGTGTTGGGCAAATTTTATCAGTAAGCGCAAAAACAATTGGTGGAATTGATGTGCAGTGTTACGATATAAAATTTGAAAAAGATAAAGCTGTAGGATTGTTGCCAATAAATAAACAATCACACTTAAGACCTTTATCTACAATTAACCAAGTAAATAAATCTATCTCAATTTTAAAAGGTAAACCAAAAATAAAAAGATCAATGTGGAGCAGAAGAGCGCAAGAATATGAACAAAAAATTACATCCGGAAAAATCTATGAATTAGCAGAGGTTGTCAGAGATCTAAATAAAGGTGACGATATTATGATTGACCAATCTTACAGTGAAAGACAGCTATTCGAAAAAGCTTATGAGAGAATATTAACAGAATTCCAAATTATATTAAATCTATCCCTTGAGGATACTCAAAAAAAGTTGGATAAGGCTTTGAAGAGAAATTTAGAAAAGAATCAGCAAAACCTAGAAAAAAAAGCACCAACTAATCCAAAACCAAGTCAAGATACTGAGGAACCAGAAAATTTAGAAAACGTTTCAGAAGAGGAGTAAAAAAAAACGCTTCTCACACAAACGTTATGAGAAGCGTTTTTAAAAAAGAAAATTTATCTTCTTCTTCTTCTTTTTTTTGCTTTTTTCTTAGCTTTTTTCTTAGCTTTTTTTCTTCGTTTAGCCATCTTTAGCTCCCTGTTGTTACGAATCTTTTTGATTCGTTATAAGTTTATTTTTAAATATTTTCTTTTGTTATGTCAAACATTTAATTAGTTATAAATTGATTCATCAATGAAGTAAAAAATTAAATTTAATTTTATAAATGTTAAATGTTAAAAAAGAATAGTATTTATGCGCATTATAATCAATTTTGTTTGTTAAATTTAATAAAGTTTTTCTAAATCTTCTTTATATTTTTCTAAAATTTTTTTTCTTTTTAATTTTAAAGTTGGTGTTAACATTCCATTTTCAATTGTAAATTCATCTTTAATAAGTTTTATTTTTTTAACTTTTTCTATTGTTTGTAAGTTTTTATTTAAATTTTCGATGTATAAATTAATTTCTGATCTATTTTTTTCGTTATCACTTACAATTAATGCAACTAAATAAGTTTTTTTGTCTCCATAAACTAAACTTTGTTTAATTTTTTCATTTAAACAAAGTAAATTTTCAATTTTAGATGGAGAAATGTTATCACCACCTAAATTTACAATGATTTCTTTTTTTCTATCAGTTATTTTCAAATTTCCTTCTTTAGTGAACTCTCCTATATCACCAGTATGCAACCATCCTTCTTTTATAACTTCATTGGTTTCATCTTTTTTATTCCAATATCCAAGCATAACGTTTTCCCCTTTTACTAATATTTCACCATCGTTTGAAATTTTAACTTCATTGGTTTTAAATGGAGGCCCTACAGTCTCAATTTGAATATTTCCTGGAACGTTACAGCTAACGACTGGAGAAGCTTCAGTCAATCCATATCCTTGTAATGTTGGTAATCCAATAGAATTAAGAAATTCTCCAATTTTTTGGTCAAGAGCACCACCACCTGAAACAAAAGCTTGTAATTCTCCACCAAACTGTTTTTTTATCTTTTTTCTAACTAAAATTTCACACAAAAAATTAGATATTTTTTCTCCAAAATTTAGGTTTTCTTTTTTAAGTTTTTTTGTGCCAAATTTAAGGGTATTCGTTATTAATTTTTTTTTTAACCCCTCCTGTTTAGAAAAATTTAAAGAAATTTTGTTATATAAATTCTGATAAAATCTTGGAACAGCGGTCATGATGGTTGGTTTCGCCACTGACATGTTAGGAATAAGTTTATCTAAACTTTCAGCATAATAAACTTTTGCTCCCAGAGAAATTTGAACGAATTGAACAGTATGTTCATACGAATGTGAAAGAGGTAACCATGTCAAAAAAACCGGTTTTTTCTTTTTGACAATAGAAGCCAATATTTCTAAAGCTCCCTCGCAATTTGAAAGAATTCCACCATGACTTAACATTACTCCTTTTGGTTTACCTGTCGTACCAGAGGTATAGATTATACAAGCTAAGTCATTTCTTTTTATTTTATCGTTATAACTTTTATTACTAAGATTTGTTTTTTTGAATATTTCTGAAAAGTTTTCAATTTCATTTGTTAATTCATCAATAGAAATTATCTTAATCTTGTCATTTAAAAATTTTTCTATTTTTTCATATTGTAATTTATTTGAAACTATACAAACCTTTGGTGCACAATCATTAATTATATATTCATAGTCTGAGTCTGAGTAAGTGGTAAATAATGGCACTGTTACACCTCCAGAATTCATTATTGCAATATCAGCAATTAACCATTGTGGTCTATTCTCAGACAATAATACACATCTGTCCCCAGGGGAAATATAGTCTTGTAGAAAAGTTGTTAAGCTTTTAATTTTTAATGTTACTTCATTCCAATTTAACGAAGAGTTTTTATCTTTTGAACTTAATCCAAATAAAAAAGGAGGACCTTTTTTGTTTTTAATTTCATCGTATTTTTTGAAATAAAGTTCTACTAAACTATTTATGTTTTCTATTTTCATAAAATGGTGGGCAAAGAGAGAATCGAACTCTCACAGTATTGCTACTATTGGATTTTGAGTCCAACGCGTCTACCAGTTCCGCCATTCGCCCAATATTAATAATTTCATTTTTATAATTATAGTATAAAAACAAATTTAGTATGTTTAAAGAAATATATAGAAAATCAATTGAATTAGCAGGTCATAAAAAATCAAAATTTTTTCTAGGTTTTATCTCATTCATCGAAAGTTTTATATTTCCAATACCACCAGACGTTTTTATTATACCAATGACTATTGCTAAGAGAGCTCAGTGGATTAGAATTGCACTAATTGCTACCATTGGATCTGTTTTAGGAGCATGCCTTGGATATTTTATTGGTTACGTTTTTTTTAACGAGATTGGTGTAAAAATATTTGATTTATACGGTGTTGATAATGCTAATTTTTTAAAAGAGAAAATGTCCTCAGAAGGTGGTGTAATAGCTTGGGTAACTTTATTGGCTATTGCTGGTTTCACGCCTGTACCATTTAAATTACTCACTATTACAAGTGGATTTGTACACTTCAATTTTTTCTATTTTGTTATTGTATCTTTATTAACAAGAGGTTCTAGATTTTTTTTAATAGCATTTTTAATTGGAAATTTTGGACCTACTATGAAGAAAATAATTGAAAAAAAACTAGTTACAGTTTCAATAATAATATCTGTTATTTTAGTAATAGTTGCTTACTTTGTATATAATTTCTTAATTAAATTTACATCCTAGATGGTCTTAGAAAAAAAATTTAAGATATTTTATTTGTTTATTATATTGCTGTGTGTGACTTCGATATTTTACGCATTTTTTGTAGAATTTTTTTTGGGATATAAACCATGTATTTTATGCAAGTATCAAAGAGTGCCTTATGCTCTTGGTTTGATAATTGGATTTTTTGGTTTTTTTAAACCTTCAAATACAAAAATATGCATCTATATATTTTTAACCTTTTTAATAAGCATGATATTATCTGGATACCATGTTGGTATTGAACAAGAATTATACCAGTCAATTTTTAATTGTTCAGACGATAATTTAAGTATTTTGGAAGAGGGTAAATTGCTTCAAAGTTTAAGTGTTATAAATCCTGACTGTAGAAATGTAAATTTTGCTGTATTTGGAGTATCGCTTGCGACTATAAATTTTGTATTATCATTTGTAATTTCCTCATTTTCTTATTATTTGTATTCTTATGCAAAAAACTAATAAACAAAAATTAGAAGAATTCATTAGAGTTGATCACGCTGGGGAAAGAGGAGCGATCAAAATTTACGAAGGTCAGCTATTAGCATTGAATACGATAATTAAAGACGAGACCTTAAAAAAAAAGATTGAAGACATGAAAAAACACGAAGATGAACACTGTTCATTTTTTGAAAATGAGATTAAAAAAAGGAATATAAGTCCAACTAAATTTTTACCTTTATGGGACCTTTTAGGATTGGGTCTTGGGTTTGGAAGTACAATATTAGGAAAAAAGGCTGCCATGCTTTGCACTGCGTCTGTAGAGGAAGTAATTGATGAACATTACCTAAACCAAATTAACCAGATAAAAGACGATGAAAAGAAATTAAGAGAAAAAATTAAAAAATTCAGACAGGATGAAATTGATCATAAAGATATCGCATACGAAGAAGGAGCAACGAAAAAAGGTTTATACTCTGTTATGGACAAAGTAATAAAAACTGGATCAAGAATAGCGATCAATATTTCTGAAAAAATCTAATTTAAGGTTCTAATTCAACATCCCAATACAGATAATCCATCCAACTTTTATGAAGGAAATTCGGAGGAAAATTTTTTCCATTTCTGTGTAGATCTTCAGTTGATGGTTGATAAGGCATTTTGTTCAAAGTCATACCTGATTTTGAAAGCAGTCTTCCACCTTTTTTAACATTGCAAGATGAACATGCAGTTACTACGTTATCCCAATTAGTTTTTCCACCTTTTGATCTAGGTAATAAATGGTCAAAAGTTAATTCTTTGCTGCTTCCACAATACTGACAAGAAAATTTATCTCTTAGAAAAACATTAAATCTTGTAAAATTTGGATTTGACATTGGTTTAATATAACTTTTCAATGCAATCACACTTGGAAGTTTCATACTAAACGAAGGGCTTCTAATTACTCGATCGTAATAACTAACAATAGAAACCCTATTTAAAAAAACTGATTTAATAGAATCCTGCCAGCTCCATAATGACAATGGATAATAACTTAATGGTCTATAGTCTGCATTTAAAACAAGTGCAGGACACTTTTCTAAAGACATATTATCACTATTTAACATCATAAATTTTTAATAAGTTAACCTAAAAAATATTTTAATTCAATGGGTCAATTAATTAAACTAAGAATTTATATTAAATATCTTTTTTAAAAAAGTCAGGCCCAAACTAGACGCTTCAACAGGTATGTTGTGACCACATCCCTTTAACATTTTCGTTGTTATATCAATTTTATTTCTCTCAAAAAAATCTTTCGCCTCTAATAAATTCACAGGTGGCACAATTTCATCTTGATCTCCGTGAATTAATAATGTAGAAGGTCTCGATAAAATTCTGTTACCTAATTCATTTCTGTTAATTATTTTTCCTGAAAATCCTATAATCCCTGCAAATTTTTCTTTCTCAGATAATCCAATGTTAATTGACATCATACATCCTTGGCTAAAACCCGATAAACAAATATTTGAATTGTACAAATTATATTTAGTCTTAATTTCTTCTATGAATTTTTTTAATATTTTCTCACTTTCTAAAGCTTTTTCGGTAATATATTTTTCATCTTCGGTGTTTAAATCAAACCATTCATAACCCATAGGATTAATAGAACATTTTTCAGGTCCATTTGGACAAATAAAAAGAGTGTTTGGTAGAAATCTCTTCCAGTTAATTGTGAGTGCAGCTATGTCATTTCCATCCCCACCATAACCATGTAATAAAATTACTACATTATTGATCTTTTCGCCCACTGGCTTAATCATTTTAGCATCTAGACAAAATGTCATTTTATAAAAAATTTTAATTTTTTTTCTTTAAATATGTAATACATATAATTTATGATTTCAGAAATATTTGTCAAAGTAAGTGCAGTAATACTTTTGGTCTCTGTAGCGGTTGTATTAATATTAGGTATTGGTACCCTGTTTAAAGGTGGGGACACTAGCAAGAAATACTCCAATAAACTTATGCAGCTTAGGGTTCTGTTGCAGTTTGTAGCCATAATAGTCCTGGTTTGTTTAGCATATTTTTTTAAAGATTAATCATAATTTAAAAGCCAGTTAACGAATTTAGGATCTTCAAAATCTATCGAACCTATAACTTTTGCAAATTCATAACCATCTTTATTGATCAAAATTGATGTTGGAATACCTCTTAAAGAAAATTTCTTGGCTAGTTTTACATCAGAGTCATAAAATATTTCAAAAGCATCAATATTTACATCTGAAAAAAACTTTCTGATCGAATTTTTGTCCTCCTGACCAATATTAATTGGTAAAATTTTAAGATTTTTAAATTTTGAATTGTTTTGAAGATTTTGCAGAGATGGCATTTCTTCTTTGCATGGTTCGCACCAAGTAGCCCAAAAATTCAGAATTAGTAATTTGTTTTCATATTCAGATAATGAAACATTCTTATCTTTTTCATTTTTAAATGATATTTCGCTAATTTTTTTTTTATCCTTATAAATAACTAAATTTTTTAAACTATTTAATTCTTTTGAATCAACATTATTTGGGATAAATAATACCACTAATAAGATAAAGAACTTTAAAGTTAATAATTTCATATAAAGTAGTATAGTTACATATCATGAGTCAAAATAAAAACAATAATACAGTTTGGAACACTAGAATTAAAAAAAAGACTTCAAACATTTTTAAAAAAGTTGGATCATCTATTGAGGTAGATAAAAGGTTGTACAAAGAAGATATATTAGCATCCGTTTCACATGCTGAAATGTTATACAAACAAAAGATTATAACTATCAAGATTAAGGATAAAATTTTATGGGGATTGAAAAGAATCCAAAATGAAATTGAGAAAAAAAACTTCAAATTTAACGAAAATTTAGAAGACATTCATATGAACATAGAGAATAGACTTTTTGAACTTATTGGTAATGATGCTGGTTATTTACATTCGGCACGATCTAGAAACGACCAAGTAGTTACAGATTTAAAACTATGGTTAAAAAAATCCACAATAGAAATTGATAGTTTATTATTAAAGCTAATAAAATCTTTGATCAAAATTTCAGAGAAAAATATATTTTCTATAATGCCAGGTTTTACTCATCTTAAAAATGCTCAACCAATTTCTTTAGCACATTATTTTTTATCAAACGTTGAAATGTTCAAAAGAGATAGATTTAGATTTTCTTCTAATATGAAAAGTTTGAACCAAAATCCTTTGGGAGCTGGTGCTTTTTCTGGAACATCTTTTAATATTGATAGATGGTATACCACTAAGAAACTAAAATTTGAGGAACCAACAAATAACTCTTTAGATACAGTTTCTGACAGAGATTTTGTTTTAGATTTTTTGTACAGTTCATCTATATGCTCAATGCATATATCAAGAATTGCAGAAGAGTTAATAATTTGGAATTCAGACCAATTTAAATTCATTAGCTTAAAAGATAATATTGTAACAGGCTCATCGATAATGCCTCAAAAGAAGAATCCTGATACTTTGGAGTTTTTAAGAGGAAAAACTGGATCGATTTTTGGAAATCTTTTTTCAATGTTAACAATTGTTAAAGGTTTACCAATATCTTATTTTAAAGACTTACAAGATGATAAAGATCTGGTTTTCAGATCTTTTGATAATTTGAAAAATTGTTTAATAATTTTTGATGAAGTAATAAATGGAATAATTGTTAACAAGAAAGTGATGTTAGATGCTGCTAAAATAGGATTCACAACAGCAACCGATTTTGCTGATACATTGGTTAAAAACATGAATTTTTCTTTTAGGGAGGCATATTTGTTAACGGCAAAAGTTGTGAATTTTGCTGAAAAGAAAAATTTGGCTTTAAATGAAATCGGACATGATGATTTAAAGAAGATTGTTCCAAAAATAAGTCCCGATGTAATGAAAAATCTAGATTTAAGAAACTCTGTAAATTCAAAAAAATCATATGGTGGAACTTCTTTTGAAAACATAAAGAAAATGATAAGAAAACATAAAAAAGAAATAAAATGAAAAAAATTTTTATTATTGTTGTTTTAAGTTTTTTATTAATTTCCTGTGGAAAAAAAGCAGATCCTGAATACAAAGGTTCAATTGGAACAAATAGTTTAATTCAAACATCGTAATGAATTATAAAAATAGTAAATTTTATGTTGAGAATATTTCTATAGGGAAATTAACTCGATCATTTCAAACTCCTTTTTATTGTTATTCAAAATTAAGGCTGAATCAAAATATAAAAAACTTTTATAAAAACTTTGAAAAAACAAAACCATTAATATGCTTTTCTGTTAAATCTAATTCAAATTCAAAATTATTAAAGATAATAAAAGACAACGGATTGGGTGCTGATGTTGTCTCAATAGGTGAGCTCCAAAAAGTTTTAAAAGTAGGTTTTAAACCAAATAAAATTGTGTTTTCAGGAGTTGGAAAAACTTCAAGTGAACTAAATTTTGCGATTAAAAAGAAAATTTTATTGATTAACATTGAGTCTGAGAGTGAACTAAAAAATATTATCAATTTATCTAAAAATAAAAAAACTGTCGTCAATGTAGGTATAAGATTAAACCCAAATGTTAATGCCCAAACTATAGGAAAAATTTCAACTGGCAGAATGCAAGATAAATTTGGATTAACTTTTAAAGATGCAATCAAAATTATCGATAAATACAAAAATTCGAATTCAATTAGATTTAAATGCCTAAGTGTTCACATTGGTAGCCAAATTTTAAGTAATGCGCCATATCAAAAAATGATACGCGTTGTAAATAATTTTCTAGAAAAAGTTTCAGTAAATTTTGAATATGTAGATTTTGGTGGCGGGATGGGTATTGACTATAGTTCAAACAAAAAAACTTTTGATTTTAAAAAGCTTGCTTTGGAAATTCATAAATTTTCAGAAAGGAATGAATGTAAAATTATTCTTGAACCAGGAAGATCTATAATAGGGGATACTGCTGTACTCATTTCTAAGGTTATCTATATAAAAGAAAGTCCAACCAAAGATTTTATTATTTTAGATGCTGGCATGAACGATCTAATTAGGCCAGCTTTATACAATGCAAAACACATGATTATTCCTGCAATTAAATCGAGTAAAAAAAGTAAAAAAGAATATGATTTTGTTGGTCCAATTTGTGAAACTTCAGATAGGTTTTTGAAAATGAAAAAATTTCAAAGGTTAAATGAGGGGGAGATTGTTATTCTAAAAGACGTAGGAGCATATGGTTATGTATTGTCATCAAATTACAATGTACGACCAATGCCAAAAGAAGTTTTGGTTGATAAATCAAAAACTCAAATCATTAGTAAAAGGCAGTCCATTAAAGATCTTATTTAAATGATAAGAAATATAATATTTTTCCTTTTTTTTTATCTAGGGATTATTTCAATTTCAATTTTATTTATTCCAACACTTTTATTTCCAAAAAAAGGGGTTCAGTTTGGAGGTCGTTTAATGGGTATTTGGACTGGCATTTGTCTTAAACTTTTTTTAAGTGTTAATATCACAATCAAAGGTTTAGAAAACATTCCTAGAGAAAAAAAATACTTTGTTGTTTGCTCTCATCAATCTATGTTTGAAACATTCTACTTACAAACAATTTTTAAATCATCGGTTTTTATTCTTAAAAAAGAACTGATGAAAATTCCTTTGTTTGGTTCTTATCTTAAAAAAATGGGATGCGTATCTATTGATAGGGATAAAATCTCAAAAGAAAATTTAGGTTTCACAGGATTAGTTGAAAAAGTTTTAAATGACAAAAAAAACACACTTATAATTTTTCCTCAAGGTACAAGGAAAGATTATAAAGACAGGTCAAAGTTTAAAAAGGGATTTGCAAGAATTTACAATGACTTTCAAATAAATTGCCTTCCAATTGCAATTAATTCAGGAAAAACATGGCCAAAGTCCTCTTTATTACAGAGTAAACAAAATATAACAGTCTCTATATTAAAATCCCTTGAGCCCGGTAAAGACGTTGAAAAGTTTTCTATGGAAGTTGAAAATTTAATTTATAAAGAATTAGATTTAATAAATTAAATTTAACCTTTCATCGGCATTATCACAAAAATACTGTCAAAATCGCTTGGATCTTTTATTAATGCTGGCGACGCAGTATCGTTAAAAAAAATTTCAATTTTTTCACCTTCTAACTCACTAGCAACATCTATCAAATATTTAGAATTGAAAGTTATATCTAAGTCATGTTCAAATTTTACAGAAACACTTTCATTTCCATCACCACTATGAGTATTATTTACTGATAAATCTAGTTTATCTTTTGATAATTTAATCTTTACTCCATCCTTTTTGTCTGTAGAAACAGACGCAACTCTGTCTACACTGCTTTTAAATAATTCTAGATCTGCTTCCATTTTTTTTTTATTATTTTTTGGAACAACTTGAGCATAATTAGGAAATTTCCCATCTATAACTTTTGAAATTAAAACACTGTTATCCATCGAAATTTTAATTTTTGTTTTTGAATTTGAAACTTTGATTTTTCCTTGGTTATTTTCTAATATTGAGCAAAGTTGAAAAATTGTTTTTTTTGGTAATATTATTGGTTCAAAGTTTATAGGTTTCTCAAGTCTCATTTTCGATATAGACATTCTGTGAGAATCTGTTGAAACAGCAGTCAAAAAGTTTTTATCATCTCCACTAGTAAAATGTAAAAAAATACCACTTAAATAATGTCGAGTTTCATCATTTGAAATTGAAAACTTACATTTATTTAATAGCTTTAAAAAACTTTGTGAGTCTAAACTAATTTCTTCAGCCTCAAAACCTTCTTCCATTAATGGAAATTCCTGAGGGTCAATGCAATTTAACTTAAATTTAGATTTTTCAGACTCTAGTTGCATCTTATTTTCTGATAGACTCTCTAAGTTAATTTTTTTTCCTGAACTGAATTTTCTGACAATATCGTACATTATAAGAGAATTTGTGGTTGTTTTGCCTTCCTTTTCAATTTCAACACTTTGAATTCGATGAACAAAAATCATATCTAGATCTGTTGCGGTTATAATTAGTTCATTTCCACTCGCCTCTAAAAGGACATTAGATAAAATTGGTAGTGTACTTCTTCTTTCAATTACATTCTGACAAAAACTTAATGACTCTTGGAGGTCTTTTTGATTTACACTAAACTTCATTTTCTGATTTATACATTATCTGGTTTTTAAGATAATTTATTCCATTATTTATTTCGCTATTTTCTACCTTTAATTTTTCTATAGTTTTTACAGAGTGAATTATTGTTGTGTGATCTCTATTTGAAAATTCTCTACCTATTTCTGGTAAAGATTTTGAGGTAAGTATTTTTGACAGGTAAATTGCTACCTGTCTAGGTCTTACCAAATATCTTGATCTTCTTGAAGAAAGCATTTCATTTTTACTAATTTTGAAATATTTGCAAACTAACGTTTGGATATTATCTATAGAGACTTTGGCTTCGTTTATGTTTAGGAGGTCTTTAAGTATTATTTTAGTTTCTGAAATATTTGGAACTCTTTCATATATCCTTGCAAATGATGCGATTCTATTTAAGGCACCAACCAACTCCCTGATACTACTTCTAATTTCATAACTAATAAATTTAAGTATTTCTTCCGATATATTAATCTTTTCATTATAGTATAAATTAAGTTCATTAGTTTTTTCTTTCAGGATTTTATATCTCAATTCATATTCAGGATTTTGAATATCAACCACCAATCCTCCTGAAAACCTAGATTTAATTCTCTCTTGTATTCTTTTTAACTTATTTGGAGGTCTATCGGCTGAAACAACTATTTGTGACCCTTTTTCGAGTAATGCATTAAACGTATGAAAAAACTCTTCCTGCATAGCCTCTTTTCCATCCATAAATTGAATATCATCTATAATTAAAACGTTAGTATTTCTAAAATTATCTTTAAATCTAACCATTTCATTACTTTTTATAGATTTAACGAATTGGTACATAAATCTTTCTGCTGAGATAAATGTGACCTTATTTTCAGATTTAAGTTTTAAACCAATAGCATTTAACAAATGAGTTTTTCCCATCCCTACACCACCATACAAATACAAAGGATTATAATGTGATATATTTTCTGAGACTTTTTTTGATGCTTCGAAAGCTAGCTTGTTACTCTCTCCAATGATGAAGTTATCAAATGATTTATTTTGATCGATCCTATTGTACTGTAGAAAGCTGTCTTTAATGAAAGAGATATTATCATCTTTTTTAATGATATTATTAACTGCTTTATCTTTTTCATGCTCCTTATCCTCAATTCTAAATTCTATTCTAGAAATTTCTTTAATTTGTTTTTTAACAATTTTTAAAATTTCATCTAAATATCTTGATACAATCCAATCTCTAAGAAATCTTGTTGAAACTGAAACAACTAGATAATTGCTGTGTTGTTCTTCGAAATATATTTTTTTCAGCCAGCTCTCATAAATTTCTGAACCAAATTTTGATTTCATTTCTTTTTGAATTTCTGTCCATATTAGGTTTGCATCTTTTTTTTGATTAAAATCTTTATTTAAATTTTTCATGTGAAGTTATTTCTAGCTAATCTTTAAAAAATTTTTATTCAATAAAATATTTCTTTGATCAAAAGAAATTTAAAATCCTTAATTGAATGAAATTTGAAATTGTATTAATTTTAAATTGAAAAGTGATTAGCTTAAAAATTGAATTCAATTTAAAATACTAAAGTAAATAAAAATTTACTTTCTTTGTTTTGAAAAATTCCAACATGTTGTGTTCAGTCTTTAAAACTTAATTATATTTTGTGGCAAGAGTTTTTTCTGTGTGCGTTAAAATAATTTTAACCGCAGGTTGTTTAAAGGGAGTTTATTTTTCTCGTAATCTTAGAAACGTTTCGAGTTGCGTTTCCTTTTTTTATTACGCCGGTCTTAGCAATTTTCATTAATTCCGAGTTCAATTTGGGTAAGTAGGAAAGAGCTTCTTTCTTCTTCTTGCTATCAATCAATTTTTTCATTTTTTTTAGAGCTATTTTATAACGGCTCTTACGGGTCTTATTAACCTCTGTTTGCCTCTTAATTCTTCTAATTCTTTTGATTGCTGATTTTGTATTTGCCATTTTGGCGATGGTATATCCTCTCTAAGTTGGACGGTCAATAGGTAATTTTACTTTTGACAAACTGAGCATATAAAAGTGGATCTGTTTGAAATTATTTTTCTACTAATTTGTCCAGAGCAATTATTTCGACTACATCTCTTTTTTGTACGATCGTATACTTTAAACTCAGACTGGAAATTACCACTTTTGCCTGTGATCCCTTTAAAATCCCTTATTGAAGAACCTCCAAAATCTATAGCTTTTTTTAGGATTATTTTCGAATACTTAACTATTCTTTTGTTTTCTTCTAAATTAATTAGATAAGATTTTTTAAACGGATTAATCTTTGCCTGAAATAATATTTCATTCACGTAAATATTACCTAGTCCAGAGACTAATTTTTGATCTAATAATAAGTTCTTAATATTTTTCGTTCTATTCTTTAAAATTTTACTAAGGTAAGTTTTGTTAAATTCTTTACTTATCGCCTCAGGGCCTATTCTAGTAAAAAACTTTAAATAATCACTCTTATTTTTTAGAATCTTAAAAAATCCAAATCTTCTAGGATCATTGTAAATTAGTTTAAAATTTTTAAATCTAAAAATTATATGATTATGTTTTTTTGGTAGACTTTTAGATCCATAAAAACTTAAATTAGTGGTTTTTTTTTTTAAACCCATAAAATGAAGTGTGCCTGACATGCCTAAATGGATCACACAGTAGAGATTATTATTAAATACCAAAATAAGATATTTTGATTTTCTTTGAATCTTTTCTATGACTGCATTTTTGAATATTTGTTCAAAATCTTTTGGTACTTTAAGTCTCAGGTTTCGGTTATTGACTTGAATATTTATTATTTTTCGGTTCTTTACTTGTCTATTTAGGGACTGTCTTACTATTTCTACTTCTGGTAATTCTGGCATTAAATATTATATTACACTTTTATAACATTTAAATATGCAACAAAATCTGCAAAAAAAAAGAGGTCTTGTAAAAAAAGTTTTTGATAACGTCTACAATAAGTACGATCTCATGAATGATTTTATGTCTTTGGGTGTCCACAGACAGTGGAAAAGAGAACTCATCAGACAAATGAATCCCTATCCAGAGAGTACTTTAATTGATGTTGCATGTGGTACTGGAGATATTGCTAAATTATTTGCTGATAATACATCCAATAAATCAAAAATATTATGCGTCGATTTTAATAAAAAAATGTTGGACGAAGGAAAAAAAAGGTTATCAAATTATAAAAATATTAACTGGAAGGTTTCAAGAGCTGAAAAAATTGATGCACCAAATGAAACCTTTGATTATTATACAATTAGCTTCGGTTTAAGAAACACAAAGAATTTAAACTCAACTATCTCGGAAGCTTATAGGGTTTTGAAAAAAGGAGGTAGATTTTTCTGCCTTGAGTTTTCAAAAATTCAAAACCAAAATTTAGATTTCATTTACAAACAGTATTCAAAACTAATACCATTAATAGGTAAATTAGTAGTTGGAAAAAGTGCACCTTATGAATACTTGGTTCAAAGTATTGATGAATTTGTTAATCAAGAAGAATTACTCGATTTAATCAAAAGTAAAAATTTCTATAATGCCAGTTATAAAAACTTGTCTGGCGGTATTGTATCTTTACATACAGGTTGGAAAATATGATTTTTAATAAATTCTTTATACTTTTCAAAATTGGAAGAAAAATTGGCAAATCTAATATAATAAACATAGTTTCGGAAACTCATAAAATACCAGTATTCATTAAATTATTTTTTAATTTGTTAGCTTTTTCACTTTCAAGTTCAAATAATACGAAAAGTAAGGGTAAAGAAAACTTGAGTGAGTCAATTCAAGAAATGGGAACTACTTTTATAAAACTTGGTCAATTCTTGGCCACACGCCCAGATATAATCGGTGAAAAATTGTCTAAAGAACTTGAGTCTCTTCAAGATAAATTGCCTCCTTTTTCAAAAAAAGAGGCGGAAAAAATTATAATAGAAAATTTAGGTCGGTCTAATTTTGATGATATAATTGATTTATCAGAACCTATAGCAGCTGCTTCGATAGCCCAAGTCCATAAAGCCAAAATTAAAGAGGATGATATAATCAAAAATGTTGCAATAAAAGTTTTAAGACCAAACATTAAGAAAATTTTTAATGATGAGATAGATGCCATTATGTTATTGGCATATATAATTGAAAGTTTAATCAGCAAAACAAAAAGACTTAAACTCATTGAAGTTGTTTTTCTTTTCAAAGAAATTACAAATCACGAGATGGACTTAAGATTTGAAGCTGCAGCTGCAAATGAGTATGCTGAAAATACCAAAAATGATTTAGGATTTTTTGTCCCTAAAATATATTGGAATTTTACAAGCGAAAGTGTTCTTACCTTAGATTGGGTGGATGGGGTATCGATAAGAGAAAAGGACTTACTCAAAGAAAAAAATATTGAGACCTCTAAAATAGCTACAAATTTAATTCAACATTTTTTAAGACATGCAGTCCGTGATGGATTTTTTCATGCTGACATGCACCAAGGAAATATTTTTATCAATGAGTCTTCCCAAATAGTTCCAATAGATTTTGGTATAATGGGAAGAATAGATAAATTGAGTAGAAGATACTTAGCAGAAATTCTATACGGATTTGTACGTAGAGATTACAAAAAAGTAGCTGAGGTACATTTGTTAGCTGGATTGGTACCAAAAGGCACATCTGTAGAGGAATTAGCTCAAGCCTTGAGATCTATTGGAGAGCCAATATTTGGCCAGAGTGTTAAAGACATATCGGGTGGAAAATTATTAAAACAATTATTTGATATTACAGAAAAATTTAATATGCAAACTCAACCACAATTACTACTTTTACAAAAAACAATGGTTGTAGTAGAGGGTGTTGCAAGGAATTTAGATCCAAATAATAATATATGGGAGACCTCTAGACCTGTCTTAGAGAACTGGCTAAAAGAGACTAAAGATCCTGTAAAGAATATGATGGATACATTAAAAGACTCTTCTGAAGTAATTAAAAGAATTCCTGAGTTACCTAAGATAATGGATAATGCAAATCAGGCTTTAGCATTTTTGGCAAGTGGTCAGATACCCCAAAATACAAATTCCTTTTCTTCTTTTAATGACAAAAAAAATGAGATGAAATCAATTAGAAATCAAAGTATTATTGGTTTATTAGTGCTTGTCTTTTTAGGTGTCATAGTATTTTAATTCTGTATGAAATTTTTAGAAAATAAAAAAATATTGATTATAATAACAGGTGGAATTGCCGCTTATAAAACATTAGATCTAATTAGAAAATTATCAAAGCTAAATTGTGAAATTAAAACAATTTTAACTAAAAGCGGTAAAGAATTTGTAACCCCTTTATCAATTACCTCATTATCAAAGAATAAAGTTTATACGGATTTATTTTCAGTGGAAAATGAAAGTGAAATGGATCATATCTCTCTTTCAAGATGGTCCGATCTAATACTTGTTGCTCCAGCTTCTTCAAATTTTCTTACAAAAATTTCAAATGGTTTTTCAGATGATTTGGCAAGCACTGTAATTAAAGCATCAGATAAAAAGGTTTTTTTGTGCCCTGCAATGAACGTTAGAATGTGGGAACACGCATCAAATAAACAGAGCATCAATACCTTAAAGAGTTATGGTTATAGAATTTTAGGACCAGAAATTGGTGAGATGGCGTGTGGTGAATTTGGGGAAGGAAAGATGTTAGAAGTTGATGAAATTATTAATCAACTTGAAATTTATTTTAAACAAATAAGTAAAAACAAAAAATTAAAAGCGATAGTTACTGCTGGACCTACTCAAGAATTGATTGATCCTGTTAGGTTTATCACCAACAGATCTAGTGGTAAACAAGGATATGAGATCGCAAATTCCTTAGTAGAAAATGGATTTGATACAACACTAATCTCTGGACCTACTAACTTAAAGCCGAATGATAACTTAAAATTAATAAAGGTCAAAACTGGTGAAGAAATGCACAAAAAAACAATGGAGTTGCTTCCGTGTGATCTTGCAATTTTTACAGCTGCGGTATCAGATTTTAAGATAAAAAAATTTAATAAAGAGAAAATTAAAAAAGATAAAGATCAAAGTTTTGATTTAGACTTAAATCCAGATATTTTAGAATTGGTTTCTAAAAGTAATAAAAAACCAAAAATTGTTGTTGGTTTTGCCGCCGAGTCTGAAAATTTATTTGATAATGCAAGATCAAAACTGGAAAAAAAAGGTTGTGATTTGATTGTTGCAAATGATGTAAGTAATAATGAAATTGGGTTTGAGTCCGATTTTAATGAAGTTCATTTGTTTTATAAGGACAAAAACATAGATGATGAAAAAATCCCAAAAAATTTCAAATCTGCCATTGCAGATGAATTAATTAAAAAAATTACGAATAAATTTAATTTTTTTAATGATTAAGGTTTTAATTAAAAAGTTAAACCAAAAAGTAAAAATTCCCTCCTATAAAACGACAGGGTCTTCTGGAGTTGATCTTGAAGCATTTTTAGAAAATCCAATTGAAATAGGGCCAAATAAATCTGCTTTAATTCCAACCGGACTTGCAATTGCTATTCCTGAAGACACGGAGGTTCAAATACGTCCAAGATCTGGACTTGCAGCTAAGTCTAGTATTGGAGTGCTTAACTCACCGGGTACAATTGATAGTGATTATCGAGGAGAGATTAAAATTATTCTTTTTAATCATGGTAATGAAAAATTTTTAGTTAATAATGGAGATAGAATAGCTCAAATGGTATTGATGCCTGTTTTGAAATTTGAGTTTGAAGAAACAAAAAATTTACCAGACACTTTAAGGGGTTCAGGTGGATTTGGATCTACTGGAAAAAAATGAACTTAAAAACAAAAGAACTTGAAAGATATTCCCGACAAATAATTATTAAAGATATTGGTATCTCAGGACAAAAAAAAATTAAAAACTCAAAAGTTCTTATTGTTGGATTAGGTGGACTAGGATGTCCTGTTGCAGAATATTTGTCTAGAACTGGTGTAGGCACGATTGGTTTAATCGATCATGATAAGATAGATCTTTCAAATATACATAGGCAATCTATGTTTACCACAAAAGATATTGGTAAATTTAAAGTAAAAGTAGTTAGTGATAGGGTTAAGAAAATTAATCCAAATATTAAGATAGAAAGTTATAAAAAAAAATTAAATCAATCAAATGTTGAAGACCTAATAAAGAATTTTGATATAGTGGTAGATGGAACAGACAATTTCACAAGTAAGTTTCTTGTGAATGAGTTTTCTAGGAAATTTAAAAAAATTTTCGTGTGTGGTGCGATTAGTAAATTTGATGGTCACATATTTAGTTTTAACTTTTCAAAAGATAAAAGATTGTGTTTAAAATCTTTTTATCAAACGATACCAAACGATGAAGTTTTAAATTGTGAGGCAGATGGTGTTGTTGGTACAATAGCAAGTGTTGTAGGCAGTATTCAGGCAAATGAAGTAATTAAAAATATTGTCGGAATTGGAAAAAGTTTAAATGGTAAGGTTTTAATTATAAATCTTTTAAATCTAGACTTTAGAGTAAGTAACCTTAAAAAGATAAGATGATTAAAAAATTTTTAATTATAAATTTATTTTTATTTAGTTTTTTTTTGACTAATTCTTATTCAGATAACAATACATATATGTCACTTAAGAATAAAAAAGTAAATGTAAGGTATGGCCCTGGATTAGATTACCCAATAAAATTTGTATTTAATAAAAAAAATTATCCGGTTGAAATTATAGATGAAAAAGAAAATTTTAGAAAAATTTTAGATTTTAAAAAAAATAGTGGATGGATTCATAGATCTCAATTAAAAAAAAGTAATTCATTTATAACGCTAGATACTGTAATTCTTTTTTCTGATAGTACAAAATTTTCAAGACCTATTGCAAAAATTGATTCAGGTAGACTATTAAATAAGAAAAAGTGTAATTTAAATTGGTGTAGAGTTGAAACTGGAGAATATAAAGGATGGGTTTTAAAAGAAAATCTTTGGGGGTTAAATTAAAATGAAATACAAAATTGACGATCAAATTCCCAATTGTGAAGTTTTTCAATTAATTGATGGAAATCCGAAAAAATTTCAAATAAACGACTTTTTTAAAGATAATAAATTTATTCTATTAGGAATGCCCGGTGCGTTTACATCTGTGTGCTCAAATAAACATTTACCAAGTTATAAAAAAAACATTGATAAGATCAGATCCAAAGGTGTTGAAAAAGTTTTTTGTATCAGTGTAAATGATCCATATGTAATGGATGCTTGGGCCAAAATTTCAAAAGTTGAGAATGAGATAATAATGTTAGCAGATCCTTTTGGAGATTTTGCCAACAAATTAGGAGTATTAGTAAACAAAGATGCAAAAGGTTTAGGTATGAGATCTAGTCGTTATACGATGATTATTGAAAATAAAGTTATAAAATACGTAGCTGTAGAAAAGGAAACAGGAATCTGTGAGCTATCAGCTGCAGATAATGTTTTATCTAAGCTTTAGAGGTCTTTATTTATTTTTGTTGTGAACAAACGTCTTTGATAACCGGTACATTAGCACAATCACCACATTTAGTTAACTGAACTAAACATCCGTCATCTAGAACTTTTACATCAACTTTTCTATCACACTTGGAGCATGTAGAAGAGATTGTAAGTCCACATTTTTTACAGTTATAATTTTGTAGTTCCATAAAAGAAAAAATAATTGCTGAAAAAATATTTACAAGAAAATATTGTGATAATGATAATTGTTTGCAAAAAAAAAATTTTTTATGCGATTATTTGATTTGAATAATAATCATTCTCAATGATTATTTTTTAGATTTACTTGCCCACCATTTGTCTAAAATAAAATACCAAACAGAGTTAGCGATAGGTTCAACTATAGCGTCAGTCAGAGCAATCATAAAAGAAACATCTGCAACTAACATTAAAACTGTGATTGCTATTGCAAAGTGACCAACTGTATAAACAATTGTTCTTAATATTGAGCCTCTATTATTACTGTATATTTCTTTACTTGCTTCAAATATACCTTTTGTAACTTCGACCATTTATTTAAAAGGACTTTCTAAAACACATGCTACTAAATGTATTCTAGACTGTTCTCCTCCATTAAAAAAATTATGATATTTTGTATTGTTTGTTATCCAAACTTTACCATCTGCTGGCAAGTGTTTTGCAACGTTCTCGATTACCATAGAACACCCTTGATTTGTAATAATTGGTACGTGCAATCTGCACTCAGGATCTTTATGCCAGCTAAGCGTTGACCTTGGCTCCTTTAATAAAAGTCTTACTCTTCCAAGCTTAAATTTTTTATTTAATGTTTCATAAACTTCCTTGAAATAAGTTTTTTCAAACTCCGGTAAAAGTTGCGTATATTTTGACTCGTCTATATCAACGTCTCTTGAAACCTCTTTTCCACTCTCATCTGCAATAGTCCAATATTTGCCTCTAATTTTATTTCCATTTATCGAGTCAATATCATTCGGTATTTGATTAAGTGGGATAGCACCAAAATGCGTAACCCCAGGCGTATTAAATTTTTTTTCTTTAAGAATTATTTCTAAGTCTTTTCTTAATCTATCAATATCAAATTTTAGATTTGGAACTTCGTAGAAATCTTCAAAAGATACCTTGGGAGTGTTTATCGCAGTTTCCATTTTTCTAGTTTAATTTTAGATCAAACCTGTCAGAGTTCATGACTTTTGTCCATGCTGAAACAAAATCATTAATAAATTTATCAGATGAATCGTTGCATGCATAAACTTCTGCTAATGCTCTCAATTGAGAATTTGAGCCAAATATCAAGTCTACTCTTGTACCATGCCATTTAACTTTATTAGTTTTCCTGTCTTTACCTTCAAATAACTGCTCTGAACTATCTGTTTCTTTCCAAGTAGTATTCATATCTAAAAGATTTACGAAATAGTCATTAGTCAACGTTCCGGGTTTTTTTGTGAAAACACCATTTTTCGAGTTATCAACGTTTGTATCAAGAACTCTCATTCCACCTATCAAAACAGTCATCTCTGGTGCTGTAAGACCCATTAGTTGAGATTTATCAATTAATTTTTCCTCGGCTGAAACTTTAGTTTTTTCATCCTTATTGTAGTTTCTGAATCCATCAGCTTGTGGTTCCAATAAACCAAAGGAGTGAACATCAGTTTGCTCTTGAGTAGCATCACCTCTTCCTGGAGAAAATGGAACTTCAATTTTCTTACCGGCCTTTTTAGCAGCCATCTCTATTCCAACGTTTCCACCAAGCACTATTAAATCTGCTACTGAAACTGATTTTTTCTTAGTGTTGAATTTATTTTGGATTTTTTCAAGTGCACTAATTACTTTTGTTGTCTTACCATTGTTATTAACTTCCCAGTTAATTTGAGGTTCTAATCTTATTCTAGCACCATTTGCTCCACCTCTTTTATCAGATCCTCTGTAAGTTGAAGCAGATGCCCAAGCAGTGCTTACCAATTCAGATACAGATAGTTTTGATTTTGATATTTGAGATTTTAAATCTTTTATATCTTTTGCTTTTAATTTGTATTTTGGTTTTTTAATAGGATCTTGCCAAATTAATTCTTCTTTTGGAACTTCACTGCCTAAATAACATGCTCTTGGACCCATATCTCTATGAGTTAACTTAAACCATGCTCTTGCAAACGCATCTGCAAATTCATCGGGATTGTTAAAGAAGTGTTTTGAAATCGGACCGTACGATGGATCCATTCTTAGTGAAAGATCAGTTGTTTGCATCATTGGTGGATGCATTTTGTTTTTGTCATGTGCGTCAGGAACCATTTTAATTTTTTGACCATTTTGCTTGGGTGTCCATTGATGAGCTCCCGCAGGACTTTTTGCAAGTTCCCATTCGTGATTGAATAAACAATCAAAATAACCCATGTCCCACTTAATTGGAGACTGAGTCCAAGCCCCTTCAATTCCACTACTTATAGTATCAACACCTTTTCCTGATTTGTAATTACTATTCCATCCAGTTGCTTGATCTTGAATTCTTGATGCTTCTGGGTCTGGACCTTTATGAGACTCTGATGCAGCACCATGCGATTTTCCAAATGTATGACCTCCAGCAACTAAAGCAACAGTTTCATAGTCATTCATTGCCATTCTTCCAAAAGTTTCTCTAATATCATGAGCGGCAAGTAATGGATCAGGGTTTGCATCTGGTCCTTGCGGATTTACATAAATTAACCCCATGTGTGAAGCTCCAAGTGGTTGTTCTAAATCTCTTTTTCCACTGTATCTTTCTACTCCTAGCATTTCTTTTTCAGATCCCCAGTAGATATCATCCTCTGGCTCCCAAATATCAACTCTCCCTGCTCCAAAACCAAAAGTTTTAAAACCCATTGATTCTAAAGCAACGTTTCCAACCAAAATAAATAAGTCAGCCCATGAAATTTGTTTTCCATATTTTTGTTTGATTGGCCATAATAATAATCTTGCTTTATCTAAATTAACATTATCCGGCCAAGCATTAAGAGGTGCAAAACGTTGATTACCTGTTCCAGCACCACCTCTTCCATCGCCTGTTCTGTAAGTTCCCGCAGCATGCCAAGCTAGTCTGATAAAGAATGGTCCATAATGACCATAATCTGCTGGCCACCATTCTTGAGAGTCTGTCATTAATTTTTTAAGATCTTTTTTAAGTGCTTTGTAATTTAATTTTTTGAATTCTTTTGAATAGTTAAACTTCTTATCCATGGGGTTAGTCAAATTGGAGTGTTGACTTAATATTTTTAAGTTTAAACTATTTGGCCAAAAGTCTCTGTTTGTTTGACCTCTTCCAGCAGAAAATTTTGCTGATGTACCTGCCCCAGTAAATGGACATTTGCTTAATTCATTTGATTTGAAGTTTCCGTCTTTAAATTCAGTGCTCATTTAATCTCCTTTATTAATTTATAATTATTCTAAATAAATTTGTCAACAGTTTAGAACTATTATAATGTAGAATTTTAATTATTCTGCGTCTTCGACTTTGACTAAGACTTCAACAGACTTAATTTTTTTGCCAGGAATTCTTGTATTGATTTTAACTGGCTCTACATCTGCATCATCTATGTCTATTAAGTCTTTTTGATTTTCATCATAAAAGTGATGGTGATGCGACGTATTGGTATCAAAATAACTTTGGTCAGAATTTATCGGTATCTCTTTTAAGTAACCTTTCTTTTTGAAAGCATGGACCGTGTTGTAAACTGTTGCTAAAGAAATTTTATCGTTTGTTGCTTTACTAATTTTTTTTACCAAATCATTTATTGTAAAATGAAAAGTCTTTTCAGTATTAAATAAGATTTCACAAATTTTAATTCTTTGTTTGGTAGGTCTTAAGCCAGAGCTTCTTAATTTATCAATATAATGGCTATTATTAAGCATTGTTATTTATAATAATTCTAAACTAAACCTATATTATATTTAGTTTAAATCAAGTATTAAGGTTATCAAAAAATGAAAAAAAACTCATACACATATGAGGATTTAATTAGTTGCGGAAATGGAGATCTTTTTGGACCAGGTAACGCGAAACTTCCCTTACCACCGATGCTAATGTTTGACAGGATCACTGAAATTAGCGAGAATAAGGGTACGTTTAGTAAAGGATTAATAATTGCTGAACTGGACATTAAAGATAATCTTTGGTTTTTTGATTGTCATTTTAAAAAAGATCCAGTGATGCCAGGGTGCTTAGGTTTAGATGCGATGTGGCAATTAGTTGGATTTTATTTAGGTTGGCTTGGAAATCCAGGAAGAGGAAGGGCTTTGGGTGTAAACACTGTAAAGTTTACTGGTGAAGTTCTAAAAAATGTCAAAAAAGCAATTTATGAAATAAATATGAAAAAAATTCTTAAAAAAGAAGGAGCGACTGTTGGGCTAGCTAATGGAATACTATTAGCTGATGGAAAACAAATTTATACAACAGAAAATTTAAAAGTAGGTTTATTTAAATAATGAAAAGAGTAGTTGTAACTGGAATTGGAGTTGTTTCTTGTTTAGGAAACAATCAAGATGAGGTCTATCAATCTCTATTAAATTCTAAATCAGGAATTTCTTTTTCAGACGAATACAAAGAGTATAATCTTAAAAGTAACATACATGGAAAACCAAAAATTAATCTTGAAGACCATGTTGATAGGAAATTTATTAGGTTTATGGGACCTGGCTCAGCTTACAATTATATATCAATGGCAGAGGCAGTTAAAGACTCTGGTTTAGAGGATAAAGATGTGAGCAATATATCAACGGGAATGATAATGGGTTCAGGAGGACCATCTATTGAAAACGTAATTTTAGCAGCTGATAAAACTAGAGCAAAAAGTCCAAAGAGGATGGGTCCGTTTGTAGTACCAAGAACTATGTCAAGCACTGCTTCTGCAACATTAGCGGTTCCATTTAAAATTAAAGGCGTTAATTATACTATCAGTTCAGCATGCGCAACTAGCGGACACTGCATTGGTAATGCGATGGAATTAATTCAATTAGGAAAACAAAAAATTATTTTTGCTGGGGGAAGTGATGAAGTTCATTTTGCCATGACCGCTATGTTTGATGCAATGACTGCATTATCTTCAAAATATAATGACACACCAGAAAAAGCTTCGAGACCTTATGACAAAACAAGGGATGGATTTGTGATAGCCGGTGGTGGTGGAGTTTTGGTTCTAGAGGAATATGAGCATGCAAAAGCACGGGGTGCAAAAATATATGCAGAATTGACTGGTTATGGAGCTACCTCTGATGGTTACGATATGGTTGCACCATCTGGTGAAGGAGCTGTCAGGTGCATGAAAATGGCTTTAAGTACTGCAAAAAATAAAATTGATTACATAAACACGCATGGAACATCAACACCTGTTGGTGATATTACCGAATTAAAAGCAGTTGGAGAAACTTTTACAGATTATAAACCAAAAATAAGTTCAACAAAATCATTAGCTGGTCACTCCTTAGGAGCTACTTCAGTTCATGAAGCAATTTATAGTTTAATAATGATGAAAAATAGTTTTATAGCAGCATCCGCAAATATTACTGACATGGATGACGAGGCTAAAAAATATCCGATAGTTACCAAAGTTGAAAAAGATGTTAATTTAAACTCAGTAATGTCTAATAGTTTTGGTTTTGGTGGAACTAACGCAACGCTAGTTTTTGAAAAGGTTTAATTTATGGATCTAATGAAAGGAAAAAAAGGACTTATCATGGGTGTTGCAAATGAAAGGTCTATTGCGTGGGGAATATCTCAAAAATTAGCTGAAGCGGGTGCAGAATTAGCATTCACTTACCTCGGGGATGCTCTTAAAAAGAGAGTTATACCTTTAGCGGAAAAATTAAATTCAAAAGTTACATTTAGTTGCGATGTTGAGAAAAAAGAAGAAGTAGTAAAATTATTCGAAGATATAAAAAAACAATGGGGTCAAATTGACTTTGTGGTTCATGCAGTTGCATTTTCAGATAAGTCAGAACTGTCTGGTGAGTATCTCAATACAACTAGAGAAAATTTTTTAAGAAGTATGTTAATTTCATGTTTTTCATTTACAGAGGTTGCAAAAGAAGCATCTAAGATAATGAAAGATGGAGGAAGTATGCTAACATTAACCTACGAATCTACAAAAGCGATTCCAAATTATAACGTTATGGGTGTTTGTAAATCTGCATTAGAAGCTAGTGTAAAATATTTAGCAAGGGATTTGGGTTCTAAGAGAATTAGAGTAAATGCAATTAGTGCTGGTCCAATTAAAACGCTTGCTGCATCTGCAATTGGTGATGCTAAGTTCTTGTATAAATGGAATGAAAATCATTCTTTTTTAAAAAGAAATGTTGATATTCATGATGTAGGAAATTCAGCCCTATATTTATTAAGTGATCTAGGAGGGGGTGTGACTGGTGAAATTCATTATGTTGATGCTGGTTATAACAAAGTAGGGATGCCTGATCCAAAAAATATGTCCTAAGTTATGGTAGAAATTCTTCTATCAGTCTTTGTGTTGCTGGTTGTTTTAATGTACTTATTTAGACCAACTTCCAAAAATGAAAAAGATCATTTCAATGATAAAAATAATTGGAGAGGTGGGTTTTGATATTTTGAAAAATATTAATTAATAGGTTTTCTTTTATAAATTTTTCTAAGCAAATTTTTTATTCCAAATTCTCTCGACTTTATTTTTTTCGATTTATTCAAATAATTTTCTTCATTTTTTGTAATAATTGCATAGCCAGAGTCTCTGAAATAGAACTCTAAATCAAAATTTTTTTTATTCTGATTAAATATTTCAAGGATCTTTTTAAATGTTGATCTATTAATGTACTCACTAAATTCTTTATCTCTCTCCTGATTTTTAGAGTAAGGAAGCCAACTTATGTCGTCTATTATACAAATACCTCCTTTTTTTAAAAAACTATAATAATGATAAAAAACTTTTTCTACATGATTTGGCTCATGTAAAGAATCTATAAAAATGAAGTCTAATTTATTTTTAATATATTTATCAACTTCTTGAAAATTATCGTCGCTGGAATGGATAAACTTCCATCTATCACTTTTAACTACATCTGAACAATCTTTAATATCAACTGAAGTTAAAAAACCATTGTTTGACTCACATAAATCAATAAATTTTTTTGTGGAATATCCCCTTTGAACTCCTAATTCTAATATTTGGATTCTCTCTATGTGCTGAATTTTTTTTATGATATAATCCAACTTATTTTTCATATTCAGTAAGATAGATCTCTTTTTAAAAAAATTTATATAGCAGCTTGTTTAATGGACAATTTTACTTTTCCTCTATCAAAGCCGATAACTTTTACTTTAACCTCGTCCCCCTCTTTAACTACGTCAGTAACTTTAGCTACTCTCTTATCCGCAAGCTCTGAAATATGCACAAGACCATCTTGTTTTCCTAAGAAATTTACGAAGGCTCCGAACTCCATAATCTTCATAACTTTACCATTATAAATTTTATTAAGTTCAGCTTTTGCTGTTAAATCTTTGATCATTTGCATAGCTTTGTTTCTAGAATCTTCATCTGGCGCTGCTACAGTTACTATCCCTTCATCATTAACATCTACTTTTGCTCCTGATTTTTCAACTATTTCCCTTATTGTGGCTCCACCTTTGCCAATAACAGTTGCAATATCTTTTTTATCAACTGTAATTTTTTCCATTTTTGGAGTGTGTTTACCCACGTTGTCTCTTGATTTGGCCAAAGCTTTATTCATCTCTCCTAAGATATGAATTCTACCATCTTTAGCTTGTTTCAGCGCTTGTTCCATAATCTCAAAAGTAATTCCTGTAATCTTGATGTCCATTTGTAAAGAAGTAATTCCGTCTTTAGTTCCAGCTACTTTAAAATCCATATCCCCAAGATGATCTTCATCCCCAAGAATATCTGAGAGTACACTAAAATCATTTCCCTCTTTAATTAACCCCATTGCAATACCTGCTACTGGCTCCTTAATTGGAACTCCTGCATCCATTAAAGCTAGAGACGAACCACAAACTGTTGCCATTGAAGAGGATCCATTCGACTCAGTAATTTCAGAAACTATTCTAAAAGTATATGGAAAGCTTTCTTTAGAAGGTAATGAAGAGTTGATTGCTCTCCATGCTAATTTTCCATGACCTATTTCTCTTCTTCCAGTACCTATTCTACCAGTCTCACCAACAGAAAATGGTGGGAAATTGTAATGAAGCATAAATCTTTCCCTTTGTAGGCCATCCAAACTTTCAATTCTTTGTTCATCATCTGAAGTACCGAGTGTAGTAGTAACAATTGCCTGTGTTTCTCCTCTAGTAAATAGTGCTGAACCATGAACTCTTGGAAGTATTCCAACCTCACACATTATTGGCCTTACATCAGCAAGTCCTCTTCCATCAATTCTATTCTTGTTTTTTAAAATATCAGTTCTTACAATTCCTTTTTCAATATCTTTAAGCTCGTGCATAACATCCAGCTCTGTAAAGTTCTCATCCTCTTCATAAAGTTTTTTTGCTTTCTCTGTAACCTCAGATATTAAATTTGATCTCTCTTGTTTGTCTTTAATTGAGAAGGCTTTTTTCAAGTCTTTAGTAAATTCACTCTCTAATTTTTTCTTTACAGATGACAAATCTTTTTTCTCAACAACCCAGTCAGGTTTTTTACACTCCTTTGCTAAATCCTCGATCATTTTTATAACTGGTGTAAATCCCTCATGACCAAATTTGACAGCATCCAACATTTGTTGTTCTGTAAGGCCACTTGCTTCGGACTCTACCATTAAAACAGCGTCTTTCGTCCCTGCTACGACTAAGTCTAGTTTTGAATTCTTTAAATCTTTTTTTGATGGATTTAAAACATATTTTCCATCTATAAAACCAACTCTTGACGCGCCAACTGGTCCTAAAAAAGGCATTCCCGAAATAGCTAATGCAGCCGAAGATGCAATAATTGATAAAATATCAGCTTCATTTTCTTTGTCATATGAAATTACTGTGGGTAACACTTGTACTTCATTTTTAAATTCATCTGGAAACAAAGGTCGAATAGGTCTATCAATCAATCGTGAGATAAGAGTTTCGCTCTCTGTAGGTCTTGCTTCCCTTTTAAAGTATCCTCCAGGTATTTTACCAGCAGCGTAATATTTTTCTTGGTAATTTACCGATAAAGGAAAATAATCTACATCTGGATTTACTTTTTTTGCACCCACGGCCGTTGCTAAAACTACAGTCTCACCACAAGTTGCTATTATTGCTCCATCTGCTTGACGAGCAACCTTTCCTGTTTCAAGGGTGATTTTCTTCCCCCCAAAACTTATTTCTTTTTTAAAAACTTTAAACATTTATTTCCTTAGGTTTAATTTAGTTAATATATTTTTATAAGCATCAGATTTATTTTTTTTAAGATAATCTAATAATTTCTTTCTCTTATTTACTGCTTTTAACAGTCCTACAGAGGAGTGTTTGTCTTTTTTAAATTTCTTCATATGAGCTGATAAATTTTCAATTTTATCAGTTAATAAAGCAATTTGTGCTTCTGAAGATCCAGTGTCTTTTTCATGTAAAGCAACTTCTCTTAATTTTTTGTTCATTTCTTTCCTATTTATTTGTTTGTTTAATTAAATTCTCAATTTTTTCAGCATAATCGAAAGACTCGTCTTTAACAAATAGAAGTTTTGGTAAAAACTTCATATTAATTTTTTTTGATAAAGTTTTTCTTATTACAAAAGAAAATTCTTTTAGAATTTCCACAGTTTCATCAGAATTTATTCCACCAAGAGGTAAGACGAAAGTTTTTGCCGTTTTAAGGTCTGGACTCATTCTTACTTCAGTCACTGTTATTCCTTTAGTTTGCACATTTGGAAGTTTTGCCTCATCCTTTAAAAAAATCATACTTAAAGCTTGCTTAATCATCTCGCCAACTCTAAGCTGCCTTTGGGTAATTGGTTTTCCTAATTTTCCCATTATACTGATCTTTCTGTTGTTTTTGAGTTGTAGGCCTCAATGATATCCTTCTTCTGAAAATCATTAAAATTTTTCAAGGTTATCCCACATTCTAAGCCTTCTGTAACTTGTTTTGTTTGATTTTTTTCCCTAAAAATTGATCCAATTTTTCCTGTAAAAACAACTGCTCCATCTCTGATAACTCTAGCTAGAGAGTCTTGATTTATTTCACCTGTTGTTACTTTTGAGCCAGCAACTTTACCAACTTTTGAGACTTTAAAAATTTCTAAAATTTCCGCTGAACCAGTTACGCTTTCCTCCACGTCTGGCGAGAGCAAACCAGACATTTTACTCTTTACGAAATCTATTAATTCATAAATGATATTAAAAGACGAAATTTTTACCGCACTTTGCTCAGCAATTTTTTTGGCTTCTTTGCTTGGCTTTACATTAAAGGCTATGAGAACAGCGTTTGAAGCTTTTGCTAAATTTACGTCAGTTTCAGTTACCATTCCAACATCTGATAAAATAATTTTTGGTTTTACTTCATCATGTTTTATTAAATTTACAGCATTTTTAATTGCTTCGGATGAACCATGGACATCTGACTTTATTATAATGTTTAATTCCTCACTTGTTTGATCTTTAAAAGCAGAGTCTTGAGTTATAATTGAAACTTGGCTCTTTTTAGATTGAGCTTCATTTATTCTTGCCTCACTTAAAACCTTAGCCTCTTTATCTGTGTCAAGAACTAAAAAATCATCACCAGATTTTGAAGCCCCACTTATTCCTAATATTTCGACTGGTGTAGATGGCAAAGCTTGGTCAACAGATTTTCCAGTGTCATCGATTATCGCTCTTACCTTTCCCCATTGAGGTCCACATACGAAATGATCCCCTTTTTTTAATTTTCCAGATGTCACAATTATGTTTGCAATTGGACCTCTCCCAATATCAATTTTTGACTCTAAAACAATACCAGTAGCTTTATTATCAAAATCTGTTTTCAAATTTAAAAGTTCAGCTTGTAAAGTTATAGACTCCAAAAGTTTATCAATGTTTTTTTTTGTTTTTGCAGAAATTTCTACCATTAGTGTGTCTCCTGACAAATCTTCAGCGATTAATTCGTGCTCTAAAAGCTGATTTTTAATTTTTTGAGGATCAGCATCTGGTAAATCACATTTATTAATTGCCACAACAATAGGCACCTTTGCTGCCTTAGCATGCTTAATCGACTCTATTGTTTGGGGTTTGACCCCGTCGTCTGCAGCTACTACTAACACAACAATATCTGTCAACTTTGAACCTCTCGCCCTCATTTCTGTAAATGCAGCGTGACCAGGTGTGTCTATAAAGGTTATTTTTTCATTTTTATGAATTATTTGGTATGCGCCTACATGCTGAGTAATTCCCCCATGTTCACCCGAAACAACATTTGTGCTTCTAAGCACATCTAATACAGAAGTTTTTCCATGATCTACATGACCCATGACAGTTATTATTGGAGGTCTGTTTTGAAGATTTTCAGATTTTATGTCTTTAATTTTACTTACTATCTCTTCTGCCTTTTTTTCCTTTAAAGGAATATGGCCAAATTCTTTGACTAGGTACTCTGCGGTGTCAGAGTCAATAGTATGATTTATAGTCACTGTAACACCCATTCCCATTAAATGCTTAATAATGTTAGAAGATTGTTCGGCCATTCGATTTGCAAGATCTCTTATTGTAATAAGCTCTGGTATGCTAATCTCTCTTTTTACATTTTTTGAATTTTCATCATCTCTCGTATTTTTAGTTTCTCTGAGTTCTTTCTCTCTTGCCCTTTTTATTGAGGCCAAACTTCTTGATCTAAACTCTAAATCCTCACTTAAGGCTCTAGAAACGGTGAGTTTTAATTCCCTCTTTTTAGTTGAAAATTTATTTTTATTATCTTTATCTTTTGCATCCCCTTTTATTTTTTTTGTTGCTCTTTGCTCAGCAAGTTTCCTTCTTTCATAATCACTTACTTTTGATGGAAAAGACGGTTTTCCTGTTTTAGGAGGGAAAGATGGTTTCCCGGAAAAAGGTTTTTTTGGAAACTTTGAAGATAAAGGATTGTTTTTATTAAATGGTTTTGAAAATTTTTTCTCAGTAACAAACTTTTGCTTATTTTTATTGTTTGTTAATCCCTGTTTATCATATAAATTTTTTCTGGGTTTTCCTGATATTGTTAGTTTTGTTTTTTTTGTTTCCATTTTTTCTCATTTCTAGTTTTTATAAATTTTATCTCTAGCTGACATTATTAAATCATCTGCCTCTTTTCTTGAAAGAGCAAAATCTTCTAGATAACCTTTAATTTTAATTCTTTCACCTTTGATGATATCAAAACCGCCTATTAATTCATCAGAGGCCAGATCTGCAAAGTCATTTAATGACAAAATCTTTTTCTCACCAAGAGTTAAAAGCATACCTGGTGTAAGACCTTTATGTTCAGTTAAGTCAGCTTGAATTCCAAGATCCTTAATCTTCTGTTGTATTTCCTCTTGATCTTTTTGGTAAAACTCTTTTGCTCTTTGGACTAACTCTTTAGCTGTTTCCTCTTCTATACCTTCTATTTTAGCTAGTTTGTCTATTTCACTATCTTTTATTTCCTCAATTGTTGAAAAGCCTTCCGCTACAAGTAGTTGACCTAATGTTTCATCCACTTCAAGATTTTTCATTAAGGTATCTGTTTTATCTTTAAAATCTAACTGCCTTCTCTCTGAATCCTCTTTATCAGTCATTATATTGATTTCGTAATTCAAAAGTTTTGTTGCTAATCTTACATTTTGTCCTCTTCTACCGATGGCTTTGCTAAGATTTTCCTCAGTTAAAATTACATCCATTTTCTTTTGTTCTGAGTCTACAATTACTTTCTGAACCTCAGCAGGAGACAAAGCATTTGAAACAACTAAAGCAGGATCTTCGGACCAATTTACAATATCAATTTTTTCTCCTTGCAGCTCATTAACTACTGCTTGAACTCTACTTCCTCTCATACCAACACAAGCACCAACTGGATCAAGAGACGTATCAACAGCTTGTACACAAATTTTAGCTCTACTACCTGGATCTCTAGCAGATGATTTAATCTCTATAAGTCCATCATAAATCTCTGGTACCTCTTGAATAAATAATTTTTCCATAAATTTTGCATGTGCTCTAGATAAGAAGATTTGTTGACCTCTTTGTTCTCTTCTTACATCGTAACAGTAAGCCTTTACTCTATCACCAGCTTTTATATTCTCTCTTGGGATCATCTCGTTTTTTTGTATTATTGCTTCTGTTCTACCTAAGTCGACTATTACATTTCCAAATTCTAACCTTTTCACAATTCCACTCAATATCGAATCTTTTTTATCAATAAAATCGTTAAATTGTCTTTCTCTTTCTGCTTCCCTTACATTAAAACTAATTACTTGTTTTGCAGTTTGAGCTGCGATTCTTCCGAAATCGAAGGATGGTAGAGGTTGTAAAACTTCATCTCCAATTTTTTTTTCACCGTACTTTTCTGCATCTTTAAGGCTTATTTCTGTGTTAGTATTTTCTGGGGTTTCAACAACTACCAACTTTCTAAATAGTTCAATATCCCCACTATCTCTATTAATTGAAACTTTTATTTCATTTTCGTTTCCAAACTTAGACTTTGCAGCTTTTGCGATTCCTGTTTCCATTGAATTAATAATCAATTCTTTATCAATAGATTTTTCAAGCGCAACTGCTTCGGCAATTCTAAGTAACTCTAATTTATCTGCTCTTTTATTTAACATTCTTCTCCAAAAAAAAATGGGCCGAAGCCCATTTTTTAAATTCAACGATTTAAGAAATATATAGTTATTTTTAACTATTTTTTCAACTTTTTACTTTGTAAATACCGATTTTTTATCTGTTTTTTCCCAAGAAAAAGAACCATCTTCCTCTGGTTCTCTTCCAAAATGACCATATGCAGCTGATTTTTCATAAATCGGTTTATTTAAACCCAGCATTTCTCTTATGCCTCTAGGGCTTAAATCAAAATTTTCACTTATCAATTTTTCTACATGTTTATTTTTTTCTTCATCATTATCGAATAAATCAACATAGATGGATAATGGTTTCGATACTCCAATAGCATAAGCGAGTTGTATCAAACACTTATCAGCAATCTTTGAAGCAACAACATTTTTTGCTAAATATCTTGAAGCATACGCAGCTGATCGATCAACTTTAGTTGGATCTTTACCAGAAAAAGCTCCACCGCCATGTGGTGCGGCACCCCCATATGTATCGACAATAATTTTTCTACCAGTAAGACCACTATCTCCGTCAGGTCCACCAATAACAAAATTTCCTGTTGGATTAATATAGATTTCTTTTTCATCTAAATTATTTAAAAGATTTTTTGGTATAGATTTTTCAATGTATGGTATTACTAATTTTCTAACCTGAGATTGATCAACATCTGCAGAGTGTTGAGTAGAGATAACTACAGATTTAACATTTGCTGGTTTACCATCTTTATATTCAATTGTAATTTGACTTTTAGAATCTGGCTCAATGTTTTTTAATTTTCCAGATTTTCTATCCGCAGCCATCAATCTTAAAATCTTATGTGAATAATGTATAGGTGCAGGCATTAAAACATCAGTTTCATTGCATGCGTAACCAAACATAATTCCTTGGTCTCCAGCTCCTTCATCCTTGTTACCGGATGAGTCAACTCCCATTGCTATGTCGGCTGATTGAGCATGTAGATGACTTTCAATTTTAGTTGCTTCTTTCCATGTAAAACCATCTTGGTCATAACCAATATCTTTTATACAATGCCTTACCTTTTCAATTAAATCGTCTTTTTTGATTTTCGGACCTCTAACTTCTCCTGCAAGCACTACTTTATTAGTTGTTGTTAAAGTCTCGCAAGCTACTCTTGATTGTGGCTCAGCACCTAAATAAGTATCTACAACCATATCAGAAATTCTATCGCAAACTTTGTCTGGATGACCTTCGGAGACGGATTCGCTAGTAAATAAATAATTTTTTTTCATTGTCTTTCCTTTATTTTTAATAAAAAAATAACCGTAATATAAAAAATAAGTAAATAAAAGAAAATCTTATTTCCAAATGAACTAAAGATTGTTTTTGATCCTTTTTTATAAGTGTCGATTTCAATTACTCCCTTTTGAGTTGATTCAATTTTTTTTATAATTTGTCCTTTACTATCAATATATGCTGAAATTCCATTGTTCGCAGATCTAATTATATTTTTGCCCTCTTCGATAGACCTAAAAATAGAATGATAAAAATGTTGATCTATACCAATTGATTTCCCAAACCATCCGTCTTCTGAAATGTTTATGATAAAATCATAATTATCAGAATATTTGTAAAGACCTCCTGAGTAAATAATTTCATAACATATAAGAGGAAGAAATTTTGTATCGTTCATTTTTATTAAATCTCTCTCACTTGCAGAACTGAAAGATTGGTATCCTTGAGTAATTTTTTTAAAACCATAATTCTTCAAAAAATTTTCAAATGGCAAATACTCACCGAAAGGAACAAGTTTATTTTTATCATAAACACTTATCAATTTTAAATCGTTATCAAGTAGAGCCATAGAATTGAAAATTTCTGATTCTTTATATCTAGTAATACCAATTATAATTTTATGATTATTCTGAAAATAATTTCCAAATACCGAAGAGTAATCTTGAATTTCATTAAGATTTATTGATGGTAATATTCCCTCTGGATAAATATAAAGAGCGTCTCTACTATCAATATTTCCTATTTCTGCCAAATCCTTTATTACTAAAGAAGGATCTGTTCCATCAAAAAATCTTTTTAAATCAATTTTAGGCGAGATAATTTTTACTATAGTATTCATCGGACTATTTGGTGTGTTATTGTGTTTGTTTAAAACCAAATTACCAAAAATTAAATTTGATACAATTAAAGTTACTGTAAATAAAACTGTTATTAATTTTGCTTTTGACGGCACGTCAAATAAAATGACTGCAGGGACTAAAAAAATTGTTACAACTAATAAATTTAAAGAATATGTTCCTACATATGACAAGATTTGTGTAAATTCATTAATTTCAACTAAACTAAAAGAGATCAAGTTCCAAGGAAAACCTCCAAGTATATGGCCCCTCAAATATTCTATGAGTGAAAATATTAAAGCAAATAAAAAAATGCTCTTAATTTTTTTTCTCGGCTTAAAATAAAAAAAAATTAAAAAAGATATTCCATAAAAGATACCTAGGAATAGAGGAATTATTGTAATTGCAAAAGGAATTAAGGGCTTGAATATTTCTTCAACAGTTAATGAGTTTGCTATCCAATAAATATTTGAAAAAAAGTATGAAAAACCAAAAATCCATCCGTAAAGAAAAGATGATAAGCCCTTTTTAATTTCCAAATTCAGATAGATTAAAAGTAAAAATGGAAAAGAAATAAAATTAAGAAAAAAAAAGTTATATGGTGGCAGACTAAATGTTGAAACTAATCCACAAATAAATGGCACTAAGTAAAAAGTAGAATTCTTAGAATAATTTCTTGTCAAATTTAATTTACTCGTTTTAAAATGTCTTGCTCTTTTCTTAACATTTGCTTGTAATCTTTTTGTCTGACATGATCATAACCGAGCAAGTGTAAAAGACCGTGAATCCACATTTTATCAAATTCAATATTAAAATTTGTTTTTTTTGACCTTAAATTTATAACTTCATAACAAATAGCTATATCTCCTTTATAATTTTTATTAAAATGACTTTTAATGGGAAAAGACAAAACGTCAGTTTCTTTATTTTTTTTTCGAAATCTTTTATTAAGTTTTTTTATAAAAGTTTTGTCAGTTAATAATAAAGTGAACTGGAAACTCTTTTTTTTTAATGATTTTACACAAGAAAGTTTTTTTATTTTTTTTTTTAAATAAAGACTTGGATTTTTAATTTTTGTTTTCCATTTTGGGAAATCAACAACTATTTCGGCTTTAATCATTAATCTTTGTTTTGATCAGAATAAGCTTTTACTATTTTTGAAACTAGTGGGTGTCTTACAACGTCAGAGTAGTCAAAATCTACAACTGAAATCTCGTTAAGATGTCCAAGAAGCTTTTTTGATCTATTTAATCCTGACAGAGATTTATTTGGTAGGTCAATTTGTGAGGGATCTCCATTAATAACAATTTTGGAATTTTCACCAATCCTAGTTAAAAACATTTTGATTTGTGTATCAGTTGCATTTTGAGCCTCATCTAAAATTGCAAAAGAATTTTTTAATGTTCTTCCTCTCATAAATGCTAAAGGAGCAATTTCGATATCACCAATTTCAATTCTTTTTTGAATCTTTTCGAAATCTAACAGATCGTAAAGTGAGTCATATAAAGGTCTTAGATAGGGATCTACTTTTTCTCTCATATCTCCAGGTAGAAAACCTAACCTTTCACCCGCCTCCACTGCTGGTCTTGATAAAATTATTCTTTCAATCTTTTTATCCAATAACATTGTTAGAGCTACAGCAACGGCCAAAAAAGTTTTCCCTGTTCCTGCTGGACCACAAGAAATAATAATATCGCTTTCTCTTAAAGCTCTTACATAATTTTTTTGTTTCTCTGATCTTGGAATAACAGACTTTTTGGGTGTTTTTATTATGTATTCAATTTTTTTGTCTGTTTTTTCATTTATCATAAATTTATTTATTGAAGAAACTATATCTTTTTTTTCAATCGATCCATTTAAAATTAGCAAATCTGTTAGAAAAATTATAGCGTTTTTAACTAATTCATTTTTTGTACTAGAGCTTTTGACCAATATAGAGTTTCCTCTTGAATAAATTTTTGTCTCTGTAATTTTTTCTAGCTCTTTTAAATTATTGTTAAATTCACCCACAACACCCATTAAAATTTCATTATTATTAAATATGATACTCAAGGTGTCATTATCAGAATAAACAAATTTGAGATCTTTATTTAATTTATTTAATAAAGGATTGTTCAAGATCAAGCAGCCTTCATATCTGAATTTAAATCTATTTTTCCAAATAAATTATTTTGATTTACTTTATCAATCTTTATTTTTACAGTTTTCCCTATAAGCTTATCATTTCCATCAAATATCACTCCATTGAGATACTTATTTCTTCCAAAATACATCTGATTTTTTTTCATTCTATTTTCAACAAGCACATCAATTTTTTTTCCTAAAAAAGACTCATTGTGCTCTAATTGATATTTAAAAAGAATTTTTTGAACTTTTATAAGTCTATCTTTTGCAACTTCATGGTCAATTAGATCTAAATTAGACGCAGGTGTTCCTGGTCTTGGACTAAATATAAACGAATAAGAATTGATAAATTTAATTTCATTTAAAAAATTTAATGTGTCGTTAAAATCTTTCTCAGTTTCCCCTGGATGCCCAATGATAAAATCACTTGAAAATTTAATTGTTGAATTTATTTTTTTTAGTTTTTCGTGGATCTCAAAATATTTTTCAACTTTGTGGCCTCTGTTCATTAATTTTAAAACTTTGTCTGAACCACTTTGAATTGGTAAATGAACAAATGGTTGTAATTTTTTAGAGTTTGAATAACACTCAATTAAATCATCAGTCATGTCCCTTGGATGAGAGGTTGTATACCTAATTCTCTTAATTTCTGTAAATTTTTCTAACTCATTTATTAAATCTGATAATCTATATACTTTTGATTTACCCTCGAATGAATATGCATTTACATTTTGTCCAAGTAAAATTATCTCTTTTGCACCACTTTTAACCAAGTCTTGAACCTCTAAAATAATTTTTTCAAAAGGCCTTGAATATTCAGGGCCACGTGTATAGGGAACTACACAAAAACTACAAAACTTATCACATCCTTCTTGGATTGTGAGAAATGATGATACTTTACTAGACGTATTCTTAATCCTATCTAAATAATCAAATTTATCCTCAGTTTCAAATTCTGTAAGTTCTTTACGATCCTTTTTATAATTTGAAATTAAAGAATTTATTTTGTGATAAGATTGAGGACCTACAACTATATCAATATAAGGTTCTCTTTTTAGCATTTCTTCATTTTCTGCTTGAGCGACGCATCCTGCAACAACGAGTATTGGTTTTTTCTTATTCCTAAAAATTTTTTTTACCCTACCCACTTCATGATAAACTTTTTCTTTTGCTTTATCTCTTATATGACATGTATTAATAAGATAACAATCTGCATCAGTTTGATCAGATGTTTTAGAAAAACCAATTTTTTTTACAGTATCAAAAATTCTATTGGAGTCATATTCATTCATCTGGCATCCAAAAGTTTTAATGAATATTTTATTTGCCATTAATGTAATTATTTTTTAACACAATAAAGTTCAAGCTTGGAGTCTACTAGTTTATAACCATGTTTTTCAGCTATTCTTTTTTGAATTTTTTCGATTTCTTCATCTGTGAATTCTATTATATTTCCAGATTTAATGTCTATTAAATGATTGTGGTCATCATTTAATTCATATCTGGCTTTTCCATCTTTAAAATCGTGTTTCATTAAAATACCAGACTCCTCAAAAAGTTTTACGGTTCTATAAACAGTTGCGATACTAATTTTAGGATCTATATCTGAAACTCTTTTGTAAAGTTCATCTACATCAGGGTGATCAGCCTCTCCATATGTCTTTTTTGACTCAGATATTACTCTTGCAATTGTTTTTCGTTGATCAGTAAGTTTAACACCATTTGCAATGCATTTTTTTTCAATTGAATCTGTCATATTATATTTTAACTCAAATAAAGTGGTTTAATCAAATTTTTTATCAATTTTTTTTGCCTGAATAATTGTAAAATTTTCATATGATCTCCATCAACTTTATCTTTATTGTTAAAACCATAATAATTAAAACCATAAACAAGCTGTAAAGCCTTAATAATTGCCATTGAGGTTCTTATACTTGTGTATTTGCCAGGGCCTTGATTGATGAAAACATTTCTTATCTTTTTGAAGGTGTATTGTTTTTTTGTTAGAAAATTCATTAATAAAACAGAAAATTTATCAAAATTTTTTCTACAGTTTTCGTACTCATTAGTATAAATCTTGTCTTTAGAAATGAGTTTAAATAAAATTTTATCACTTGCTGCATCCACAATTAAATCTGTGATTTTGTTTTTGCTCATTTTTTTTCACTCAAATATATCATCTGAAGAGGTGACACAATACAATCCAGATGATCAAGGAGTTCTCTCAATAATGTATCATAGATTTGAAGAAAATAAATACCCATCAACAAATATCAGAATGAATATTTTTTTAGAGCACATTGTCGCCATTAAAAATAATGGTTTTGAGTTTTATGATCCAAAATTATTTAGTGAAGAATTTGATAAACCTAAAGATAACAAGAAGATACTATTAACTATTGACGATGCATTTTTATCTTTCTATGAAAATGCATGGCCAATTTTGAAAAAGAATGAAATACCTTTTATTCTTTTTGTTTCTACAGAACCAATTGGAAAAAGGGGTTATATGACCTGGGAACAAATTAAAGAAGTTGAGAAAGAAAATTTTGCTTTTATAGGTAATCATTCGCATACTCACGAATATCTAATAAATTTTTCATTTTCTGATTTTAAAGTTGATATCAATAAATCAATTGAAATTTTCAATACAAATTTAGGATATAATCCAATCTTTTTTTCATATCCTTTTGGTGAATATTCTTTACAACAAAAAAATTTTATTAAAAAAAATTTCAAATATGCTTTTGGACAACACTCAGGAGTAATAGACAGCACAAAAGATAAATATGAATTACCAAGATTTCCTATTAATGAAAATTATGGAAAAATGGAAAGATTCAGCTCTATTATCAAATACTTGCCTTTGCAATATAAAAATTTTAAACCCGAGGATAAGTACGTGCTAGTAAATAATAATCCTCCATCGGTTGAAATTGAATTTTTTGATAATCAAAAAAACATAAAGAATATAAATTGTTTTTCTAATGAAGGTGATAATTGGGGTAATCCTAATATTTCAGTCAATGAAGATAATGTTATGAAAATTTCTTTTAGAGAAAAATTTACTTTTAGAAGGGGAAGATTGAATTGTTCTTTAAATGAAAATGGTAAATGGAAGTGGTTTGGTCACCAATTTACAGTTCAAATTCCTAAATAATATTTTTATATTTTACACTAAGAGGAAGTAGTTTAACTTCATCAAAATCTTTTAATTGATTTTGTTGGATGATTTGTTTTAATACCTTCGTATATTCGGTTCCTGTTTGAGCATAATTATCTAAATATTCCGCGAGTTTCAAACTATCTAATTTTTTGTTATCATCTCTTAACTGCGCCCTTATAAATCTAAATTTCTTATAACTTGAATGTGTATTTAAATTTCTTTGATAAGCTCTGACTGATGCTTTTAGCACATTAAACTTCATCACTTTGTAAGTTGCGTTTGTATCAGCTCCAGCTGGTTTAATACCCTCTCCTGACCAAGTCCATTGGCCAAACAATGCATTTCCCTCAATAGCAAATCTTGATGTACCCCAACCAGACTCTTTAGCAGCTTGAGCAATTGCAAGAGATACGGGGATTATATCCATTCTAACTTTTAAAGTTGCAAGATCTTTGTTTACAACTCCATATTGCTTAAATTTTTGATTTAACCACTTGATTTCATCTTTTGAATTTTTATTTTTATTTAAAATTGTAAACAGTTTTTTTCTATCAATAATAATCCTATTATTTTCCTCAAGAACTAATGGCAATATAATTTTTATAAACAAGTTTTTTCTTTTTCCTGAGTTTTCGATTGATTTCATTTCATTGGGTAGCAAAGAAAGTCTTATGGGTTTAACTTTTTTAGTACGTCTAACTTCAGATAAAGAATAATTGGTATCTTTAAACAATTGCTCAATTGTAGAAGCACTTAATCGTACTGTATCCTCTGGCAATTCATCAAATTTAAACACATCCTCAAGTATGTTTGATAAATCAAGACCTTCATCAACCTTTTCTTTATCATCAATACTTTCCCCACTTAAAACTTTTTCAAAATCTGCTTTTGAATTATTTATTTTAGAATCGTTATTACTTGCTATTTGATTATCAATATCGACTGACAATGGTATTATAAAAGAGAACATTACTATTAAAAAAGAAGCTATTCCAGTAAGATATAACGACTTAAACTCATCAAATCTAAAATTTATACTCGAAAAAGGTTTTCTTTTTATTACGATACCTTGTTTTGATAAAATTCTTTTTAATTCTTTAAATTTTTTTAAATCAAAATTTTTCTTTGATAAACCTGAAAATAAATCTTTTTTCATATTGCCTCAACCTCCTTCACTTCAGGCACATAATGACATAAGAGATTTTGAACACCTTTTTTAAGCGTTAATGTAGAGCTTGGACAACCAGAACAACTTCCTTGTAACTCCACAATTACTTTCCCATCTTTAAAATCTTTAAATTTAATATCACCTCCATCTCTAGCAACTGCAGGTCTGACCTTGGTTTCAAGTATTTTGATAATTGTATTTTTAACACTTGATAGTTCCTCTGAATTTTCAGATTTTTTTTCTGAAATTATACATTCGTTACCTTGGTCATAAAAATCATTGATGTACGAAATTATTATGTGTTTAAGATCTTCCCATTCAAAATTTGAGTCTTTATTAACTGATAAATAATCATCAGATAAGAAAATTCCAGTTACTCCGTTTATTGATAAAATATTTTTAATAAGACTGACAGATGTCTCACTTTTATCTTTGAATTCAATAGGGCCAACTAATGAAACCTTTTTTTCAGTGAGAAATTTTAAAGAATTGGGATTTGGAGTTTGTTGTGTCTGTATAAACATTAGATTAATATAGTAATTGAAGACGTTTTTTAAAGTAAAATATTTTTAAAAGCCAATAATTTCTTTAATTTTTTTTACTTTCTCTGAAGCGATTGCTTCAGCTTTTTCACTTCCATCTTTTAAAACTTGAAGAATATGACCCTTATCTGATTTTAATTTTGATATCTCTTTTGAAATAGGTGAAATATTTTCTATCACAACCTCTGATAGTTTTTCTTTAAAATTTAAAAAATTTTTTCCCTGAAATTCGTTTAATGTGTCTGTAATATTTTGAGATTTTAAACTTGAATATATACCTATCAAATTTTCAATTTCTGGTCTTTCATTTAAATCTTTTTCATTTGCAGGAAATGATTTCGTATCAGTTTTTGCTTTTTTAATTTTATTATGGATTTGTTCTTCTGTGTCAGTAAGATTTATACGACTAGCATCAGATGGGTCTGATTTGCTCATTTTATTTTTTGCATCTTTAAGACTCATAATACGAGAGAATTTTTCCTGTATCAGAGGATCGGGTAATTTAAAAAAATCTTGTACTTTAAAATCTGTATTAAATTTTTGGGCAATATCTCTTGTAAGTTCTAAATGTTGTTTTTGATCTTCGCCAACAGGAACATGAGTTGCATCGTACAAAAGAATATCAGCTGCCATTAAAATTGGGTAAATATACAATCCCACACTTGCTTTCTCTTTATCTTTGCCTGCTTTTTCTTTGAATTGGGTCATCCTGTTTAACCAACCCATTCTTGCAATACAGCTCAGTATCCATGTTCCCTCCGAATGAGCAGGTACCATAGATTGATTAAAAATTATACTTTTGCTTGGATCAATTCCGCTTGCTAAAAAAACTGCAGTCGTCTCAAGGATATTGTCTTTTAATTTTTTGGGGTCTTGTTTTGAAGTAATTGCATGTAAATCAACAACACAATAAATACATTTAGAGTCATTTTCAGATTGTAGTTTTACAAAATTTTTAATTGCACCAATATAATTTCCTAAATGAAGATTACCTGTAGGTTGAACTCCTGAAAATATATTTTTTTGTGGCATCTTAATATCTTATTTTAATATCACTTAATTTGAAAGCTTTAGTAAGTAAGGATATTGTAAAATAAATAATCGCTGATGAAATTACTAATAAAAGAAGATAAACAACTTTAAAATTACTATCATATTCTAATTGAACACTGAAAAAATTAATTGAGCTGAAAAGGAATAAAGCCATTAATAAAACTGAAAAACTTATTTTGAAAAATTGAAATATCAAACTTAAACTTACTTTAAAAAATTTCTTATGATTTAAATAATAATATAATAATAAAGCATTTATCCAGGATGAAATAGATGTTGCAATTGGAATTATTATAAAGCCAAAATCTCTAAAATAATAAATGCTTATTGAAGCGTTAATGATAACTGATATCAACGAGAAATAAAACGGTATCTTTGTATTGTCTCTAGCAAAAACAAAATTTGAGAGAATTTTTATGAGTGAAAATGCAGGTAAACCTAAAGCAAAATAAAATAATGCTTTCGCGGAATTTTCAACACCTTCTTTGTTAAAAGATCCATATCCAAATAACGATGAAACAATTTCTTCTGAAGCAATTAAAAGACCTACCATCGCAGGAAGACTTAAAAAAAGTGAAAGTTCCAATGACTTGTTTTGTATCAAATCAATATCCTTCATTTTTTTTTGAGCAATATAAGAGGATAGTTTTGGAAGTATGACAGTTCCTATTGCTATACCTGCAATAGCAAGATTAATTTGATAAATTCGGTCAGCATAATATAAATATGATACAGCTCCAGCTTGAAAAGATGCAATGATAGTTCCAATTAAAATATTAATTTGAGTTACACCTGAAGAAAAAATACTTGGTAAAAGTTTTTTAAAAAAAATTTTTGTTTTATTATCAATCTTTAAATTTACTTCAAACCGGGGCTTATAAATTTTTTTCAATACTAGAATAAGGAAGATCATTTGAATGAGTCCAGCTACAGAGACACCATAAGACATATAAATTACAAGATAATCATCGAGATACTTGGCATATAACAATATAATTATTAAAACTAAATTTAAAATTATTGGTGCGGCTGAAGCAGCTGCAAATTTATTATGTGAGTTCAAAATTGCTGAAAAAAAAGATGCTAAACTTATAAACAATATAAAAGGAAATGTAATCCTTGTTAAGTCAGTTGCTATTACAAATTTTTCAGGATCTGATTTAAAACCTGGTGCTATAAGTGATACAAATAAAGGCATAAATAATTCAACGAGAATTACAAGTCCAAGCAGTGAAAAAGTTAATAAACTTAAAACTTTATTTGCAAAGTTTTCAGAATTTTTTTTAGATTTTGTTAACTCTTTTGCGTAACTTGGTACAAAAGCTGCATTGAAGGAACCTTCTCCAAAGATTCTCCTAAACGTATTTGGAATTCTAAATGCAACAAAAAAAGCGTCTGCGATAGTTCCAGAACCAAGAAATATAGCAATGAGAATGTCTCTAACGTACCCAGATATTCTGCTAATTATGGTATAAAAACTAAAAGTCCCAGTTGACTTAATTATATTCATAAATCATATTAGTCTTATTATTGGCTCATTTGTATACATAAATAATCAAAATGAAAAAAAATAAAATTGAACATTACTCAGATAAAGAAGCATTAGATTTTCATAATACTAATAAATCTGGCAAGATTGAGATTATTTCCTCTAAACCAATGACTTCAAAAAGAGATTTAGCCTTAGCATATTCGCCTGGAGTTGCTGCACCGGTAAAAGCAATTTCAAAAAACCCAGACCTCGCATATGACTACACTACTAAAGGTAATCTAGTAGCTGTAATAAGTAATGGCTCAGCAATTTTAGGTCTTGGAAATTTAGGTGCAATTGCTTCAAAACCAGTTATGGAAGGAAAGGCTGTTTTATTTAAAAGATTTGCAGACATAGATTCCATTGATATTGAAATAGATTCTTCAGATACAAAAGAAATTATTAATTCTGTAAAAAATATTTCAAAAAGCTTTGGTGGAATTAATCTAGAAGACATAAAAGCACCTGAGTGTTTTATAATAGAGAACGAATTAAAAAGATTATTAGATATTCCTGTATTCCATGACGATCAGCATGGTACAGCTATAATCACAAGTGCGGCTCTTATAAATGCTTGTGATATTGCAAAAAAAAATATTAAGGATGTAAAAGTAGTCATTAATGGTGCAGGTGCCTCTGCAATGGCTTGTGCAAATCTTTTTATAAATACAGGTGTAAAAGATAAAAATATCACAATGCTCGATTCAAAGGGGGTTATTCATTCTGAAAGAGATGATTTAAGTGAATGGAAAAAGAAATTTGCTATCAAAACAAAAAATAGAACTTTAAATGACGCAATTAATGGGGCAGATGTGTTCTTAGGTCTTTCTCAAGCTGGCGTCTTAAAAAAAGAGATGGTTAAAAAAATGTCTAAGAATCCAATTGTATTCGCATGTGCAAACCCAGATCCTGAAATCATTCCTGAGGACGTCGAAGATGTGAGAGATGATGCAATTATAGCAACTGGAAGATCAGACTATCCAAATCAAGTAAATAATTTAATTGGTTTTCCATATATCTTTAGAGGAGCTCTAGATGTAAGAGCTAAAACAATTAATGAAGAAATGAAAGTCGCTGCTGTAAAAGCTATTGCTACATTAGCAAGAGAAAGAGTACCGGATGAAGTTGTGGCTGCAATGGGTGGGGACAGGCCTCATTACGGGAGGGATTATATAATTCCTTCAACTTTCGATCCTAGATTAATAAGTGTAATTCCGGTTGCAGTTGCAAAAGCGGCAATCAAAACAGGTGTTGCAAGAAAAAATATTGAAGATTTCGATGTTTATGCTGAGCAACTCAAAAACCGATTAGATCCCTCAGTGGCGGTAATTCAGGGAATAAACTCCCAAATTAAAAAAAATCAAAAAAGAGTAGTGTTCGCAGATGGAGAAGATGAAAATAATTTGAAAGCAGCAATAGCATTTAAAAATAATGGACTTGGTGAGCCAATCTTAATTGCTAAAGAGGATATAGTAAAAAAAAAATTATATGAAATTGGTTATGAAGAAAAGCTCGATATTAAAATAATTAACTCAACTGATAAAGAATTAAGAGAGAGATATGTGAAATTTTTATTTGAAAAACTTCAAAGAAAAGAGGGTTTATTAGAGAGAGATTGTGACAAATTAATCAGAAATGACAGGGTTATATGGGGGGCTTGTATGGTTTCTTGTGGAGACGCAGATGCTATGGTAACTGGAAATACCAGACGTTATTCTTCATCATTAGAGAAAATTATCAAGGTTGTAGATCCAAGGCCGGGCGAAATAATGTTTGGTCTAAACATGATAATTAACAGAGGTAAAACAATATTTGTCTGTGATACCTCCGTAATTGAGTATCCAGATGCAAATCAATTAGCAGAAATGGCAATTTCAACAGCAAGAGTAGTGAGATTATTTGGTTTTGATCCAAAGGTCGCCTTTTTATCCCATTCGACTTTTGGTCAGCCTGCAACAGATAGAACAAAACGAATAAGTGATGCAGTACAAATTTTAAAAGAGAGAAAAGTAGATTTTAAATTTGATGGCGAAATGCAACCTGACGTCGCTTTAGAGGAAACTTATAAAGAATTATATCCATTTTCAGAAATCGTGGGCAATGCAAATGTTTTGATAATGCCGAGCCAGCACAGTGCAGCGATATCATTTAAAACAATGAAATCAATGAGTAGAGCGAAAGTAATTGGTCCACTTCTTATAGGATTAGGACAAGCAATAGAGATAGCCCCCCTTAGAAGTTCAACTTCAGAAATTTTAAACTTAGCATCTGTTGCCGCATATTCCGCTGGTGTAATTGACTATAATAAAAAAAATTAATTCTTTTGAATTCTTAAGTCTTCCATTAAAAGGATACTTGCTATCACTTTTTCAACATCTAAAATTGACTGAGCTTCATCAACTACCAATTTAAGCTCATCTTCTGTTTCAGCAATACCATAAATATATATTCTTTTTTTATATGTATCTATTTGATAGTTTCTTGATTTGATTTCATTGTTAAAAATCAGAGCTGATCTTAATTGAGAGGTAATTAAAAGATCCTTAGCGGACTGTTTAAAATTAAATTCTTCTTTAATCTTAATATCATTTCTTACTGATCTTACTCCCTCTGTTTCCCAAGCTATTTTGGTAATTTTAAGTTTATCCTCAGGATTATCGACTTTACCAGTTATGAATATTCTTCCGTCAAGAACTTTTGATTTTACTGCCAAAAAATAACTTTTGTCTTCTAAAGTAAGTCTGGTTGATAAATTTTTTTGCATTATAGTATCATCTATCTGTGTTCCAATTGATCTTGGATCGACCGCGACCGATACACCGGTTCCAAATAATCCGCTTGTTCCTGTTCCAACACAAGAGTTTAGAAATATTAGTAATAAAAATAAATACCTAATCTTCATTTTTTTTTTCAAGACAATAATTATAAATTGTACGTTTTGGAATATTTCTATCTTTAAAATAATCTACAATATCTTTAATTGTTTTTTTTGACAACATCTTGTTAATCAATTTCATATCAGATTCGGTTAGATAGTTAAAATTATTAATTGAATTTTTCTTTTCAGAAAAAATAGCTGTTAATTCACCTTTGATATTTAAATCAATTTTTTTCAAATCGCTGACTTTCAATCTGATGAACTCCTCATGCAATTTTGTAATTTCTCTACAAATTACTAGCTCTCTATCACTAAAATATTCTTGAAATTTTTCTAAATTTTTAAGAAATTTTCTTGGAGATGAAAATAAAATTATCGAACAGTCAATTTTACTTAACATCTCAAGCTCTTTTTTTAATGCTGATAGTTTTTCAGACAAAAAACCAAAAAAAATAAATTTTTCTGAAAAACCACTTATGGAAGCTGTGGCAGTAACTGAGGAAACTCCAGGGATCGGAATAATTGGTATATTTTTTGAAAAACATTCTTGAATAAGTATTTTGCCCGGATCTGAAATAACTGGTGTACCAGCATCTGAAATAAGAGATATGATGTTATATTTTTGAATTTCAGAAACTATTTCTTTAGAAATTTTTCTCTCGTTAAATTTATGATACGATACCAACTTTGACTTAATCTCATAATGAGTAAGTAGTTTTTTTGAATTTCTCGTATCTTCACATAAAATTATATCCGATTTCTTAAGTATATCTATTGCTCTAAAAGTGATGTCTTTTAAATTTCCTATAGGGGTAGATACTATGTAAAGTCCCTTTTTAAGTTTTTGAGTTTTAGACTTCATTGTTTTAAAAGAATATAATATTTAGTAATGAAATGAAAAATAAAATTATCTTTTTAATATCTATTTTAACTTTTCTAATAATAAGCTCTATTTCAACATCAGCTTCAGAAAAAATAAAGATAGGATTATTATTACCTTTGAGTGGTGAGAATCAGAATATTGGGACATCTGTTTTAAGATCTGTGAGTATGGCAGTGAATAAGATTGACAGTTCTAAAATAGAGATTCTTCCAAAAAACAATTTCGATAATCCTGAGCAAAACTATATAGCTGCTAAAGAACTTTACGATAATGGTGTAAGAATTTTTATAGGTCCAATTTTTGAGAGAAATATTAAAAACTTATCAAAACTAGATGATGCGATTTTTTTATCCTTTACAAATAAACTTGAAAAAAAAGGTAACAATATTATTTCTGTTGGTGTAAATGCATTATCACAACTTGAAGCGATTGAAAAATTTCAAAAAATAGAAGGACTAGATAAAACAATTTGTTTAATTCCCGAGGATCGTTTCAGAGATGAAATTGAAAAGGGCCTGTCTTCAACTAATATAAAATTAAAAAAAAAATATTTTTACGAGTCTGATCCAACTTTATTAACAAAGAGAATAGAAAAAATTACTAAATATGATAGGAGAAAGCAAAATTTGGCTGACGAAATAAAAAGAGTAGAAGAGTCAGATGAATTTAATAAAGAAAAAATAATAGAAAATTTGGAAAAAAAGGACACTCTTGGAAAAGTAAATTTCGACTCCGTGATAATTTCTGCCTTCGATGAAACACTTAAAAGTATAACGACATCTTTAATTTATACAGATGTTACACCAAAAAAAACATATTTCATTACATTAAACCAATGGTTTGATGAGTCTTTACTTAACGAAGATAGTTCCCAGAATCTTTATTTTCCTTCAGTAAATAAAAAAAATTTTGATGAATTTAAACAGGAATATTTTAAGAAATATTCAACTGAACCAAATCAAATCTCCTTGTTAGGTTTCGATATGGTTGGATTAATTTTTTATCTTTCTAAAGTAAATAACTTCCAATTAAATAATAAAATATTTGATCAGAAAAATACCTTCAAGGGCAAGATTGGTTTGTTTGAAATAGAGGATAAACGTATAAAACACGTTTTAAATTTTTATAAAGTGGAAAACAATAAATTTAAAAAAATCTTTTAATTTTTTTAAAAGCTTTTGCTCTATGGTCAATTTTATATTTGTAACTTTTGCTCATCTCAGCAAAAGTTTTTATATGACCTTTTGGAATAAAGATTGGATCATATCCAAATCCATTTTTTCCTTTTTTGGTATTAGATATTTTTCCACTTACTTTACCTAAAGAATAAATTTTTTTTCTATTTGGCCAATAGATAACTAGAGCACAAATAAATCTTGCTGAAACTTTTTTTGTTCTCCATTCTTTATCCTTTTTATCCAATTCTTTATAGACCCTTTGCATTGCTTTATTGAAGTCGCTATTTTTACCTCCCCATCGAGCTGAATAAATTCCTGGTTTTTTTTTGAGAATATCAATCTCTAAACCTGAGTCGTCTGATAAACATATTAGATTTGTTTTTTTTGAAAAATATTTTGCTTTAATTAGCGCGTTAGATTTGAAGGTTTTGCCAGTTTCATTTGGACTTTTAAGATTAAAATCTTTAGTTGAGAAAACTTTTACCTTTTTAGGTAATAAATTAGCAATTTCTCTCAGTTTTCCTTGATTATTAGTGCCTATTAATATTTTAGAAATTTTTTTATTTTTCATCTAGTAAATACCAAATTTCTTACCATATAACCTTTAATGCCTGAAGAAAAAAACACTATTGAGGAAAACAAAGAAGATTTAAATAAAGATAAGTCTGAAGATCATAAGGCTGAAGAAGAAAAAAAAATAAGCCCTGAAGAAAAAATAGTTGAATTAGAAGATAAACTAACAAGATCATTTGCTGAATTAGAAAATCAACGTAGAAGATTTGAAAAAGAAAAAGATGAAGCATTTGATTATGGTGGCATGGTTTTTGCGAGAGATGCGTTAAACCTTTTAGACAATCTTGAAAGGTCAAAACAATCGATAAATAATGATCAAAACTTAGATGAAAATTCAAAGAAAAAAATTATGGGCCACATAGAAATTATTTTAAATGACACACTAACAATTTTTAAGAAGAATAATATTGTGCCCGTAGTTTCTATAAATGAGAAGCTTGACCCAAATAAACATCAAGCAATGATGGAGATTGAAGACGACAGTAAAGAGCCTGGAACAATTGTGCAGGAAATACAAAAAGGATTTATGTTAAAAGATAGACTTTTAAGACCATCATTAGTTGGGGTATCGAAAAAACCACAGAAAACGGAGGAAAAAGAGCCAAAAAAATAAGATATAGGAACTTGTAGATTTAGAAAAAGCACATATATGAGTTTCAAATATAAAAATTATGAGCAAAGTAATAGGAATAGATTTAGGAACTACAAATTCATGTGTCTCCATAATGGAAGGTACACAGGCAAAGGTTTTAGAAAATGCAGAAGGAGCAAGAACTACTCCTTCGGTGGTAGCTTTTACTGAAAATGACGAGAAGCTTATTGGTCAACCAGCAAAAAGACAGGCTGTTACAAACCCTGAAAACACAATTTTTGCTGTTAAAAGATTAATTGGAAGAAACTTTTCTGACCCATCAGTTAAAAAAGATATTGAAACATCTCCTTTTAAGATAATTAACTCAGAAAAGGGTGACGCTTGGATAGAAGCTAAAGGAAAGAAATATTCACCATCTCAAATATCAGCATTTGTTTTACAAAAAATGAAAGAAACTGCTGAAAAATATTTAGGTCAAGAAGTTACTAAAGCGGTAATTACTGTGCCAGCGTATTTTAATGATGCTCAAAGACAAGCTACTAAAGATGCCGGAAAGATTGCAGGTTTAGAAGTTTTAAGAATTATTAATGAACCAACTGCCGCATCGTTAGCATATGGTCTAGACAAAAAAGCAAACAAAAAGATTGCTGTTTACGACCTTGGTGGCGGAACATTTGATGTATCGATTTTAGAATTAGGTGATGGAGTATTTGAAGTTAAATCAACGAATGGTGATACATTTTTAGGTGGAGAGGATTTCGATAACACTATTGTAGAATACTTGCTTTCTGAATTTAAAAAAGATAATGGAATTGATTTAAAATCTGATAAACTTGCATTACAAAGATTAAAAGAGGCAGCAGAAAAAGCTAAAATAGAATTGTCTTCTGCGGCACAAACCGAAATAAATCTTCCTTTTATTACAGCTGACAAAACTGGTCCAAAACACATAAACTTAAAAATGACAAGAGCTAAGCTTGAGGCTCTAGTTGAAGATTTAATTAAAAGAACAATGCCACCATGCCAAACTGCTCTTAAAGATGCTGGTCTATCAGCAAGTGAAATTGATGAAATAGTTCTTGTTGGAGGTATGACAAGAATGCCAAAAATAATTGAAGAGGTTAAAAATTTCTTTGGTAAAGAACCAAATAAATCTGTAAACCCTGATGAAGTAGTTGCTATGGGTGCTGCTATTCAAGCAGGCGTGCTTCAAGGTGATGTTAAAGATGTATTATTATTAGATGTAACACCTCTTTCTTTAGGCATCGAAACCTTAGGTGGTGTATCAACAAAGCTGATTGATAAAAACACAACAATACCTACTAAGAAAAGCCAAGTATTTTCTACAGCTGAAGACAATCAGCCTGCAGTATCAATTAGAGTTCTTCAAGGTGAAAGAGAAATGGCTGCTGATAATAAAATTTTGGGAAATTTTGAGTTAGTTGGAATTGCACCTGCTCCAAGAGGAGTTCCTCAAATTGAGGTAACTTTTGATATAGACGCTAACGGTATAGTAAACGTCTCAGCAAAAGATAAAGGAACTGGTAAAGAGCAAAAAATTCAAATTCAAGCATCTGGTGGTCTTAGCGATGAAGAGATTAGTAAAATGGTTAAAGATGCTGAAGCTAATAAAGAAGAAGATAAGAAAAAAAGAGAGGCTGTTGATGCAAGAAATCAAGCTGATACTCTTGTACACTCAACTGAAAAAAATTTAAAGGAACATGGTTCTAAAGTTTCTGAAGCTGATAAAAAAGCTATTGAAACTGCAGCCGCAGATTTAAGAAACGCTTTAAAAGGAACTGATGTTGAAGCTATTAAAAAGAAAACTCAGGATTTAGTACAAGCCTCTATGAAACTTGGAGAAGCTATTTACAAATCTCAACAAAGTGCGAAACCAGCTGAAAATGCTAAAGACCAAAAACAAGAAGGAAAAAAAGACGACAACGTTGTTGATGCAGACTTTGAAGAAGTAAAAGACGAGAATAAAGAGAAAAGCGCCTAAGATAGCAACTATTTGTCTAATTTATTATGGCAAAAAGAGATTATTACGACGTCTTGGGTATAAATAAATCGGCCTCACCGGAACAAATAAAATCTGCTTATAGAAAACTTGCGGTAAAATATCATCCAGACAAAAACAAAGGTGACAAAGCTTCAGAGGAAAAATTTAAAGAAGCTTCAGAAGCTTATCACGTATTATCTAACTCTGAGAGAAAACAGAACTACGATAATTTCGGACACGCTGCTTTTGAAAATGGTGGTGGTGGAAGAGGAGGATTTAGCAATTTTGATTTTTCAAGCCACTTCTCAGATATTTTTGAAGATTTTTTTGGCGAAGGTTTTGGAGGTGGTAGAAGGGCAAGAAAATCTAACAATCGAGGTTCAGATTTAAGATATGATTTATCTATCTCATTAAATGAAGCATATACTGGCAAGAAACAAGATATTAAATTTTCCACATCAGAAAAGTGTGATATTTGTAAAGGAAGTGGATCTAAACCTGGTCACAATGCAAGTTCTTGCTCAATGTGCAATGGTCATGGTCAAGTTAGATCGAGCCAAGGTTTTTTCACTGTCCAACAAACTTGTCCTCAGTGCTCTGGTTCTGGGGAACAAATAACAAATCCATGTTCAAGTTGTAGTGGCCAAGGAAAAAAACAAGCTTCGAAAAGATTATCTGTTACAATTCCAAAGGGTGTCGATGATGGTACAAGAATAAGATTAGCTGGAAAAGGTGAGGCTGGTTCAAGAGGTGCAGGAAGTGGAGATCTTTATCTATTCATTAACGTTTATTCTCATGATCTATTTAAAAGATCTGATGAAAATCTGTACTTTGAATGTCCTATATCAATTGCAGATGCAGCCTTGGGGTCTACTATAGAAATCCCGACTATCGATGGAGGAAAAGCTAAAATAAAAATACCAGCAGGGACACAAAGTGGAAAACAATTAAGACTTAAGGGTAAAGGAATGCCATATATAAGAGGCAGCGGATATGGTGATCTCTATGTCCAACTGAATACTGAAGTACCAATCTCACTTAATAAAGAACAAAAAGAGTTGCTAGAAAAATTTAGACAAATTGAGAATGAAAAGTCAAACCCTAGTATAAAAAAATTCTTCGAAAAAGCTAAAAATTTTTGGAAAGATAAATAATGGGTCTAGAGGAAATTGTTCCGGCAATAGCATTAATTGCAGTTTTAATTTTAGTATTACCAAATTTTTTAACAAGTAATTCTGAAAAAAGACAACTTTTCAAAAACTTATCTATTTGGGGTATTATTGTTTTAGTTGTTGTGATACTTTCATATTTAATTTTTGCATGAATAAAATTAAATTAGCTGTAACTGGTTGTCTCGGACGAATGGGTCAACAAATCATTAGATCTTCAAAATCAGACAAGAAATTCAAACTTGTAACTCTCACTGAAAATAGAAGAATAAATAAGCAAATATCTGGGATCAGTCCTGAACTGAATAATGAAAATGCTTTTAAAAAAGCAAATGTCATCATTGATTTTACAGTGCCTAAATGTACTTTCCAAGTTTTGAAAATAGCATTAAAACTTAAAAAAAAAGTAGTGATTGGCACTACTGGATTTACTAAAAAAGAAGAGGAATTAATTAAAAAATACTCAAGAAAAATTCCAATTTTAAAAGCTGGAAATATGAGTTTGGGAATAAATCTCTTAATGTATCTTACCGAGATTGCTTCAAGTTCATTGGGAAATAATTTCTTAAGTAAAGTTTATGAAGTGCACCATAAACACAAAAAAGATCATCCATCAGGTACTGCTTTAATGTTAGGAAAAGGTATAGCAGTTGGCAAAAAAAAAGATTTTTATAAAATGATTGGTAATAAATACTTTAATAAAAAAACGTTTCCATTCGGGAAAAAAATAAACTTTAATTCAATAAGAAGAGGTGAGACTGTTGGGGAACACGAGGTGAAGTTTTCAAGTGGTAAAGAGATTATAACTCTTAATCACGAAGCATTTGATAGAGCTTTATATTCAGAAGGTGCACTAACCGCTGCAAAATGGCTTATGTCAAAAAAACCAGGACTTTACTCAATGAGAAATATTTTAAATTTTAAATGAGGCTCATAGAAGCCGAAAAGAAAAAAAGAGCTAAAATAGTTCTTAAAATTTTAAACAAGACTTATCCTAAAATTTCCGTACCTTTACATAGCAGGAATGTATTTACGCTTTTAATTTCAGTTTTGCTTTCAGCTCAATGTACGGACGTTAATGTGAATAATGTCACAAAAGATATTTACCCAAAATATCATAAACCAAAACACTTTGTAAAACTTGGTAGGAAAAAAATAGAAAAATTAATTAAAAGGATAGGTATTTTTAGGATCAAGGCTAAAAGTATTTTTAATTTATCAAAAATATTAATGGAAAAACATAACGGACAAGTTCCTAAAACTTTTCAGGAACTAGAGGAACTTCCGGGTGTCGGGCATAAAACTGCGAGTGTAGTAATGTCTCAAGGTTTTGGTCATCCTGCTTTTCCAATAGATACTCACATTCATAGATTAGCGCAGAGATGGGGTCTTACCAATGGTAAAAATGTAATTCAAACAGAGGAAGATCTTAAAAAACTTTTTCCTAAAAAGTACTGGAATAAGCTTCACTTACAAATAATCTATTATGGAAGAGAGTTTTGCAAAGCTAGAGACTGTTATGGAATTACTTGTAAAATTTGCACATCTTGCTATCCTAATAGAAAAAAACCAGTCAAAACAAAGAAAGCATAAAATGAAAATCTTGGGAATTGGAAACGCAATAGTTGATGTAATTTGTAAAGTTGATGATGAATTTATTAAAAAAAATAACCTTACAAAAAGTACGATGAAATTAATTTTTGATGAAAAAGAGTTTGAACAATTGCTTTCGAATTTAAAAATTGAAAAAACTGTTTCTGGTGGATCAGTTGCCAATTCAATTGTTGGATTATCACAGTTAGGAAATGAAGTTGGATTTATTGGTAAAGTAAACGATGACGATCTAGGTGGAAAATATGAGGAGGGTCTTAAGAAAGAGAATGTCAAATATTTTTATTCTAAAAAAAAAGAAGAATTACCGACTGGTACATGTTTAATATTGGTTACTCCAGACTCAGAGAGAACTATGTGTACATTTCTTGGAACAGCAGGAAAAATTAATGAAAACGATGTTGATGTAAATGCTATTAAAAAAAGTGAAATTATTTTTTTAGAGGGATATCTTTGGGATGAAGGTGATCCAAAAAAAGCGTTTGATAAAGCAATAAATAATGCAAAGAAAGTTGCTATGTCATTATCAGATCAATTTTGTGTAGATAGGCATAAACCCCATTTTTTAGAATTGGTTAAAAATAAATTAGATGTAACTTTTGCTAACGAACAAGAGATTATGTCTTTAATTGATGCAAAAAGTTTTAACGAAGTAATTAATTTTGCCAAAAAATTAAAAAAGTTATTGGTGATAACAAGAGGTGAAAAAGGCGCCGTATCTATCAATGGAAATGAAATAACTGAATGTGGGATTAAAAAAAATTTAAAAATAGTTGACCTCACAGGTGCTGGTGACTTATTTGCAGCTGGCTTCTTACATGGTCATGTTAATAATATGTCACAGAAAGAATGCTTAGAAAAGGGCACTGAGATGTCATCAAAAGTAATTCAACAAATAGGTGCACGAATTTAATTACTTTTTCTTTCTTTTGAAACTTCCCTTTCCTTTTTTTGGCTTAATTATTCTTGGTTTATATTTTTTTGAAAATAAATCTTTTGCAATAAGATTTTTCTTTTTCATCAAATAGTATATCCATTTTTATTACTTTTAATTAAATCATCATTTCCAAACTCAGCCTTTATTTTTTTTCTAAGTCTGTAAATATGAGTTTCAACTGTATGAGTCTCAAGTTCTGAAGAATGATGCCAAATTTCTTTTTCCAAAATTTCAACATTTGCTGGTTTTTTTGAATTATTAAGAAACAATATCATGTCAGTTTCTCGTTCAGTTAATTTTAGACTTGATTTGCCCTTTTTTAATTCTCTTGAATTGATGTCTAAAAAAAAATCTTTAACTTTTATACTTGATTGATCTTGATATTTTCTCTGAATAAATCTTACGTTTAAATTTTCAATAAATGTAAAAATATTTACTGGAGGTTTAAATTTAATAATTTGATCCTCGTTTATATTTTTTACAAAAAAATTATATTCTTTTTCATGCACAACTAAAATTGAGTTTTCTGAAGAAACACTTTCATTCTTATACTTATCAAAAAAAATCTCTTTATTGTCAAATTTTGATATTTCGTAACCAATATGCTCTTTGAGTTCACTTATGATATCATAAAAATTTGATAAATTAATTATATATAATTTTTGATTTACCATATACTTTGGAACTTATGATAATTAAGCTAAAAAATAAAGACACCTTAATTTGTAATGATTTCCAATTTAAATGCTCAATTGGTAAAAAAGGTTTAAAAAAAAATAAATTAGAGGGAGACAAATGTACCCCAAAAGGAATATTTTCATTAGGACCTGTTTATTACAGAAACGACAGGGTAGATAAACCTGATACAAAATTAAAAACCCTCAGGATAAATAAACAAATGGGTTGGTGTGATGACCCTAACAATATTAATTATAATAAAAAAATAAAATTAAATAAAAAAATTAAAGCCGAAAAGCTATATAGAAAAGATAAGATTTACGACATAATTATTGTAATCAATTATAACACACGAAGAATAATCAGAAATAAAGGGAGCGCTATTTTTATTCATGTCACAAATAATTATAAACCCACTAAAGGGTGCGTAGCATTAAGTTTGAACGATATTGAAATATTATTGAAGATAATAAAAAAGAATTCAAAAATTAAGATATCTTAGGTTCTGTTTCCAAAAATTTTGGAACCAACTCTTATATATGTTGCTTTAAACTTTAATGCATCCATATAATCATTGGACATTCCCATGCTAATTTCTTTTAATTTCAAACTTTCCGACAAGTTTTGCATCTTTTTAAAAAAAGGAATCGGGTCTTCATCAAATGGGGGTAAACACATAATTCCTATGATATTAAGATTATATTTAGTTACACATTTTTGGTAAAAATTTTCTAAGTCATCCTCATCAATACCTGACTTTTGGTTTTCTTTTCCAAGGTTTATTTGAATGAAAATTTTTGGCTTAAAATTTTTTTTTTTTTGTTCTAACGAAATTTTTTCTGCAAGTTTTATACTATCTAGTGAGTGAATATAATCAAATAAAGGTAGCGCAAACTTTACTTTGTTGGTTTGTAATTTACCAATTAAATGCAATTTTAAATTAGGAAAATCATTCTTTAAGGATGTCCATTTTTCTTGAGCTTCTTGAACCTTATTTTCACCAAAATGCTGATGACCATGATTTATTAAAGGTAATATGTAACCAAGTGGAAATGTTTTTGATACAGCAACAATATTAGCATTTTTAAAGTTGCTTATTTCCTCTTTTACTAAATCAAAATTTTTTACTACATTCTCCATATGAATATTAAGTATTATTATTTTATAGATAAATTTAACAAAAAAGAAATTGAAAAATTATCTACTCAAATCTCATTAATATATAGAAATTATCATAAAAAGTGTGACCCTAAAGAACTGAGAAAACTAGTTACGCATTGCAAAATTAATAGAAGAAAAGTTTATATATCTTACAATTTAAAAGATGCAATTAAGTATAATTTTGATGGTCTATATATCCCCTCATTTTACAAACAATTAAAATTTCAGAACATAACAAAAAACAATCTTGAAATAATAGGCTCAGCACATAATGCAAGCGAGCTAATAATTAAAGAAAAACAGGGCTGCTCACGTATTTTTTTAAGTCCAGTTTTTAAGAATAACAAAAATAAAAAATTTCTTGGTGTTATAAAAACAAATTTATTAAAAAAATTAACAAAAAATCAAATTGTTTTACTTGGTGGAATTAACCAAAAAACTATCAAAAGATCTAAACTGTGTGCTCCTAGTGGTGTTGCGGCAATATCTTGGATAAAAAAAAACGGCCCAAGTATAAATACTGGGCCGTTTTAATTTTAAAAACTAAATTAAATTAGAATGCAAATCCTAAAGCAATTTCAGTTATACTTGCATCAGCTGCATCATCGTCTTGATCTGGATTAGTTACTTCCATGTTGTATGCTTTAATTGACATACCACCCATAGAGTAAGCAACCTGGATCGCATCAACTGATTCAGTTACGTCATCATCAGTTGTTACTGCTGTTGCAGCATGATCCTGCGTATCGTAAGTTTCGTCTGATGTAGTATACGAGATTGACATGTTGTCATTTACGTTAAACGCAATTGACAGCTGCTCACCTGTAAATATACCACCAGCAGTTCTTTCTACGACTGATGAATTAACAGAAGATGAATCATCTGCTGTTACACCTGCATCCATGTATGTCTCTGAGTAACCAATTGATACTGGTCCCATTGAGTACGTTACATACCATGCACCGTTGAACTCGTCACCGATTTCTTGACCACTTGTTGTGTTACTGTTTGGTATTGAAGTTTCTCTTTCAGTACCGTAAACACCAACTTTTAAGGCATCGTAGCTGATTGTTAAACCAAGCTCTGTACCTTCACCGTATGTTGCATTGTGTGCATCGTTTGCACCATCTCCAAAACCTGCGTCAGCAGCTGTTGGTGCGTAACCAGCATCTAGTCTTACTTGAGCACCCATAATATCGAATGTTGGTGATGTATATGAAATGGCGTTACCATCCATGTAGTTACCAACTAAGTTTGCCATAGTTTGTTTAGCATCAGATATTTGCTCGTATGCTTGAGGAACTTCCTCATCATATTTACCTGACTGAAGACCATAACCAACTCCGATATGGAATGAACCCATTGACGGTGTTGTGATTGTTGTTGTTGAACCAGATACTGCGTAATCATCGTCTAAAGTTGTGTTCATAGAAAACGTTGTTCCGTTATCTAATTCACCACCACCTGTAAATGATACGTCTCTGTCTGATCCAATAGCTCTTGAAGAGTTTCCGCTTAAGTTACCATAACCTAACGTTACGTTAATGGCACCAGATACAGACATCTCTCCAGCTGTTGCAGAACCCATAGTCACTAGCGAACCTGCTAATGCTGTAAGTCCTATTTTTTTAATGTTATTCATAAAGTACTCCTTATTATTTGTTGTATTCATATGAACCTGATTTTTTTAGCAGAAAATGTTTAAAACACCCTTGATTTACTACCGAAATGTGCGTTTTTTTTCAATATGTGATATATTTATCACTCTATTAAGCCCTATTTTAAATAATTCTGAGATATTTGTCATTTTCTGCTATTTATAAGTTCCATGAATACAAATCAATTGAAACTTCTACCGCTAATATTTCTTACACTATTTTTAGTGAATTCATGTGGTTTTTACAAAAGATCAGACGTTAAAGATAATCCTGTTAATGTCGATGAGAGAGTAAAGAGAAATATTCAAGAAGGCAGAGGTTTTAGGTTTGGTAAAGGGTCAACAAGAGGTGGTGATTTTGATTTTGCTTCATCAAATCCTTTATGGAGAGGAGCGGTAGATGTTTTAGATTTTGTACCATTAACAAATGCAAGTTACTCTGGTGGAATTATAATTACTGAGTGGTTCTCGTCAGAAAATAATACTGACAGTACTAACAGAGAATTAAAAATTACAGTACGATTCATGTCTAATGAAATTAGAGCAGATGCTATTAAAATATTAGTTTTTGAAAAATCTTGTATTCAAACTAATTGCAAAACTAAGAAAATTAAATCAAAACTTGAAGGTGAATTAAAACTAGCTATTTTGAAGAAAGCAGCGTTATTTGAGAAAGATGATTTTAAAAAATTCAAAGAAACTAAAGGGAAAAATAGGGCTAAAAATTTAGGTAATGTAAGATAATTTTTCTTGGTGAATAGATACAATTTTAAAATAACCGAAAAAAAATGGCAAAAGTTTTGGGAAAAGAACAAAACTTTCAAATCCAGTTTAAATAAAAATAAAAAAAAGTTTTATTGTTTGGAGATGTTCCCTTACCCATCTGGAAAAATCCATATGGGGCACGTAAGAAACTATACTATTGGTGATGTATTGGCACGATTTAAAAAACTACAAGACTTTAATGTTCTTCACCCTATGGGATGGGACTCTTTTGGAATGCCAGCTGAAAATGCTGCAAGAGAAAACAATTTAGATCCAAAAGAATGGACTGAGAAGAACATCTCAAACATGAAAACCCAACTTAAAAGACTTGGTCTTTCAATTGATTGGGATAGAGAAATATCTACTTGTTCACCTAGTTATTACAAACATCAGCAAATATTTTTTCTTGAATTGTATGATAAGGGATTAGTTTACAGAAAAGAAAACTATGTAAATTGGGATCCAATAGATCAAACAGTGCTTGCAAATGAACAGGTTATTGATGGTAAAGGGTGGAGGTCAGGTGCTCAAGTCGAAAGAAAAAAATTGAATCAATGGTTCTTTAATATTTCCAAATTTTCTGAAGAATTGCTTAATGGTTTAAAGGATTTATCAGAATGGCCTAATAAAGTAAAAATTATGCAAACTAATTGGATAGGTAAATCATATGGTTGTGAAATTGATTTTAAGATTGAAGGTGATTTGCCTGTTAAAAGTATAAAATGTTTTACAACAAGGCCAGATACATTATTTGGGTTTTCTTTTCTTGCATTATCTGTAGACCATCCATTATCTAAACATTTCGAGAATGATCCAGAATATAAAAAGTTTAGAGAGGAGTGTTCAAAAACAGGTACAACAGAGGAATCTATAGCACAAGCTGAAAAGATTGGTTTTAAAACAAATTTACAAGCTCTTAATCCAATGGATCCTAAAATAAAAGTGCCTGTATACTTTGCAAATTTTGTACTCATGGATTATGGTTTTGGTGCTGTATTCGGCTGTCCGGCTCATGACCAAAGAGATTTTGAGTTTGCAAAAAAATATAATCTTAACATAAAAACTGTAGTTAGACCCAAAGATCAGAATAATTATTTTAAAGTAAAAAACGAGGCTTTTGTAGATGACGGTATAATGATTAATTCTTCTTTTTTAAATGGTCTCAAAACACCAAATGAGGCAATCGAAAAAAGCATTGAGCATTTAACTAAAAATAAATTAGGGAAAAAAAAAATTAATTTTAGATTAAAGGATTGGGGTATTTCACGTCAAAGATACTGGGGATGTCCTATCCCAATAGCGTACGATAAAAACGGAAATATTGTTAAAGTACCAAAAAAAATGTTGCCTATAAAACTGCCAGAAAAAATAAATCTAAATACCACAGGAAATCCTCTAGATCATCAAAAAGAATGGAAAAAAATAAAAATCAACGGAGAAAATTGTACACTAGATACTGATACTCTTGATACCTTTGTAGACTCTTCTTGGTATTTTTTGAGATTTTGTTCACCAGGAAATAATGAATATGGTTTTAGCGAAGACGAAATAAAGTACTGGATGCCAGTTGATCAGTATATAGGAGGTGTAGAACATGCAATTCTTCATTTACTATATTCCAGATTTTTTATGCAAGCTCTGAGTTTTGAGAGAAAGAATTTTATTTCAACAGAACCTTTCCAAGGTCTATTTACTCAAGGCATGGTGTGTCATGAAACGTACAAAGATGAGAATAACAAATGGTTGAGCCCGGAGGAAGTTTTTACTGATAACGGAAAAGATTATTTTAAAATAAAAGATAAAAAAAAAATTTTAGTTGGCCCCTCGGAGTCAATGTCAAAATCTAAGAGAAATACTATAGATCCTGAAAAAATTATGGATCAATATGGTGCTGACGCTGTAAGATTTTTTATCTTGTCTGATAGCCCACCAGAAAAAGATGTGCAATGGTCTGAGCAAGGTATGATCGCAGCTTACAAATTTGTTCAAAAATTTTGGATTCTACATAAAAAAATTACTTTGGAAATCAAAAATAAAAAAAGAAAGAATGAAAATATTGATTTAAGTGTCTACACAAATAAATTAATTGAAAAGTATACATTCAGTCTAGAAAAATTTAACATGAATGTACTTATAGCTTATCTACATGAAACTTATAACTTTTTAAGTAAAGAAATTGAAAAATTAGATATAAAAGATTTGAAAGAAAATTATTCAAAAATTTTAATTTTAATATACCCAATACTTCCACATTTAGCTTCAGAATGTATAAAGGATTTTCAAAAAATAGATTCTGTTTCGTGGCCTGTTACTCAAAAGGAGTATTTAGAGGAAAAATACGTAACTATCGTGATACAAATTAATGGAAAAAAGAAATCTTTAATTAAAGTTGAAAAGAATCTTGACGAAAAAGTACTTTTAGAAAATGTAAAAAAAGATAAAAAAATTTCAAACTTTCTTGAAAAAAAAAGTGTTTTTAAACATATAATTGTAAAGAATAAACTGGTAAATTTAATTGTAAAATGAAGTCTTTAATATCAATAGTTGTTTTGTCCCTAATTTTAACCAACTGTGGGTTTAAGCCGATTTATAACTCGAAGAACAGTAATTTTGAAGTTATAGAAATTGAAAATAAGAATGAGAATAAAAACTCATTTTATATAGAAAAATTAATAATGTCACTTTCAAATAAAAATGCTGAAAAGAAAGTTAAACTAGAGATAGATTATAAAAGATCTATTTCCACAATTCTTAAAGATAGCAAAGGAGATCCATCTAAAAAAAAATTATCTATTAATTTAGATTTAAAAGTTAAAAATGATAGAGAAAATATTTTAACAAACAAAAGTTTTAATGAGGAATTCACATATGATGTCCAAAGTGACAAATTTGGAATGGCTCAATACGAAAAAAATATTACAAATAATTTGAATAGCAAAATCTCTAACGATATTATTATTTTGCTGGGGACTTTAAAATGATAATTAAAACCTTTGAAATAACTAAAAACAATTTTGACAAGCAAAATTTTTTTTTAGTTTATGGTGAAAATGAAGGTTTAAAAAACGAAGTTATTGAAAATCTAAAAAAAAATTTCAGTGAAAATATTGAAAATTATGATGAATCACAGATCTTAGCTGATAAAGAGTTTTTTTATGAAAAAATATTTAATCAATCTCTCTTTGAAAAAGAAAAAATATTAGTTGTTAATAGATGTTCAGAAAAAATTTATGAAGTAGTTGAAAATATTTTAGAAAAAAATATTTCTGATACAAAAATTATTTTTAAAGCAAATATATTAGAGAAAAAATCTAAATTAAGAAGCTTATTTGAAAAAGATAAAAATTTAATAATCGTTCCAACATATAAAGACACTTCTCTTAGTTTATTAGAAATAGCGAGAAAATTTTTTTACAATTACAAAATAAGTATTTCTCAAGAAGCTATAAATTTGCTAGTTAGTAGATGCAATGGTGACAGAGGTCATTTAAAATCTGAGTTAGATAAAGTTCTTACTTATATGCATGGTAAAAAAAATATTAATTTAGAAGAAATATATAAACTTACCAACTTGTCTGAAAACTTTAGTATAAATGAACTAGTGGATAATTCTTTATCAAAAAATTATCAAAAAACATCAGAGATAATCAGTGAGAGTAACTATAAATTAGAAGATGGAATGATAATACTAAGAACATTCTTGCAAAGGGCAAAGAGACTACTAAACATTTATGAAAAACAAGAAAATAACGTTAATTTTGATAGTTTAATAAATGACTATAAGCCGCCAATTTTTTGGAAAGATAAACCTATAGTTAAAAAACAGCTTGAAAATTGGTCAAAATCAAGAATTAAAGATTTGATAAATAATATAAATAAAACAGAAACTTATTTAAAGAAAAATAGCTCTATAGGTTTGATGTTGGTTTTTAACTTTATTTACGAAACTTCTGGTAAAAATTAATAATATTTTTTTATTATTTCTATTAAGTGATTAAGTTGATCTAAATCTCTATAATCAAAAGTTACAGATCCTTTATTATTTTTTTTATTTTTTATTTGAGTTTTAAGTCCTACTTTTTCCATTAATTCATTTTCAATTTTTTTGATGTTTGGGTCTTTTAATACTTTTATTGTCTTGGTTGGTGACTTGTAAAGTCTAACAAGATTTTCGGTCTGTCTTACAGATAGATTCTTTTTAATAATTTTTTTTGCAATTTGATCTGAATTTCCGAGACCAACTAGTATTTTTGCATGACCTGGCGTAATCTTATTTGTTTTGATTAAATCAGTTATATAATTTGAAAGAGTTAATAGTCTTAAGCTATTTGTTATATGACTTCTGCTTTTACCAATAAATTTAGCAACTTGTTCTTGATCATAACTAAACTCATCAATTAATCTTTTATAACCCTCCGCTTCTTCTATAGAATTTAAATCATGTCTTTGAACATTCTCTACAATACCAAATTCTAGGGCTTTTTTATCATCCGCATCAACAACAACGACTGGTACCTCGTGAAGCCCTGCTCTTTGTGCTGCAAGCCATCTTCTCTCACCTGCTATTATCTCATATTTATTTCCAGTAGAAGGTCTAGCAACAATTGGCTGAATTATTCCTCTAGACTTAATTGAATTTGTTAATTCCTCCAAGCTTTCTTCATCAAATGTTTTTCTTGGTTGATATCTATTTCTTATTAAATCACTAACTGAAATTTTGTTGTTTTTTGAAACTGTTTTTGTATCTCCTATTAAAGAGGATAATCCTCTTCCAAGACCCTTCTTATTTTTAAAAATATTGCTCATGCTGCCGTTACAATGCTCGTTTCTTGAGCTAAAAACTCATCTGTGAATTTCATATAAGATTTACTGCCTGGACATTGTTTGTCATAAATTAAAACTGGAACTCCATGAGAGGGTGCCTCTGATAAACGGACATTTCTTGGGACTACTGTTTGATAAACTTTTTCTTTAAAATAATCTCTTGCATCTCTTTCAACTTGTGCAGATAGTCTGTTTCTTTTGTCATACATTGTTAACAAAATTCCTCTTACAAATAAATTTGGATTAAGACCGACCTTAATACGATCTATTGTTTTAATAAGCTGAGTTATCCCTTCAAGTGCAAAAAATTCTGTCTGTAAAGGCACAACTAACGAGTCTGATGCAACCAAAGCCATCACGGTTAATAAGCTTAAAGAAGGCGGGCAATCAACCAAGACGTAGTCGTAGGAGTGGCTAGAATTGTTTAAATATGCGCTTAATTTGGTCTTTAAAAGATATGCTCTATTTTCGTCATCTGCAGTTTCAACCTCCAAACCAGATAGATCAACATTTGATGTTACGATATCTAAATTTTTAAAGTTGGTCTTCTGAATTGAACTTTCTATTTCCTCGTTTCCATTTAAAACTCCATAAATTGATTTGCTAGTATCTGCCACATTAGACAAACCTAATCCTGTTGTTGCATTTCCTTGTGGATCCAAATCTATAACTAGTATTTTCTTTCCATTTAAACTAAGTCCTGCAGCTAAATTAATTACGGTCGTCGTTTTTCCAACACCACCTTTTTGATTAATGACTGAAATTATTTTTTCTTTCATTTTTTTTTACTCACTTTGTTTATTTTTATTATGATTGAATCTTTTTCTGTTACGCTTTTTTTTTCTATAAATTCTAGATTCCAATTTTGTAGACATTGTTCAATGGAACTCTTTCCACTTTTGCCTAAAAACAAAATGATGTCTTTAAAATCATTAAAGTTTTTCGTTACTAAATCTAAAATAACTGGCAAAGGTTTAAATGCTCTTGCTACAATCAAATCAGAGTTTAATTTTTTTTGTTCAAAGATATTTTGATTTATTACTTGAGCGTTTAGTCTAAATTTATTAATAACCTTTTTTAAAAAATTACTTTTTTTAAAACTTTTTTCGTAGAGAAAAAATTTCATTTTCGATTTTTGTTTTTTTTTTATTATAGCTATAACTAAACCAGGTAAACCAGAGCCAGAACCTAGGTCGGTGCAAGATAGGTGTTTTTCATCAATTAAATCAACAATTTGCGCACAATCAATTATATGTCTATCCCTGGCTAATTCCTCGGTATGATGGCTGATCAAATTAATTCTTTTGTTTTCATCCAAAATCATCTCTTTAAATTCATCTAATTCAAGAAATGTTTCACGTGAAACATTCAAAGTCTCTAGTTTTGAGTAATCAATTTTATGCGAATCTATCAAGCTATCTTCTTAATAGACTTTCTTTTGAGATGTGACAACAGAATAAATACTGCTGCTGGGGTTATACCGTCAATTCTTAGTGCTTGACCCATTGTTTTTGGCTTAATTTGCTTTAATTTCGACTTAACCTCATTTGAAAACCCCGAAAAACTGTCATAATTAATGTTATCAGGGATTTTAAGATTTTCATCTCTTTTAAAAGCCAATATATCAGCATTTTGCTTCTTTAAATAACCCTTGTAATGGGCATTAGTCTCCAATTGCTCATCTATTTCCTTTGATATAAAGCTTAATTCAGGCCAAATCTCCCTAATCTTGTCCATAGTCACCCCTCTTTGAGCCAGTATGTTGCTAGCAGTCCTTAAAATACCGTCTTTTGCAATTTTTACACCAAATTTAGATACCCTTGATGGTGAGATTTTTAATTCATCCATTTTATTAGAGATATTCGTTAAATTTTTATTTTTTAAATTGAAAACCTCGGCTCTTTCTTTTGAAACTAGGCCAGTATTAATTCCTATTTTAGTTAATCTTAAATCAGCATTATCCGATCTAAGACTTAATCTGTACTCTGCTCTTGAAGTGAACATCCTATAAGGTTCAGCAACTCCTTTGGTCACTAAGTCATCTATCATGACACCGATATAAGCTTGAGATCTATCTAAAATTAATGGTTCTTTATTTTGAATCGATAAAGCTGCATTAGCCCCAGCAATCAATCCTTGTGCTGCCGCTTCTTCATAACCTGTAGTTCCATTTATTTGACCTGCTAAATAGAAATTTTTAATCTTCTTAGTCTCTAAAGTTAAAAAAAGCTCTCTAGGATCAACGTAATCGTATTCTATTGCATATCCAGGCCTTATAATTCTAACATCTTCTAAACCGTTGATATTATGACATATTTTGTACTGAATTTCTTCTGGAAGTGATGTAGAAATACCATTTGGGTATACTGTATTATCATTAAGACCTTCAGGTTCTAAAAAAATTTGATGTCTTGTTTTATCGTGGAATTTATATATTTTGTCTTCAATAGATGGACAATATCTTGGTCCAACGCCCTTTATACTTCCAGAATACATTGCACTCTTTTTTAAATTTTCAGAAATAATCTCGTGAACTTTTTTATTTGTGTAAGTCATACTGCACGAGATTTGATCGTTATATATTTTCTTGGTTAAGAAAGAGAAAAAAGAGATATCTTTATCTGCATCTTGTCGTTCGAGATTATCATAATTAATTGTTGTACCGTCTAATCTTGGAGGAGTTCCGGTCTTTAGTCTACCTAATTTAAAATCATATTTTCTTAACTGATCCGATAAACCTAACGTCGGTTTTTCATCATACCTACCTGCTGGCGTTCTTTTATCACCTATATGTATCAAACCATTTAAAAAAGTGCCCGTTGTCAGAATTACCTTAGAGCATTTGATTTCTGTACCATCTACTGCCTTTAGTCCTTTTATCTCATTATTTTCAATTACAAATTGATTTATTGATATCGAAAATATGCTTAAATTACAGTAGTTTAGCAGTTTTAATTGCATTTCTTTTTTATAAATAGACCTATCGCTTTGAGTTCGTAGTCCTTGCACTGCTGGTCCTCTGCTTCTATTAAGTAGTCTAAATTGAATGCCAGATTTATCAGCTATGTCTCCCATAACACCATCTAAAGCATCTATTTCTCTTACTAAATGCCCTTTACCTAACCCACCGATTGCAGGGTTACAAGACATCTCTCCAATAGTATTAGTGTCGTTCGTAAACAATGCAGTAGTAACACCCATTCGAGCGGATGCAGCAGCAGCTTCACAACCAGCATGACCTCCGCCAATTACAACAACATCAAATGAAAAATTATTTTTCATTACTAGAATTTATAATTGATGACAAATTTTACAAGTTTTAACGAAAAAACACTTAAAAGTTGGCTAATACCAACGATTTTGTTTAAAAAGATGCAAAAAATCAAGGAAAATTGAATTTATTTACCGATACAAAAATCATTGAAAATACTACCTAATATTGCCTCTACGTCAACTTTTCCAACAATTTTACCTAAATTAACTTGTGCTAATCTCAGATCTTCCGCGCCTTTGTCAAAATCTAAAGACTCAGTTTTGTCTTTAAAGTTTTGCAAGTTTATTAGGCACTCTTTTAGATTATTTTTATGTCTTTCTCTAGTTACAAAAACATCGTCATTAAACTTCATATCTCTAATTAAATTTTTTTTAATACGGTCTAATAATTCATCTATGTTTTTTTCTTTGAGAAAAGATACGGAAATTGGATCGTATTTGTTAAGTCTGTCCTTCACATCAAATTTATTGAGGTCAGATTTGTTAATAACTAAAATTGTGTTTTTATTAAATAGATCGTTCAGAAACCCATAAAAATCAACATTTTTTGGCTCTATAACGACTATTCTAAGGTCCGCTTCTTCTGCTTTTTTGAAAGCGAGTTTAATACCTTCTTTTTCAATTATATCTTTTGACTCTCTGATACCTGCCGTGTCTGAAATTATAACTGGATAACCATAAAAATTTAAATTTGTTTGCAGCACATCCCTAGTAGTTCCCGCAACGTCAGATACTATTGCAACATTTCTTTTGCTTAAATAATTCATCAGCGTTGATTTTCCGGAGTTAGGAGGTCCAACGATTGCAATTTTATAACCTGTTCTTATTCTTTCTCCAACCTCATAGCTTAACAATATTTTTTTTATTTCGTTTTCAATAATGGAAACATCTTTTTTAACATCATCCAGAACATTGGAGGGTAAATCTTCATCAGGAAAGTCAATCTTTGCCTCAATTTTTGATAAAACTTTTATTAATTTCTCTCTAAGCTCATTAAACTTTAAAAAAGATTTACCTTTTATGATATTTTGAGCTTGTTCCAATTGGATTTCTGTTTCTGCTGCTATTAAATCGCCTATCGCCTCTGCCTGTAGTAAATTTATCTTTCCATTTAAAAATGCTAACTTAGTAAATTCTCCTGGCTCCGCTAATCTACATTTTTTTGTACTTATTAACGTTTCCTGAAGTTCCTTGACTACAGCCTTGCTTCCGTGGACATGTAATTCAGCCATATCCTCACCTGTATAACTTTTAGGGCCTGGAAACCATAAAACTATCCCTTGATCAATTGGTCTATTATTGTTGATATTGTTTAATTCTAGAAGGGTAGCCTCTCTTGGCTTTGGTAATGCCTTATTTGTTAAAGACTTAATGATAAAACTAGTCTCTGGGCCCGATATTCGAATTATAGCGACCCCTGAAGCTCCTACTCCAGTTGATAATGCACATATTGTCATAAATTTTTTAAGATTTTAGTCTATTTATGATTTGAATAAGTGTCTAGAATTGATTTCCAAAAATTTGATGCAAATTTCTTGGTATTAAATGTATTGGTTTTCAAAACTTCATCAAAAATAAATTTTCTGGTTTTTTCTAATTTATCTAAGTCATTAGCAAACGAAAGTACTTTAGAAATATAATCATCTTTATTCTTTGCAACCAGATCTTTTAGATTAGAATTTATCAAAATGCTCTCTCCACATCTTGAATTAAAGTTAAACCCTTCCATACTTACAACCGGAACATTCATCCATAGGGCTTCGCAAGTTGTTGTGACACCATTATAGGGGAAAGTATCTAAACAAAGATCTATATCTTTATAAAGATTTATATGTTGCTCAAAACTGTTTAATTTATTTTTAAAGATAACTTTGTTTAAAACTCCCTCCCTTTCAAATGAATCTATAAAATGAACTTCTGAATATGAAACTGATGATTTTAATATAAGTTTACTATTTTTAATTTTTTTAAGTATTTCTGTCCAAACTAAAATAGTCTCATCTGAGATTTTTAAATAATTATTAAAAGATCCTAGTGTAAAAGTTTCACTTTTTTGTGAGGGTAATTGATTATACTTTCGTTCAATATTTAATCCCGAATGTGAATTCCAAATCTTATCTAAATAAATAATTTTCTCTTTGTAAAGATTTTCTTCCTTTTCTAGTATAAGATTTTTATCTGCAATTAGATAGTCACTAAAATTAAGCCCTATAGTATTGTTATAACCAAGCCATGATATTTGTAATTTGCAAACTCTAGAATTAAAAATTTCAATTCTACCTTTCCCTAAATATCCATTAATATCAATTAATACATCGATACCTATAGATCTTAGAAAACTTGCTAATTCTATATTACTCTTTTTTGAAATATTATAAAAAAAGTCTACGTTTGACTTAATTTTATTTGTTGTAGCATCCTCTTGATGTACTTTTAAGTCAGAGAAGACATGTGTTTCGAATTTATCATTTTTATATCTAAATAAGTCTTTTATAAAATATGTAACAGAATGATTTGAAGCCAAATTTGATGAGAGAAAACCAATTTTAATTTTGTTTTTTTTAATTTCCTCAATTTTAGGTAAATTAATAATTTGTAATTTTTCTTTTATTTTATCAGTAAAATTAAAAAAGTCCTTTTGCGACCAATTATATCTTAAATTGTTGTTATAAATGTACTCAAAAACTAAAGCTTTTTCTTTTAAGAAATCTTTATCTATTAATTCTTTTAAAACGTTCTGTCTAAATTCAACATTTGTAGTTTTTAAGTTTAATAACGAAATAGCATGGTATAGCTTTTCATTATAATTGAAGACAGATTTCGCTTCTAAGAAAAATTTTTTTATCTCTTCATATTCATCTAAAGACAAAGTATTTTCTTGTTTAACTTTATCACCAAGGCCGTATAAATAGTAAATTAAACATTCTAGTCCAATTTTGCTTTTTTTTTCTAAAATATAACCTTTTTTGAAATTTTGTATTGCTAACAAAACATCACTAAAGTTACGATTTCTTGATTTAATCCTGGCCAAACCTAGAATCAATAGAACTTGGCTATTAATTTCTTTGTCATCAAAATTACTTTCAGTCTCAAAAATTACTTTATCATATTGTTTTTTATTAAATAAAGTTATTAGATTGTTAATTTTTATTTCAAGTTTCATTTTCACTAAATTAAATTTAGTCTACTTATGGTCCTTAATTACAATTTTTTGCATATTTTCTAAAGCTTCACAAAAATCATTAGTAAATCCTTTAGTATCAAATAAAGGGGTTTCATTAATATTATTAAAAAGTTTTTTTCTTGTATAATCTAGCTCGTTTATATTATTTGCGTAAAAAACAGCTTTTTCGATATAATCTTCGTTATTTATAGCTATGAAATTTTCAATGTCTGCATTTCTTAGAATGCTTTCTCCGCACCTAGAGTTAAAGTTATATCCTGCTTTAGTAATTACGGGCACATTTTTCCATAAAGCCTCGAAAGTTGTTGTAACGCCTGTGAACGGAAAAGTATCAAGACACAAATCAATTTTATCGTAAAGATTTATATGAGATAAAAAATCTTTCCTTGGCGTTTTTTTTAAAATCTCGACTGAGCTAGTTAAACCCTCCTCTTCAAACTTTTTCTTTAAAACATTTTCACAAAGAAATAAGGACGATTTTAAAATTAACTTAGCATTCTTAACTTTCTTAAGTATTTCAATCCACGTGTTTACTACATCATCATTTATTTTCATAAAATTGTTAAATGAACCGAAAGTAAAATAATTATTCTTTTTGAAAGGTAATTCATTATAAACTCTTTTATAATCAAATCCCCTATGAGAATTCCAAATTTTAGGAAGCTTATAAATTTTTGTAACATATTCATTTTCTTCATTCTTTACGGTGTTAGAATCAGCTAAAATAAAATCTACTTCTTTGAGACCAGTAGAATTGTTAAAACCTAACCAGCTTATTTGGAGTGGGCAAATTCTTGTATTAAAAATATTTACTCTATTGGAAGACCATAGACCGGCGAGATCAATTAAAATATCTATATTTATATTTTGAATAGTATTAACAATTTCTTGATCTGATTTATCATCTAAATCAACCCAATGATCAAAAAGATTTGAAAATTTATCTGTAGTCTCATCATGTTGTTTTCTCCGTAAAAGAGAAAGACCAAAAGTTTCAAATTTTGTCTGTTTTAAGTCTCTAATAAGATTTTCAATAAAGTAGGTAATTGAATGAGATTGCTTGAAATCAGGAGATAAAAAACCAATCTTAATTTTTTTTTTTGTCAAATCAATTTTTGAAGGTTCTTTACTATCAAGGACTCGAAATAATTTTGAGAATTTTTTTTGAAATTCAGCAAAATTTTTTTGTTTCCAGTCAGATAAATACATGTTCGAAGTAATATAGGTTGAACCATAAAGCTTGTTAAGCTCTTTAAAACTAATAATTTCATCTAACATTGAAATTCTCTTTTTATGCTTTAATAGATATTTATAAAGATCAAGTCCAAAACTTAAATACCTTTCATTTTTGGAAAATTTTTTTTCAGCTTTGAGATACATTTTTTCAGATATTAAAAGATTATTTAATAAATTATTATCTTTTCGTCCCATTTCAGCGCATAGAGATATGTGACTACACAATGCGTCTAAAGATATTTGTCCTAAATTATCCTTATGAAACGCAGCCTCAAAATCATTTAAAGCTTGTTTAACATCTCTATCAGTTTTGCCCCTTTGAGATGCTCGACAAAATCCTAATAAATTATATAAAGGGGCAGACCTATTTTTTTCAGCTGTTTTTGCCTCAATTTCAAAAATAATTTTAGAATATTCTTTTCCTTGAAGAAGTTTTTGTATCTTTTCCAAATCTACATCTGACATAAACGAATATTATCAAATTAACGACTAATTTAAATGTATTATTAAATTTTCTTAAGTTAGGAAGGTTTGTTCATAGAGTTAAAAAACTCTGTATTACTTTTTGTATTTTTAAGCTTAGAATTTATAAATTCAATTGCATCCATTGATCCCATTGGAGCTATTATACGTCTAAGAACATTCATTTTTTGCAAATCATTTTTGTCAAAAAGAAGTTCCTCTCTTCTTGTGCCAGACTTAGTGATATCAATCGCTGGAAATATTCTTTTCTCAGATATCTTTCTATCAAGGATAGTTTCACTATTACCTGTCCCCTTAAATTCCTCAAATATTACTTCATCCATTCTACTACCAGTGTCAATTAGTGCGGTTGCAATAATTGTTAAAGATCCACCCTCTTCAATATTTCTGGCTGCTCCAAAAAATCTTTTGGGTCTTTGAAGGGCATTAGCGTCAACACCGCCAGTCAAGACTTTACCAGAACTAGGAACTACAGCATTATAAGCTCTTCCAAGTCTTGTTATTGAATCTAAGAGAATAACCACATCTTTTTTATGCTCCGTCATTCTCTTAGCTTTCTCTATTACCATTTCGGCTACTGCTACATGTCTTTGGGCAGGTTCATCAAAAGTTGAACTTATTACTTCGCCTTTAACGGTACGTTGCATGTCTGTCACTTCTTCAGGTCTTTCGTCAATTAGCAAAACCATCAAGTAACATTCTGGATGGTTGGCAGTAATTGAGTTAGCTATACTTTGTAATATCATTGTCTTGCCGGCTTTAGGTGGAGATATGATTAAAGATCTTTGGCCTTTACCAATTGGACTTACAAGATCGATCAATCTTGGGGTTAAATTTGGTTTTTTCTCAACTGTATTTGTTTCAACTTCCATTACTATTTGTTTGTTTGGATATAGTGGAGTTAAGTTATCAAAAGCAATTTTGTGCCTAGATTTTTCAGGATCTTCAAGATTTATTTTGCTTACTTGAAGCAAGGCAAAATATCTTTCTCCTTCTTTTGGTGCTCTTACAGGACCTTCAACTGTGTCACCTGTTCTTAAACCAAATTTTCTAATTTGACTTGGGCTTACATAAATATCATCCGCACCTGGTAAATAATTCGATTCCAAAGCTCTCAAAAAACCAAATCCATCTTGAAGAAGTTGAAGTACACCCATACCAGTAATCTCTTCACCTTTTTCAGCAAGCTTTTTCAGTATAGCAAAAAGAATTTCTTGCTTTCTAAGTGTACTTGCGTTTTCAATACCTAGCTTTTCTGCTTGTTCAATTAATTGTGCTGGGCTATTTTTTTTAAGTTCTTGGATTTTCATGTGGGGAAATTAGTAGTTTGATAAGATTAATATAATATATATTTACAATATTTCAACCTCCTAAAGGCTTTAAAATTGCAAAAAATATGATCAAAATTAACAGTATAGTTGGTATTTCATTAATAATTCTAAAATATTTTGAACTTGCTGTGTTTCTATCATCTTTAAATGCTCTTAAACATGATCCAAGATAAAAGTGATAAGCAGTTAAAATAATTACCAAAAAGAATTTAACTTGCATCCAAAGTGCACTTATTAATTCAAAGCCAACAAAGTGTATTAAGGCCAAACCAAATATCCATGATAACAACATTGCTGGATACATAATGTAGAAATACAATTTTCTTTCCATTACTTTAAAAACTTTACAAACCTCAATATTTGATGAGTTTTCTGTGTGATAAACAAATATTCTTGGTAAATAAAGTAATCCAGCCATCCAAGAAATTACTGCAATTAAATGGAGCGATTTAAATATTAGATAAAAATTCATTTTCTTATGCTCTTATTGATTAAATGCACTAATAATTTAATATGATCTTCATTATCATTTAAGCAAGGAATTGTATCAAATTTTTCCCCTCCAGACTCTAAAAAGCTTTCTTTTCCTTGAATAGAAATTTCCTCAAGGGTTTCAACACAATCAGAGGAAAAACCGGGAGAAATTACTAAAATATTTTTTTTTCCCTCTTTGGGTAAATTTTCCAAAGTTTTGTCCGTGTAAGGCTGAAGCCATTCTTGTGGGCCGAATCTTGATTGAAAAGTTGTTAAAATGGGAATGTCTTTATTGAACGTTTCTTTAATTAATCTGGAGGTTTTGTGACAATAACAGTGATATGGATCACCTTTATCAAAATATTTTTTTGGTATACCGTGGTAAGAGGCTAATATTAAATCAGGTTTCCAATTAATGCTATTAAGTTTGTGTTTTATTGAGTTAACGATTGCTTGAATATATAACGGTTCAGATTCATAGTGAGGTATAATTTGTAGACTGGGCTGCCATCTCATTTTCATTAGCGTCCTGTACACTTCATCACAAACTGTAGCTGTTGTTGCTGCTGCATACTGTGGATACAGAGGAAGTATTATAATATTTTCACATCCGCTTTCTTGTAAATCTAACATTTTACTCTTTATGCTTGGATTTCCATATCGCATTGCATAATCAACGATTAAGTTTTCATTTGATATAATAGACTTAACCTTTTCGGTCTGTTTGATTGTGTAATATCGTAAAGGAGAAGTATTTTCTTTCTTCATCCATATTTCTTTATAAGCTTTTGCTGTTTTAGAGGGTCTAAAAGTTAGAATAAATAAGTTTAAAATAATTTTCCATAAAAAAGGGTTTACTTCAATAACGCGTCTGTCTGATAAAAATTCTTTTAAGTATTTTCTTATATCCCACCAGCCTGTAGAGTCTGGTGTTCCAAGATTAATTAATAAAACACCAGTTTTTCCAAAGTTTACTTGAGGATGATTACTGTCCATTAAAACTCCTAACTTCGTCTACTAAATATCTAACGATATCCGGGTTTGTTTCCGGTAAAACTCCATGTCCTAAGTTGAATATATATCTTTTTTTATCGAAAGTTTTTAAATATTTTGTCACTTCGTTTCTCACAATTTCTTTGTTTTGAAGTAAAATTTTTGGATCAAGACCCCCTTGTACAGGAATATCAATAGTATCTCTAATAATTAAAGGATCAACATTATAATCAATACTGATTATGTCGGGATTTACATTATCTACAAATTTTTTGTAACTATTGATGTTTCTTGGGAAACAAATTGAGATTGTTTTTTTTTGTCTAATAAAATCAACTAAGCTTTTGATTGGTTTATAAACGAAATAATCTAGATCTTTTTCTGGAAGAAGTCCGGCCCAACTGTCAAAGATCTGAATTATAGATGCACCACTTTTAATTTGGGCTTCAATATGTATTTTTAAGAATTCATCTAACTTAATTAAAATATTATTAATATATTTATCTTTTGGAAAAATATTAAAATTTCCCTCCTTGGGAGACTTTCTGTTAAGCATATATAATAAAAGGGTCCATGGAGCCCCAACAAAACCTATAGTATCTTTATTACTTAAAGATAATTTTTTCTTCGTTTCTTTAATTGTCTCATAGACAGGATTTAGTTTTTTAAGAAAGTCTTCTTTTTTAACATCGTTTAATATATTTAAATCAACCTCCTTTAAATCAGGTCCAAAATTTTTTTTAAATTTTACTTGTTGACCAAGTGCATATGGAACTAACAGAATGTCAGAAAAAATTATAGCAGCATCAAAATCAAATCTATTAATTGGTTGTATTGTTATTTCAGATGATAACTTAGTATTCAAACATAGTTTAATAAAATCTTGATTTTTTTGTCTTATAGATCTAAATTCTGGCAAATACCTTCCCGCCTGTCTCATTAACCATATGGGTGTTTTAGAAGATTTATTATTAATGCAATCTTGTATAAGAGTATTCATATAATTAAATATTATCTATATTGTTTGTAGTATGTACTGTTAATAACGGTAGTTAATGTTTTTTAACAAGTTTATAACAGTTTTTTCACATAAGATTTATTAAATTTACCTTAGAATTCTTTGAGTTTTAATTAATTATCATTTTTTAATCTAAAAAGTGTAATATTTATCAACATGGTTTAAAATGTATATAAATGAGTACTTATACATTAAAATCTTTGAATAGAGTTTTTGTTAATTTTATGAAGCGACTTATACATATAGATATACTTTTTATACATGATTAATACATATGATATATATCTTATCTCTGACTCAACTGGAGAAACATTAGAAAGAATATTCCTTGCAATTAAAGCTCAATTCAAAAATTTTAAGTATAAAACCCACTTTTATTCTTTTACACGAACAGAAAACCAAATTTCCAAAATCCTTGAAGTCTCCGGAAAAAACAGCAATGCTATAGTATTATATACAATAGTTGATAACAAATTAGCTAGACATTTATCAAACGAGTGTAGTTCAAAAAATATTCCGTGCTTTGGAATATTAGGAGATTTAATAATTAGCTTTTCAAAACTCTTAGATCAAAAAGCACTTAATGTTCCAAGCAGACAACATATCATGGATGATGAATATTATAAAAAAATTGAAGCCATACAATTTACAATGAATCACGATGACGGAAATTCAGTAGAGGATATAGAAAAATCTGATATCATCCTTTTAGGTGTAAGCAGAACAAGCAAGACCCCAACTTCGATTTATCTCGCAAACAAAGGAATGAAAATATCAAATATACCCCTGGTAAATGAAAACTCAGTTCCTAATATACTAAAAGAAAATCCTCAAAAAAAATGTGTAGTTGGACTGACAGCAGAACCTGACAGGCTTGTAGATTTACGTAAAAATAGAATGCAATCCATTAAAGATAACGAAAGTACTGAATACACAAGTTTAGATATTGTACAAAAAGAAATGGAGGATGCACGGAAACTTTTTCAGAAATATAAATGGCCAAGTATTGATGTAACAAGAAAATCCGTAGAAGAAACAGCTGCATCAGTTCTTAAAATACACGATATTTTTAACCAAAAATGAAGTCAATAATTTTGGCATCAAAGAGCGAAGTAAGAAAAAAAATATTGGATGAAAACAATATAAAATGTACTGTTGAACCCTCCAATTTAGATGAAGATGAAGTGAAGAAATCCTTAATAAACCAAGGAGCAACACCAGAACTTATATCTAAAAATTTAGCTGAATTAAAAGCGAATAAGGTTAGTCAAAAAAAAATAGGAGAAATAGTTTTAGGCGCAGATAGTGTAATTGATTTAAACGGCAAACTTATCTCAAAACCAACAAATAGAACAGAAGCCATGAATATTTTAAGTTCACTAAACGGTAAATCTCATTTTCTTATAAGTTCAGTCTGTATATCTTTAGATGGAAAAATGATTTGGAATTATACTGAAAAAGCTGAGATGAAAATGAAAAACTTCACTCAAGAAGAACTTCAGGAATATTTAAGTAAAATTTCTGATAAAAACTTATATTCTTACAATGTTTATCAAATAGAAGGGGAAGGAAAAAAATTATTCAGTGAAATTAAGGGAGACGTTGATACAATAATGGGTCTGCCGATTAGAAATATTAGAAAATATTTGGAAAATATTAAATGAAAAAATTTTGTGTAATAGGAAATCCAATTGATCACTCTTTATCTCCAAAACTTCATAACTTTTGGCTCAAAAAAAATAAGATTGAAGCAATTTACGAAAAAAAACTTCTTGAAGAAAAAGAAATTCCAAAATTAATTGAGAGTATTAGAAAATCAGAAATAAATGGTGTCAATGTTACAGTCCCATTTAAAAATTCAATAATTCCGTTTTTGGATAGTCTTAGTTCTGAGGCAAAAAAAACTAACTCTGTGAATACTATTTGTACAGAGGAAGACAAAATAATAGGTCACAATACAGATATTGTCGGATTTGAGTTAGCTTTAAGGTACATCAATTATGACGTTAAAAGAAAGAAAGCACTTATAATAGGGGCGGGCGGAGTTAGTCCCTCCATTATTCTTGCGCTCAAAAACATGGGATGTGAAAATATTCATTTAACTAATAGGACATATGAGAAAGCAGAAAAAATAAAAGAAACCTTTAATGATATTACAATCCAAAAGTGGGGCGATATCCCTGAGTTTGATATAGTTATTAATGCAACAAGTGTCGGTCTAAACAAAGACAATCTTGACTTGGATTTAAATAAATTTGGTAATAATAAATTTTTTTATGATGTAATTTACAATCCGGGTGAAACAAATTTTCTAAAAGAGGCAAAGCTTAGTGGTAATAAAACAGAAAATGGTAGAATGATGTTTATATATCAGGCCCATCAATCATTTGCATTGTGGAATAAGGTATTACCTAAGATTGATGAAGAAACAATAGAAATCTTAAAATGAGAAGAATTGCACTAGTTGGGGATATTGGATCAGGAAAGACATTCTTTTCAAAATTATTTAGGTACCCAATTTTTGACGCTGATTTAGTAGTTTCAAACCTTTACAAAAAAGATAAATTTTTATTTAGAAAAGTTAAGAAAAAATTTCCTGATAAAGTAAGCAACTTTCCTCTAAAAAAAGAGGAACTACTTAAAATAATTTTCCAGAAAAAGAAAAACTTGGATGTTTTAGGTAAAATAATTCACCCAATAGTTAGAAAAAAAATGCAAAATTTCTTTAAAAAAAACAAAAAGAAAAAATTTGTTGTCTTGGATGTACCTTTGTTTTTAGAAAACAGATTAAATACAAAAAGGGATATTATAATCTTTGTTGATGCAAATAAAAAAAAGATTAAACAAAAACTTAACAGAAGAAAAAATAACAATCCAAAGTTGATAAATATTCTTAGAAGAAATCAACTACCAGCAAAATTAAAGAAAAAAAAATCAACTTATGTTATAAAAAATAATTTTGTTAGAAACACAGCTAAAAAAAAGGTAAAATTGATTATAAAAGAAATTAGCAAATGAAAGAAATTGTGCTAGATACGGAGACAACTGGTCTTTCAGTTGAAAATGGACATCGAATAGTTGAAATAGGTTGTATAGAACTTGATAATCAAATTTTAACTTCTAATCGTTTCCACTGTTATTTGAACCCCCAAAGAAAAGTTTCAGAGGAAGCATTTAAAGTACACGGATACTCAGACAAGTTTTTATCTGATAAAAAAAAATTTTCTGAAATAGCAGATGATTTTCTAAAATTTATAGGTGATAAAAAATTAATAATTCATAACGCCCAGTTTGATTTATCCCATTTAAATAATGAGTTGAAAATAGTAGGAAAAAAACCAATCCTCAAAGATCAGGTCATTGATACTTTAGATATAGCAAGAGAAAAATTTCCAGGTTCCCAAATTAGTTTAGACGCATTATGTAAAAGATTTAGAGTCGATAACTCTAGAAGAAAATTGCACACTGCATTAATTGACTGTGAATTATTGTCAAAAGTTTATGTAAATTTAATAGACCAAAAAGAACCAAAATTAAATTTTTCAGAAAAAAAGGAAGAATTAGAAAATAGTAAAAATACAATAGTAAATTTTTGTAAAAAAATAATTGAACCTACTGCAGAAGAGTTTAAAGAGCATCAAAATTACCTAAGAAAGTCCCTTAAAAAAAATTACTTCTGATTTTTTTCAAACAATTCTTGAAAATTTATTTTCTTTTCCAGTTTAATTTCTGGATAACCTATTGATTTGACAATTTCAAAAAATTTTTTTTCTATTTCAGGGTATATTTCAGTAGGCACATCACTTAAAAATATTTTTTTTAATTCACCTTTATTAACAGCAGACTCCTCAACCCTTACGACTGTTGTGTGGATCATTTCAAAATACGCTTTTTTATCTTTTTCAGTTTTATTGTCAAAAGTTAATTTTATATTTACTTCTGCCATATTATTTTTTAGTGGCAAAGAGTTTATGTCTATTCCTAAAGAATATTTTGGAATATTATCCTTTAGGTATATAAAGTTTTCTGTGCCAGATATTTTTGACGATATATCTTTGACATATGAAATTAGTATTTTATAATTTTTTGTCATCTTCGCTATCCCTATCTTCAAACTCCCCTTCGATCAAATCATCTTTAATACGAACTTCACTTTTTGTTTTTTTCGATAATAATTGAAAAATTATTTTTCTAGTTAATGGAAAAATAATTAAAAAACCCAGTGAGTCTGTAGCAAATCCAGGTAAAATTAATAAAAATGCAGCAACTGCTAACGCAGCACCAGACACTAATTCAAATAAAGGCATCTGATTTTTATAAATTTGAGTAACACCAGATTTTAAGGTATTTAAGCCTTCGTACCTCGCGTAATAAACGCCAATTATAGCTGTAAAAAATACTAATGAGATTGTTGTAAAAGCTCCTATTTGGCTCCCAATTTTAATAAATAAATAAATTTCTAGAATCGGGATCAAAATTATCAATAAAAGTACTGTGTTCATTTGTCTTTAATCTAAATTGCTTGTTGAAATTAAGCAATAGAGTAAATATTATTTAAATATGAATTATAGTTTTGAATATCTGGATATCATTTTATTGGCCATGATAGCTGGGTTTATTTTTCTAAGATTAAGAGGAATCTTAGGTAAAAGATCAGGTTATGAAGATGATATTTCTAATAGCTTTCCGCATGAAATGCCAGAAATGAAGTCTGCAACGAAACCAAATTACAGAAATTTTGATGAAAGCGCCAAGAAAGATTTTATTGAAGGTGCAAAAGTTGCTTACGAAACGATCATTACAAATTTTTCAAAAGGATCAATAAAAGATATTAAAAACTTATTAGATAAAAAGGTTTTAAATCAATTTCAGGAAGCAATTTCTAATAGAGAAAAAAACGGGATAAAGTCTGAGACAACTTTTATTGGAATAAACTCAGCAGAAATTAAAAAACACGAGCAAAAAGATAATGTGCTTGAAGTTACAGTAGATTTTATAAGTGAAATTATTTCATGTAATAGAGATAAAAATTCAAAGATTCTTACAGGAGACCCAGAAAAAGTCAAAAAAGTTTATGATACTTGGAGATTCTCGAGAAACTTAAATTCAAATGATCCAAATTGGTTACTAGTTGAGACTAATATTTAATATTTGAAAAAAAAACTATCAGACAAAGACCTTAAGGACTGGAATAAATTTATAAAAAGTAAAGATAAGATAAATCCTAAAGATGAATTAAAAGAGTCTTCAATAAGCAAAAATAAATCTACATTCGTTATAGATTTACATGGTTATGGTCTGGACCAAGCAAATAAATTTGTTGAAAAAACTATTAATGAATGTTTCGAGAAACAATTTTCAATAGTAAATATAATTACTGGAAAAGGAATGAGATCGAAATACGTTGAAGATCCCTACAAATCATCCGAATTAAGCATTTTAAAGCACTCTATACCTGAATTTATTAATTCCAATGCTGAACTTATGAAAAAGATTAAAAACATTGATGATACTGGTGAAAAGAATTTAGGTTCTTTTAATGTTTATTTGAAATCAAAGAATAAATTTAGATAAATCGTTATCTTTTACTAATTGTCCAAGATTCTCTTTTACATACTTTGAATCAATTACTATTTTTTCACCTGATCTGTCTGTTGCTGTGAAACTAATTTCATCTAAAACTCTTTCAATTATAGTGTGAAGTCTTCTTGCACCAATATTTTCGACAGACGAGTTTACTTCGCTTGCTAGATTAGCAATAGTATCAATCCCATCCTCTGAGAATTCCAAATCAACATTTTCAGTTTTTAATAATGCCTTATACTGTTTAATTAAACTATTATCTGGCTCTTTCAAAATTCTTTTAAAGTCAGAACTGTTTAATGCATCAAGTTCAACTCTTATTGGTAATCTTCCTTGTAACTCGGGAAGTAAATCAGAAGGTTTAGCAAGTTGAAAAGCTCCTGATGCTATAAATAATATATGATCTGTTTTTACTGGTCCATACTTTGTACTTACAGTAGTACCTTCTATTAATGGTAACAAATCTCTCTGAACTCCTTCTCTTGATACATCACCACCAACCCTGTCCGTTCTTGCAGAAATTTTGTCAATTTCATCTAGGAAAACAATTCCGTTATTTTCAGTTACATTTTTTGCAGATTTAATAATTTTATCTTGTTCAATAAGTTTATCAGCCTCTTCATTTAATAGGATTTCATGAGACTCTTTAACAGTCATCTTTTTCTTTTTTGATTTGTTGCCCATTGATTTACCCAGCATTTCACCAATATTAATCATTCCAACATTTGCTCCAGGCATTCCAGGTATTTCAAAGCTTGGCATGTTTCCACTTTCATTAACTGGAACTTCAATTTCGTTGTCGTCTAAATCTCCGTTTCTAAGTCTCTTTCTAAAACTTTCTCTTGTTGCTACACTCGCTTTATTTCCTACAAGCGCATCTAAAACTCTTTCTTCTGCAAGTTTTTGTGCTTTTGCGTGAACTTCTTTTCTTTTTTTAACTTTTTCCATTGCAATTGCAATTTCTAGCAAGTCTCTAATAATTTGTTCTACATCTCTTCCAACGTAACCAACTTCTGTAAATCTTGTAGCCTCAACTTTTACAAAAGGGGCTTCTGCTAATTTTGAAAGCCTTCTCGATATCTCAGTTTTACCAACACCAGTTGGCCCAATCATTAATATATTTTTTGGTAAAACTTCATCTCTCATTTCACCTTTTAAAGCTTGTCTTCTCCATCTATTTCTAAGAGCAATAGCAACAGCTCTTTTAGCTTTATTTTGACCTACAACGTATCTATCTAATTCAGATACAATCTCTCTTGGTGAAAGAGAGTCTATATCATTTTTTTTCTCTTCAGCATTTTTTTTTGGGAATGATTTAATGTTTGACTTTTCCATTATATTTTCTCAATTCTTACGTTATCGTTTGTAAAAACACAAATATCAGCTGCAACTTTAATTGCTTTTTTCGCAACTTCTTCAGCGTTTAATTCTGTATCCATTAAAACCTTTGCAGCTGCAAGAGCGTAGTTTCCACCTGATCCGATTCCAATAACATCTCCTTCAGGTTCTAAAACATCTCCAGTTCCTGAAATAATAAAACTTTTTTCTTTATCACCAATTGCCATTAACGCTTCTAGTCGCCTTAAATATTTATCGGTTCTCCAATCCTTCGCAAGTTCGACTGCAGCTCTAGTTAAATTTCCAGCATGTTTTTCAAGTTTAGCTTCTAATCGTTCAAAAAGGGTTAATGCATCTGCCGTTGATCCTGCAAAACCTGCAATCACATTTCGTTTCTCAATTTTACGAACTTTGTTTGCATTGCTTTTAATTACAGTATTTCCCATGCTGACCTGGCCATCGCTTGCCACAACTACGTCATTTTTTTTTCTTACTAATACAATTGTTGTCATGAGATATAAATGGATACTAATTTCCAATCTTCAAGTGGTAAATTAGTTTTGTTGATATGACTAAATAATACAGATATACGTAGGTATATATGAAGCGAAAAGCATCAATAACAAGAAAAACAAAAGAAACAAAAATTGACGTTGAATTAAATATAGACGGAAAAGGTCAATACAAAATTGATACTGGTATAGGTTTTCTTGACCATATGCTTGAACAACTTTCTAAACATTCATCGATTGATTTAAAGGTAAAAGCAAAAGGAGACACACACATAGATCTTCATCATACAACAGAAGATACTGGTATTGCTATTGGTGAATGTCTCAAAAAAGCATCAAAAAAATTCATAGGAATTAAAAGATATGCTCACGCAATGATACCAATGGATGAAACTTTAACTAGAGTTGCATTAGACGTTTCAAACAGACCGTACTTAATTTGGAAAGTGGATTTGAAAGTAGAAAAACTTGGAGAAATGGACACAGAACTTTTTAAGGAATGGTTTCAAGCTTTTTCACAATCTGCAGGAATTACATTACATATTGAGAATTTATATGGAGACAATAGTCACCACAAAGTAGAATCGTGTTTTAAAGGTTTAGCAAGATCACTTAGAGCTGCATTAGAAATAGATCCAAAAAATAAAAAAGTTGTGCCATCTACTAAGGGCTCTTTATAAAAATTAATGAACGTAACAATTGTTGATTACAAATCAGGGAACATAAGCTCTGTTATTAACTCATTTAAAGAAGTAGCTGAAAATAAAGTTAAAATTGAAGTAACTTCTGATATAAGCAAAATTAAATCCACGGACAAAGTTGTGTTACCAGGCCAGGGATCATTTAAAAGTTGTATGGATGCATTACAATCTATTAAAGGACTTGTCGACAGTCTAAATGAATTTGTAATGAATAAGAAAAAACCTCTTCTTGGAATATGTGTTGGATTACAAATGTTCGCTGATGTTGGATATGAGGAGTCAGAGACAAAGGGATTGGGCTGGATCTCAGGCAAAGTTACAAAAATAGATAATCAAAATGGCAAATATAAGCTTCCCCACATTGGATGGAACCAAATAAACATAGTTAAAGGTAGTAAAATTTTTAAAGATATAAAAGATAAATCACACATGTATTTTGTTCACAGTTATGAGTTTGTCCCAACTGACAAAAATTCAATATCAGCAACAACTGACTATTCGTCAAAACATGTTTGCGCAGTTGAAAAAGAAAATATTTTTGGCACCCAATTTCATCCAGAAAAAAGCGATAAAACTGGATTAAAAATAATCAATAACTTTATAAATTTATAAATGAAGATATTTCCAGCTATTGATATTAAAGATAAAAAGTGTGTAAGATTAATTAAAGGTGATTTTAGTCAAAAGACAGAATACCAAATGTCACCAGTCGAACAGGCAACACAATTTATTGACAAAGGGTTTAAAAATTTACACATTGTTGATCTTGATGGAGCTTTGGCGGGAGAAACAGTTAATCTTGATATCATCAAAGAGATCGTGAGTAAATTTGATTTTAAAGTAGAGGTAGGAGGAGGCGTGAGAGATTTTGATAGTATTCAAGAATATGCTGATATAGGTGTAGATAAAGTAATCTTAGGAAGTGCGGCCATTAAAGATAAAACTTTTTTGAAAAAGGCTTGTAAGAAATTTCCAAAAAAAATTGCATTGGGTTTGGACGCAAAAGATGGAAAACTCTCTTTATCAGGTTGGAAAGAAAGTTCAGGCATATCAACTTTAGATTTTTTAACTGAAGTAAACGACTACGGTATTAGTAGATTAATTTTTACTGATATTAATAAAGATGGTACAAAAGAAAGTCCGAATTTTGAAGAAACACTAAAAGTTGCTGAAATTTCAAATTGTCCTGTACTAATTTCTGGCGGGGTATCATCAATAGAGGATATCAAAAAAGCTAAGACATTAAAAAATATTGAAGGTGTTATAGTTGGCAAAGCAATATACGATGGTGATATTAAACTGGAGGAGCTGGCTAAAGAAGATGCTTAAAAATAGAATTATACCCTGCTTAGACGTTAAAAATGGTCGTGTAGTTAAAGGTATAAACTTTGTTGATCTGAAAGATGCTGGCGATCCTGTTGAGCAAGCAAAAATCTATAGTGATGGTGGAGCAGATGAAATTTGTTTTTTAGATATTACTGCTTCAAATGAGAATAGGGATACTATTTATGAGGTTGTCGAGAAGACTTCAAAGAAATGTTTTGTGCCCCTAACAGTAGGTGGTGGAGTAAGAAGCGTTGATGATATTAATAAATTATTGAACTGTGGAGCTGACAAAGTTTCAATTAATACTGCTGCAGTAGAAAATTCTAAAGTTGTAGTAGATAGTTCTAAAAAATTTGGTTCCCAGTGTATTGTTGTTGCAATAGATGCAAAAAAAAAAGGAAATAAGTGGGAAGTTTTCACTCATGGAGGAAGAAACAATAGCGGCATTGATGCATTGGAATATGCTAAAAAAATGGAAGATAGCGGAGCTGGTGAGTTGTTAGTTACTTCAATGGATAGAGATGGAACCCAGGTTGGTTACGATATTGAGTTAATGTCTAAAATATCTTCAAAGGTAAATATTCCTTTAATTGCATCTGGTGGTGTTGGAAATCTTGATCACTTAGTAGAGGGTATTAAATCAGGTAAAGCTAGCGCAGTTCTTGCAGCATCAATATTTCATTATGGGAAATACTCTGTGAAAGAAGCAAAGCAATATTTGGAGTCTAAAGGAATTCCTGTTAGAACTTAACATGCTAAAAACTCTGGAAGATATAATTTTAATGGTAAGAGAAAGGAAGACTAAACCTCAAAGTGAATCTTATACAAATAAATTATTAGCTAACAAAGAATTGTCAGTAGAAAAGGTCAAAGAGGAAGTTAAAGAATTAATTGAGGCTGTGGAAAATAATACAAATAAAGTTCATGAGACAGCCGATGTATTGTATCATCTGATTGTATATCTCGAAGCAAATAACGTCAAAATTGAAGATGTTATGAAAGAACTAGATAAAAGAAAAAAATGAGCTACGACGACAATAACATTTTTGCAAAAATCCTGAGAGGCGAGATACCATGCAATAAAATCTATGAGGACGAATTTGTTTTATCTTTTCATGATATAAATCCACAAAAAAAAGTTCATGCTTTGGTAATTCCAAAAGGCAAATATGTAAATTTAGAGGATTTTACTTCTAAAGCAAGTTCAGACGAAATAGTTGGACTTATGAAAGGAATTTCAACTGTTGCAAAAAAGATTGGTATATCGAGCATCGATAATGAAGGATTTAGAACTTTATCAAACGTAGGAGATAATGGTGGCCAAGAAGTGCCTCATTTACACTTTCATTTGTTTGGTGGTGAAAAAGTAGGGAGAATGGTTCAATGATAATTAGTGTAAAAAGAAATTTTTTAGAATTAAAAAATATCAATGATCTAATTAAAAAAGATAAGCCAGAGGACAATTATTCCGTGGAAAAAACAAAACCAGATTTCCAACTGAACAAGTTTTTCTATAAACAAATTGGTAAGAAATATCGATGGACTGATAGATTAATTTGGACAGATCTTCAGTGGTCCAATTATGTCTCAAATAAAAATCTAGATACCTACGTAATAAAGAATGGCGAAGATTTAGTTGGATATTTTGAACTTATACATCATCCAGAAAAAAATGAGACAGAACTTGCATACTTAGGTTTGTTCGAAGATTATTTTGGCAAAGGAGTTGGTGGTTATGCTCTTACAACTGCAATTTTAAAATCCTTTGAAAAAAAAATTAAAAGAATGTGGGTTCATACTTGTACACTAGATCATCCTAATGCGATAAAAAATTATTTAGCAAGAGGGATGAAAATTTTTAAAGAGGAAAATCTAAATATTAGAGCTAGCTAGTTATAAAGATTAAGATCAAAAATATTATCAGACAATTTTTGATTAATATTTTTAACGATAATATTAGATCTTACTTTATTGCCATATAAATCAATAGTTTCCCATCCTTTAATTAAGTAATTTTTTTTATCAAAAAAAATACTTAATTGATTACTTTGATCATTAATTGGAAGGAGAAAATTTTGGTCTTTCTCGATGATGTTTCCCTCGATTTTCGAGATTAAAAATTCTTTATTAAGAAAATATTTAAAGTAAGTGTTTTCAGTTTTATAAGTATTCGCAAAATTTGAGCTTTTATTTTTGATTAAAAGTGTCTTTCCATTAGATACGATTAACTTCCCAGTCTCATCGTATTTGCACATCATTTTATTATTGAATGAAATAATGCAGTTACCAGTTTCTTTTTTATCATTAATTAGTTGTTCAAAATCAAATGTAAAATTTTCAATCTCGGAAATTTTTTTAATAATTTTAGGTTCTGTGTAAGCATGTTTTTGAGTAAATATAAAAAAAATGATTAAAATCAGAAAAATTGTTCTCATTACAACAATTCTCTTTTGCCAACATGATTAGCTTTACTGACAATGCCTCTACTTTCCATAATATCTATTATTCTCGCAGCCCTATTATAACCTATTTGAAGTTTTCTTTGCAAAAAGGAGGTTGATGCTTTTCCCTCAGATTTGACTATTTCAAGGGCTTTATTGTAAAGCTCATCATCTTGATCTGAGTTGTCAGATCCATCATCAGATGGACTTTCAGAAGATAAATTTAAAATTTCATCAACATATTCCGGATCTCCTTGTGATTTAAGAAAAGAATTAATTTTTTCAATTTCATTATCCGAAACAAATGGCGCATGGATTCTTGTAATTCGATTAGCAGAAGACATGAAAAGCATATCCCCTTTCCCTAATAATTGTTCAGCACCTTGTTCTCCGAGAATTGTTCTACTATCAATTTTTGAAGACACTTGAAAAGATATACGAGTTGGGAAATTTGCTTTGATAGTACCCGTTATTACATCAACACTTGGTCTTTGCGTTGCCATTATTATATGAATACCCGCGGCCCTTGCCATTTGAGAAAGTTTTTGAATACAATTTTCAATATCTTTACTGGCTACAAGCATAAGATCTGACATTTCATCCACAATAACTACAATGTATGGCATAGAAATTTTGTGTTTAGCGTTGTAACTGTCAATATTTCTAACACCAACTTTTGTCATTAGTTTGTATCTATTTTCCATTTCTTTAACTACCCAACCTAAAACTGAAGCAGCTTTTTTTGCCTCAGTTATCACAGGACACAGTAGATGGGGTATTCCTTCATATGTCGAAAGCTCTAACATTTTAGGATCAATTAAGATGAACTTACAAATTTCTGGTTTGTGTCTATATAACAATGAAAGAATAATCGTATTTATACATACAGATTTACCAGAGCCGGTGGTACCAGCAATCAAAAGATGTGGCATTGAAGTTAAATCTCCAATTAATGGTTGACCAGAAATACTTTTACCAAGTGCTATCGGTAATTTTAAATCTTTATTGTTAAATTTTGGACTAGATATTATTTCTCTTAACATAACATTGTCTCTAAATGAATTCGGGAGTTCAATACCGATTGTACTAGATCCTGGAATTGTAGAAATCCTCGCAGACTCAGAGCTTGTATTTCTCGCTATATCCTCTGAAAGGTTTACGATTTTTGAGACTTTAACTCCCGCAGCAGGTTCAAACTCGTTAAGTGTAACAACTGGACCCGTACTTATTTTCGTTATTTTTCCTTGTACACCAAAATCTAACAATACTTTTTCCAAAAAATCCGCATCAATTTTTTTTTCTTCTTTTGCATTTTTAACTTTCTTTTCTGGAATCTTAAGGAAATCAAGTGATGGAAGTTTGAAAGCACCTACCTTTTTAGGCTCAGAAATGGACTCACTAAGGTTAAAAGTTTCTTGAACAGTTTCTTTTTCTTTAAATTTTGGATCTTGACTTATGATTTGATCTTTTACTTGATCATCTTTTTTCTTTCTTATGAATATTTTAATCCAATAAGAATTTGGATTTAAACTCAATACAAATAAAAGAATAAAAGCTATTAAAGAAAAATAATAAGTAATTTTATTATCCAAGAACTCAAGTTTTAAAAAAACTGACTCATTTAAAAAATTACCAACAAATCCACCATTTCCATTAATATAAAGAAAGTAGGGTGATGTTAAGAAAACACTTAAAAAGAAAGTTCCGATTAAACTATAGCAAACTACTAAAAAAATATTATTTACAATAATACTTGGTGTCTTTTTAAAAAAAATATTAATTGCTGAAAAGATAATTGTTATAGGAATGAAATAACTTATTAATCCAACCGATTGAAAAAAAAAGTCTGATATTATACTTCCATTAATTCCGAGCAAATTTTTAACTTTTTGTCCCTCAGAAAATATAAAATTTGGATCATCCGGTGTGTAAGTCATCATTGCCAAAGACAGTAAAATTGCCAACAGCAACAGCCCAATTGCAAAAATTTCAATTAAGCGATTAAATATAAATGCTTTTAGATCGATATTCTTAATTTTTAAATTCATAAAGAATCAAATTTATCACTTTGTATCATTTAATATTTATTGTTAAAATTAAAAATATTTATGAAAATTTGCTTATTTGGAAAAAACTTAACGAACTTAATTTTATCTCAAGTTTTAATTAAAAAAGGGATATCAGTTCATCTGTACCATCAAAAAAAAAATAAGTTAGCAAAAATTAACTATAACAGGACTATTGGATTATCTTTTGAAAATATTAAGTTTTTGAAAAAGTACGACTTAGATGTTGAAAAAATTGGTCAAAAAATAAGTAAAATTTTCCTTTATAAAAACGACTCCAAAGAAACTTTTTTAAAGTTTGATAATAAAAATTCGCTTTTCTTTATAGTGAAAAATCACCTTTTATTTGACAGTGTTTATAAAAAATTAAAGAAAAGAAAAGATTTCAAAGAAAGCAATATCAAAAAGGATTCTGATTACTTAAAATTATTAAAGAAAAAAGATTTTCAATTTTTTGTTAATTCAGAAACAAATAACATTATTAATAAAAAATTCTTTTTTCAAAACATAAAAAAAGATTACAAAAGCACATCCTATATTTCTGTGATTGATCATCAAAAATTAAAAAATAATACATCAGTTCAGATTTTTACAAAAAGGGGCCCCTTAGCTTTCTTACCAATTTCTAATTCGAAAACTTCCTTAGTTTATTCGGTAACCGACAAGCTAGATATAAATGAAAATGAATTTAAAGAGCTTGTTAAAAAATATAACAAATTTTATAAAATTAAAAAATTTTTTAATGTAGATAAATTTAAGTTAAATTTCTTTTTATCAAAAAAATATACTCATAAAAATATTTTATCCTTTGGAGACACTCTTCATAAAGTCCATCCTTTAGCAGGGCAGGGATTTAACATGACAGTAAGAGATATAAAATCTTTAACTAATCAAATTCAAAAGAATATAGATCTAGGTTTAGAGCTATCAACTGCCATCATAGCTTTTGAAAAAGACAGGAAACATAATAATTTCTTTTTTGCGTATGGCATTGATTTTCTCCACACTTTTTTTGAAAAAGAAAACAGATTTAAAATACTAGATAACAAAAAAATTTCAGAGACTTTAGATAACAGTTTTTTCTTAAAGAAAATTTCAGAGAAATTTGCAAATAAGGGATTTAATTTTTAATTACTGAATAGTTTTATTACTAAAGTTATCTTTAAGATATGTGTTAATTATTTGTTCTAATTTTTCTTTTCTATAATTAAGATTCTTTGTTTCTAGAAGCATTTGTTTTTCTTCAAGTGTAAAAGGTGAAGCCATCGCTAAAGTATTAATTGTTTGACTTAAGTCTTGTTTCTCAAATTCTTTCCAATTAATCAAATATCCCTGCTTTTCGAATAATGATCTTAAATTATCAAAGATAAGTCTTAAATCTGAAAATTTAATAGGTTCCTTTTTCTCACTAAGGTCTTGTTCAAAATCTTTATGATCAACTTCACACATTCTATATGATTTATCACTTTCAATTTCATTGATTATTTTAAATCTTATTAAACCATTTAAGATAACTATATACCTACCATCATCAGTCTCATTAAAACTTGTAATTTTTCCCATACATCCAATTTTAAATAGATCAGGTTTTTTTGTATCCCCAGATTTTTTTGGCTGTATCATTCCAATAATCCTGTCACTCTTCATACTGTCGTCTATCATTTGAATATATCTTGGTTCAAAAATATTTAGAGGAGCGCTTGTATTTGGAAAAAATATAAAATTTGATAAAGGAAAAACTGGTATTTTTTTTGGTAATTTTGTTTCGTTATTCATAAGTAAATTGTAGCAAAGAGTTTAAATAATATCTATACCAAAGCCTAAAGAATTCTTAATTTAGACTAATCAATTTGTCGCTTGCTTAATTTTTAAAAAGCCTTTAACTTCAATTTAATTAAATAGGCGGGCATAGCTCAGTGGTAGAGCGTCTCGTTGCCAACGAGAAGGTCGTGGGTTCAAGTCCCATTGCCCGCTCCATTTTAAGTATTATGAGTGATTTAGCAGAAAAAAAATGTATTCCCTGCGAAGGTGGAATTCCAAGTTTTAAGATTGATGAGATACATAAATATCTTAAAAAAGTTGACGGTTGGGATGTTAAACCTGATGAAAGTAAAAACTATTATTTAATTAAAGAATTTAAATTTAAAAATTTTCTTGAAAGCCAGGAATTTGTCAACAAAGTTGGAGGCATTGCTGAAAGCGAAGGTCATCATCCTGATATTTGGTTTGGTTGGGGATATGCAAAAATTAAAATTTTTACTCACGCTATAAACGGTCTTGCCGAAAGTGACTTCATTCTTGCAGCTAAAATAGATAAAATTTCTTAATGTTTAAAATGTCTTGTCTTGGAAAAGACAAGAATAGTATTTGTTTTATTTGCAAAATTAATAATTTCTTTATCTCTAATAGATCCACTTGGTTGAATTATAGCCTCAACACCAGCTTGGACTAAAGTTTCAATTCCATCTACAAAAGGAAAAAAAGCGTCAGATGCAGCTACAACTTTTTCTTTACTATCTATTTTTTTTAATTTTTTCATTTTACTAACAGCAATCTTGCAGCTATCTAGTCTACTTGGTTGTCCTGATCCTATCCCAATAGTTGCATTATTTTGCGAGATTACAATTGCATTTGATTTTACAAATCTGCAAACATTAAACGTAAATAAAAGATTGTTAAGGATTTCATTTGAAGGTTTGACTTTTGAAACAATCTTAAAATCACTTCTATTAAACATCTTAGTATCAGAAGATTGTGAAAGAAAATTGTTCATAATTGATGTATTTTGTTCAAAATTAAGTTCTTTCAATGAACTAGAGTCAATCAACCTTAAATTTTTTTTTCTTTTTAATATTTTTAAAGCACCACTCTCAAAGCCGTTTGCAACAACTACTTCATAGAACTTGCTTGAAATTTCTTTTGCAACAGTTTTATCAACTTTATAGTTACATGAAATAATACCTCCAAAAGCACTTGTAGGGTCACACTGATATGCTTTAAGATAGCTATTGATTTTTCTTTTATCTAATGCAACTCCACAAGGGTTTGCATGTTTGATAATTACTGTCGAATAATCTTTTATAAATGATTTTGATAAGGATACACCTGTAAATATATCGTTATAATTGTTGTAACTTAATTTTTTTCCATTTAGTTGTTTTATATTTATTTCTTTGTTTATAGAATAAACACTTGCGCCTTGGTGAGGATTTTCCCCATACCTTAAATTTTCAACTAAATTTCCACCAATTAGTTTCTTTTTCGGTGGTGGAGTGTCATTGTTAGCTTTATTCAAATATTCAGTAATTTTTGTATCGTAATATCCAGTTTCAAGAAAAGCGTCTCTTGATAATATTTTTCTAAAATTAAGACTTGTTGATCCTCTATGTTTGTTCATTTCATTTTGAAGTGCAGTATATTGACTTATGTCTGTAATGACCGTTACATCCTCGTAATTTTTTGCTGCTGCTCTAACCAAAGTTGGTCCACCAATATCGATATTTTCAATTATTTTTTTATCATTTCCTGTTTTAACTGCCTCTTCAAAAGGGTAGAAATTTACAATAACTAAATCTATCTTTTTGATATCAATTTTTTTAATTTGTTTTTGGTGCTTCTTGTTGTTCCTTTTGAATAAGATTCCCCCATAAAGTTTTGGATGTAAGGTTTTTACTCTTCCATCTAGTATTTCTGGAGAATTAGTAAAATCACTTATTTCAATACTCTTATAACCAAGTCTCTTAATTTTTTTATAAGTACCTCCAGAACTTAATATTTCAACTTTAAATTTTTTAAGAATTTTTAAAATTATTGTAAGCTCAGATTTGTCAGAAATTGAAATTAGGGCTCGATTAATTTTTTTTAAATTCATATTTTTTCAATCGACCAATTTATTTCTTCCTCTTCATTCGAGATAAATCCATTAATAAAAATATTTAGATTTTCTGAAAAAGAGTTTTTTCTTCCAAAATAAAGACCTTTTTCGATATCAAATATTTCTTTATCACAAGTAAATTTCCAACCAGATTTATTCAGCTGTATTAATATAGATTTTTGGTCTTGTGTTTTAATTGCATTCGTTCCGGGCATAAGATGAAATCGAATTTCATATTCTAAATTTTGAAAGCCTCTTTTGGATATAATTTTATCAGTTCCAACTAATTTGTTTTCATTTTTGAAAAAAAGAAGATCTCTTTGAATATTAAGGCCATATTTTTTTTGGTAACCATCATGTCTAGCCGAGATATGCCATTTATCTTGATTGTCCTCTATTTTTTTATCGAATATTTTTAGGTTACTTTTGAGAAAATTTTGACCATTAGGATTTTTTGAAAAAGAACATGAAGAACTGTCATCAATTGAAATAGTTGAATGTGATGCCGTTGATTTTGAAATAATATTTAATTTATGTTTAAAATCTTGATAGTACCCGCAATTAGTAATGAGTTTTTCATTGTCATAAAAAAATTCAAAAGATAATGCCCCAGATTGATATTCCGATGAATTTTTCTTTTCTGGGGATGAGCCAACATCCATTGCTAAACAATTTTTTTTATGTGAGAGAATTGCGTAACCACCTAAATTATTTAAGTTATTTTTAAATTTATAATCATGGATTTTAAGAAAATTTCGAAAATCACGGTTATTTATTTCTTGATTACCATTAAATAATAATTTCTTTTCATTTTCTTTAAAGAAAAATGCATAACATTTTCCTAAGTAATAGATAATTTCATTTAGATATTCAGGAATCTCATTCTGTGAGTCTCTAAGAAGTTCCCTTATAAATATCAAATACTTCATGTAAAAAAGCAATTGTCTCGGACTTCTTGATTTTGGAAATCCATCTAATTCAAAAGATGAATTAATAATTTTCTTCAGTAAATTTAATCCAAAGTCTAGATATTTTGTTTGACCATTAAAAGATAAACTGGCAAGAATTATCGCAGCACACCCCAACATTTTGTCGTTTAAAGTTGAAGAGTTATCAATCTCATTAATTAAATGATTTACTTGTTTTTTAATGTTTCTAGAAAATAAAATTTTATAATTTTCTGTCGCGTTTTCATAAGTAATCTGGCTATTAGCAATCCATGAGATAATTCTTTTTGCCAAAGTATCAGTTTCCCAACTTTTAGGTGAATAGCTTTCAAAATTTCCAATCCAGTTCGATATTATATTTTGAGTAATTTTTTTTGATGATTTTAAGTTAATTGTAAACAACCAATAAAAACTATGAATCTTTTTAAAATCTTTATCATTAAGATCAATTTTGTTCCAAACATCTTCAAGACTAAAATCTTCAATCCTAAAATTTCTCTCTTTCGATTTAATTATACAATTTAGTAAACTCAAATTTGGAACATAATTCAAGCCTCCGTCAAATACTCTAGATATCTTCCGGTTATAAATATTTGAGTTGAGATATACTTTTCTAATTTGTTTATAAAGATAAGAAAGAGAATTATTTAAAAATTTTTCTTTAGCTATCATGATAAATCAAATCGATTTAAGAAAATCTATATTCTTTTTTATATCTCCATCATTTTCTTTGAAAATTGTAGTCCCCGATACCAAGACATTTGCGCCAGCATCAATTACTGATTTGAAATTTGAAAAATTAATTCCACCATCAACTTCAATATCAAAATTTAATTTTTTTTTATCTTTTAAATTTTTTAAGTTTTTAATTTTTTCTAAAACATCAGATATAAATTTCTGACCACCAAAACCTGGATAAACACTCATGATAAGTATTAGATCTATTTTATCTAGATAATCTTCAACAATATCAATTTTGGTATCTGGATTTAAAGATATGCCTACTTTTTTTTTAAAAATTTTTATTTCATCAATGGATTCTTGTAAATTAGGAGTAGCCTCTGGATGGATTGTAATAATATCTGCTCCTGCATTTGCAAAATCTTTTATATATTTATGAACTGGACTAATCATTAAATGAACGTCAAATGGAAGCGAAGTTTTACTTCTAAGAGCTTTAATAACAGGTGGACCAATAGTAATATTGGGTACAAAGTGACCATCCATCACATCAACGTGAATCATGTCTGCTCCCGCCGTTTCGAGCTTTTTAATATCTTTTTCTAAATTACTGAAATCAGCCGAAAGAATTGATGGAGATATTTGAATTTTTTTCATTGATACTTAGAATACTAGTATCAATTTTTGTTTTTTTTTTGAATCAATTTTTACCGAAAATTTGGTATATTTGAATAGCTATTTCACTTTCTAATGGAAATGATAACATTCCCATTACAGAATAGCCTAAAAGATAAGGCATTAAGTAAAATCTAAACATATAGAAGAACCAAGCAACATAAAGTGGCACCAAAGGCTTTATGATGAAGGATGGAGTGATAAATGCAAATATTCTTATAAATGGATCAGTCATCTTCACAAATATCTTCATAAAGAAGAAATTTGAGTCTTCTCTTTGAAATATGTTCATCGCAACTCTACCAATAAGCGTCCACATAATTACGCCCATGACGTAATCGATTAAATAAATCATTGGATGAAAGTTTGCGTACATGAGTTTAAAAAGATTGAAGGGGCGAAAACTCGCCCCTTCGAAAGTAATTATTTAGTGTTGTTTACCAAGTATCGCTTTACCGCTAGGTATTCGTACTTCGTCAACCATTCTTTGAGTAGCAGCATCAGGTGCTTTAGTCATCAAGCTGACTACCACCATTAATACTAAGCTTACTAAAGATCCAACAATACCAAATGTTAATTGAGTAACTCCCCAGAATCCAGGGTAACCACTTCTTACAGCAATTAGATATGCTGAACCAGCGATTAAACCACCTAACATTCCAGCGACTGCTCCTTGAGCGTTAGCTCTCTTCCACCATACTCCTAATACAAGTGGGAAGAACAATCCTGACATTGCAAAGTCAAAAGCCCAGATGACTGAACCTAAGATACCTTGAATCTCAAGAGCTGCAATTGTTGCTCCTGCAAAACCAATTAATACAAGTAATACCCTTGCAACGATAAGTCTTTTCGCTGTCTCTGCTTTAGGGTTAATCATCTTGTAGTAAATGTCGTGCGATAGAGCATTTGATATCGCTAACACTAATCCGTCAGCTGTTGACATGGCAGCAGCCATACCTCCAGCAGCAACTAGACCAGAAATTACATATGGTAATCCTGCTATCTCTGGAGTAGCCAATACAACGGCTTTACCACCCATGAAAAACTCGTTTAATTCAAGTGTTCCATTTCCGTTAAAGTCGCTTACAAACATTAAGTTTGCTTGGTTCCAGTTTTGATACCAGTCAATCGCTTGAACTTCAGTGATTGATTTACCAATAATTCCAGTAGCTAAGTTTGGATCCATTAGTGATAGTTTAGACAAAGTCGCTAACATTGGTGCTGAAGAGTATAGTAGGAATATAAAGAATAGTGACCAACCTACTGATCTTCTTGCAGCTTTCACACTTGGAGTTGTGAAATATCTCATCATAACGTGTGGTAATGAAGCTGTTCCAGCCATCATACAAACCGCTAATGAAATAAATTTCCAAGGTGTTGTGTTAACTTCTGCGTGCGCTTTAGTTATACCTGCTAAGCCTTTTGGTACCTGTTTTAGGTCAGCTGCAGAGTTTTTAATTTCGCCAAGACCGAACTGAGCTTCTAACTCAGCGATCCTCGCTACTTCATCTGCTAACATAAAGTGTGGAAATACTCCCGCACCCATTTTGTTACTGATCCAGAAAACTGGTAACAAGTATGCTATAATCAGTACGATGTACTGTGCAACTTGCGTCCAAGTAACTGCTCTCATTCCACCAAGCATTGAACACATCAATATACTTGCAAGACCAACGTACACAGCAATCTCGAAAGGAATATCAAGTGCAACTGATGCAATTGTTCCTGTCGCGTTTATCTGTGCAGTCACGTATGTGAATGATGCAACTGTTAAGACTATTACCGCAGATAGTCTAGCTAAGTTTCCGCCATATCTAGTTCCGATAAAATCTGGAACTGTGTAGCAACCAAACTTTCTTAAGTATGGTGCTAATAGCGAAGCAACTAGTACGTATCCACCAGTCCAACCAACAAGCAATGCCATATAGCCGTAACCTTTGAAGTAAATTCCTCCAGCCATCGCAACGAATGAAGCACCAGACATCCAGTCTGCTGCAGTAGCCATTCCGTTAAATACTGTTGGAACCTGTCTTCCAGCTACGTAATATGCATCTGTTTGCATTGTACGTGATAGGTAACCAATCAACGCATAAATTAAAACTGTGAACGCAACAAAGAAAATACCAATTAACTTAGCCGACATTCCAGCTTGTTCAGCAATCGCCATTAAGATTATGAAAACGATAAACCCGCCGGTGTATGTTCCATAAATCTTAGGAAGATTGTCTATAAATTTACCTTTAAACATTAGTCATCCTCTCTTTCAGTGTAGCCGAACTCTTCATCAATTTTTTCTTGTCTATTCGCAAACCAGAAAATCAGTATTACGAAAATTCCAAGAGAACCTTGACATGTCATGTAATAAGACAACGGATATCCTAGTGGTCTTATTGATGACGCTTCCATCTCGGCGCCGAAGAAAAAGATGCCAATAGAGAAAACAAACCAGATTGCTAATGTAACAAATAGCAACGTCCTAGTTTTTTCCCAGTGTTGTTGTTGTTTTGACATTTTTTTTCCCTCCCTATAGGTTAAAAGACGAAACATTACCCAAAATGACATAGATTGGAACCCCTAAAAATGTTACAATTGTGTGTGTTTTTACACAATTAGACAACTTGAAGTAGAAAATAATGCTAAAATACAAATTCAATCTAAAAGATATAAGTCTCGCTGATTTTAAAGTCTATTTGGTTGCAATGTTTAAAGCAGTGCTTCCAAAAAGTAAGTTGAGGAATTTAGACGACCTAAAAAAGTTTATTCAACAGAAATCGGCTTGGGTAACACAGGTTACTCTTTATAATTATTTAAAAACCAGAATGGGAACAAGATACGTTTTACATTTTGATAATGAAGTTTTTTTATCTTCTATAAACAAAGCAAAATGGAATATTTATTATGTGGCCCTTCAAGATCTTACTTTCTACAGCTTCTCGTATTTAAATTATTTCTTTAAATACGAAGACACAGCCAAATCGAAAATGATTTATGAAGAGATCTTGCACGATGAACTTAAGAATGGAATGCCAGATGATATAATTGCAAAAGGAAAAGCCACTTTTGACAAAAGATTAGAAGAAATTGATTGGAAAAAATACTTTAGCTCTTTGCCATTTAACAAAAGTGCTTTGGCATTGTATGAATGGGCGCCAATTGCTGAGGAACTAAAAACTTTGGATAGAAAAATTGTTTTGAACTCTATGATACTGAAGTGGGATAATATCAAAGAAGAATTCGAAAAGAGAATTAATTTTTAAATATTTTTTCTTTCATCAACAAGACTTTTTACAACACTAGGATCTGCCAACGTTGTAGTATCACCAAGTTGATCATATTCATTTGCTGCAATCTTTCGTAAAATTCTTCTCATTATTTTTCCTGATCTAGTTTTAGGCAGTCCCGGAGAAAAATGAATTATATCAGGTGTTGCTATTGGTCCGATTTGTTTTCTTACCCAAAGCTTTAAATCTCTTTCTAAATCACCATCAGGATTTTCACCAACGTTGAGGGTTACATAACAATACAATCCATTTCCTTTTATGTCATGAGGATAGCCTACAACGGCAGCCTCTGCCACTTTAGGATGGGCAACAAAAGCACTTTCTATTTCAGCAGTTCCTAAGTTGTGACCCGATACGATTATAACATCATCAACTCTTCCAGTGATCCAATAATAACCATCTTTATCTCTTCGACATCCATCACCTGTAAAATATTTTCCATCAAATTGAGAAAAATATGTTTCAATAAATCTATTGTGGTCTCCATAAACAGTTCTCATTTGTCCAGGCCATGATTGAGCAATACATAACCTACCTTGGGCTTCACCTTTTAAAACATTTCCATCTTTATCAACTATTACAGGTTTTATTCCATAGAAAGGTTTAGTAGCTGAACCTGGTTTAAGATCTATTGCACCAGTCTGTGGGCTAATCAATATACCACCTGTTTCTGTTTGCCACCAAGTATCAACAATTGGACACTTACTATCACCAACTGTTTTGTAATACCATTCCCATGCTTCGGGATTAATTGGTTCTCCTACAGTTCCTAAAAGTTTTAAGCTTTTTCTGGAAGTTTTTTTAACAGGTCCTTCTCCTTCTCTCATCAAAGCTCTAATTGCGGTAGGAGCTGTATAAAAAATGTTAACTTTATATTTATCAACAATTTGCCACCACCTTGAGCTGTCAGGATAAGTTGGAATTCCTTCAAACATTATTGTTGTTGCTCCATTAGCTAAAGGTCCATAAATGATATAACTATGTCCTGTGATCCAACCAATATCTGCGGTACACCAATAAATATCTTTTTGTTTATAATTGAATATATACTGGTGAGTCATCGAGGCATACACCATATAACCACCCGTTGTATGAAGCACACCTTTAGGCTTACCTGTTGAACCAGATGTATATAAAATAAAAAGAGGATCTTCTGCATTCATTTCCTCAGGTTCACACACAGCAGGAACATTTTTTGTTATGTCATGGTACCAGACATCTCTGTCTTCATTCCAATTAATTCTATTCCCTGTTCTTTTAACAACAACACATTTTTTTACGTTCGTGCAACTTAATAAGGCTTCATCTGTAATTTCTTTCAATGGAATTGTTTTTCCACCTCTGACCCCCTCATCAGCAGTTACAACATAATCTGAGTTACAGTCATTAATTCTACCGGCGATACTGTCGGGTGAAAAACCGCCAAAAATTATTGAGTGTATTGCACCAATCCTAGCACATGCAAGCATCGTGTATGCAAGTTCCGGTATCATAGTCAAATAAATTGTTACTCTGTCACCTTTTTTAACACCAATATTTTTTAGTCCGTTTGCAATTTTAGATACTTCCAAGTGGAGTTGTTTGTAACTTATTTTCTTTTGAACTTTTGGATCATCCCCAACCCAAATTATTGCAGTCTTATCTTTATTGTTTTTAAGATGTCTATCTATACAATTTGCTGAAGCATTAAGTGTTCCGTCATAGAACCATTTAATGTGCACATCAGATTTACTGTACTTGACGTCCTTAATCTTAGAATATGGCTTAATCCAACTTATTCTTTTTCCTTCTTTTCTCCAAAAAGAGTCATTTTCTTTTAAAGATTGATTATATTTCTTTTCATACAAATTTTTTGTGACTAAAGCTCTTTTAATCCATTCAGATTTTGTTTTATAAATTTTTTCACCATCTTCTTTTGGCTGACTAATAGATGTTTTTATTTTTTTCTTTGTTTTTCTCTTTTTAGGTTTTAAAGACCTTCTCTTCTTTATTTTACGAGAAACCTTTTTTTTTCTCTTTGCAGGTTTTCTTTTTTTAATCTTTTTCCCTTTTTTCTTTTTTCTAGATTTTTTCGGCATACTAAATATTACCCATTTTATTTAATATTTTCCAGCTTTTAGAGTCAATTGGCATTACTGATAATCTGCTTTGTTTAATAAGGGGTATTTCAGTTAAAGAGCCGTTTTTTTTAATATCTTCTAATTTAATGGGTTTTTTTAATTTTTGTTTAAATCTCACTTTAACGGCCACAAACATCTTTTTTTTATCCGTTGGATCTAAGAAAGCTTCTTTTATCACTTCTACTATACCAACAATTTCTTTTCCAATATTTGAATGGTAAAAAAAACAAAGATCACCGTTTTTCATTTTTTTCAAATTATTTCTTGCTTGATAATTTCTTACACCATCCCATATCGCTCCTTTGACACCTGCTTTTTCCTGCTGGGTGAGTGACCATACATCTGGCTCTGACTTTATTAACCAATATTTCATTTAGATTTTTACCCCGGCGCCTTTAAGAAATTTTGCTTTATTGTCTAACTGCCATCTTGGGTTTGCCTCGAAATTATGTTTATCAAATTTTTTCTTCTTGTACCTTTCCAGACCTGCTAATGCTATCATCGCTGCATTATCGGTACACAATTTTAAATCAGGAAAGTAAATTTTAAATTTTTCATCTTGGCATAACTTTTTTAAAATAATTCTGATTTGTTTATTAGCAGCAACACCACCTGCAACTACCAAAGTTCTATTTTTTGGATAAAGTTCCATATGTTGTTCAATAGCTTTTTTTGTTTTCTTATACAAAATATCAAGAACAGTTTTTTGAAAACTTGCTGCAAGATCATTTTTGTCTTTGTCTGTCTTTATGAATTCTTTTACTCTTAAAATTGCTGTTTTAAGACCAGCAAAAGATAAGTTACACCCACCTCTATTTAAGATAGGTTTTGGTAGCACAAATCTATTCTCATCACCATTTCTTGCCAATTCTTCGATCTTAGGTCCACCTGGATAACCAAGATTTAAAAGTTTTGCTGTTTTATCGAATGCTTCACCAAGTGCATCATCTATCGTTGTACCAAGCCTTTTGTAGTCACCTAATTTTTTTACAGTTAAGTATTGAGTGTGTCCACCCGAAATTAAAAAAAGTAAATATGGATATTTGATATTAAAATTTAATTTTGGACTTAAGGCATGTCCCTCTAAATGATTTACAGCTATAAATGGTTTTTTTAATGATAAAGACAAAGCTTTTGCAAAATTTAAACCAACTGATAAACAAACTATTAAACCCGGCCCAGCAGTTGCTGCAACAGCATCAATATCTTTCAATTTTACTTTACTAATTTTTAAAGCTTTCTTTGTCATGATATCAATCTTATCAAGATGCGCTCTTGCAGCTAAATCTGGAACTACACCACCAAATTTTTTATGAACTTCAAATTGACTTGAAACAACATTTGATAAAATTTTTGGTCTATTTTTTCCATTATCTCTCAATATGGATACAGCAGTCTCATCACAACTAGTTTCTATGCCAATAATGATTGTTTTTTTTTTCATAAAAAGTTTTTATTAATGTAATTTACTTTAAAAATAAAAAAATTAAATAAATGGAAAAACTTATAATTGGTTCTAGAGGAAGTAAATTAGCATTAAAATATGCTGAAATTGCAAAAAAAGCTTTTCTTAAAGAACTAGATATTGAAATAGAAATTAAAAAAATTACGACAGAGGGAGATTTAATTTTAGATAGAAGGACTAGTGAAATTGGAGGTAAAGGGGAGTTCATTAAAAATATTGAAAAAGAACTTATAAGCAAAAATATTGATATAGCTGTTCACTCTTTAAAAGACGTTCCATCTATCAAAACTAAAGGTCTTAAGATGGAATGTTTTCTTAAAAGAAATGATCCTCAAGAAGTATTAATTAATAAAGAAAACTTAACACTTGATAAAATTAAAAAAAATTCAGTAATCGGCACTTCTTCATTAAGAAGAGAATTTCAATTAAAACATTTGAGACCAGACTTAAAATTTAAATTAATTAGAGGAAATATAGACACCAGAATTAAAAAATTAGATGAGGATAAATACGATTCGATTATTTTAGCGAAAGCTGGGTTAGTATCCTTATCTATAGAAAATAGAATTTCAGAGGTTTTCGAATGTAAGAAAATAGTTCCTCCAGCTGGTCAAGGAACAATCGTTCTTCAGTCTAGAGACGACGATGACAAAATAAATAGCATACTTTCAAAAATAAACCATTTTGAAACTTCAATTGAAGCAAAAGTTGAAAGGAAAATTTTAAGTGTTTTAGAGGGAGATTGTAATACAGCAGCGGGTATATATGCTAATATAAAAGGCAAGAACGTAAACATTATAGCTGAATTATTTTCTGATAATGGTGATAAAAAATTTACTTATAAAGATGAATGCAAAATTGAAGAGGCTTTAAAAATTGCTGAGAAAGCTGGCAATGATTTAAAAAAGCAGTTTGAGATGGCTAAATAGATGCATGTTTTGTTAACTAGGCCTTTAGAGGACTCAATAGATCTCATAAAGAGATTTAAAGACAAAGATATTACTGTATCCCATCTTCCGTTAATAAAAATAAATAAATTAGATTACCCTAAACTTAAAAGTTCAGAATATAATGTAATTGTTTTTACTAGTTCAAATGCAATTAGAAATTTAGATACTAAGGATTTTAATAAAAATACTCTTTGTTTTTGTGTTGGTAATGCAACAGAAAAAACTGCAAAACAAAAAGGTTTTCATAATACATTTTCGGCTGGTGGAAATGTGAGAAATTTACGAGAATTAATTTTACAAAACTTAGAAAAAAAAACTGATAAAATTTTGTATGTAAGTGGTGAATTAGTTTCATATGATTTAGATAAAGACCTAATTAAAGAAGGGTTAAATGTTCAAAGATTAATTAATTATAGTGTCTCACATGTTAAAGACTTAAGTTCTGATTTTTTAAGTGAATTAAAAAAAAAAATTCCCGATATTATTTATATCTACTCTCAAAATAGTGCAGTTAGTTTTTTAAATTTGATCAAAAAATATGAATTGGATGAATATTGGATGAAAACCAATTTGATGTGTATAGGTGAAAAAACATCATCTGTATTAAATGAGCTAAAATGGAAGAAAATTTTCTTATTTAATCCTGGTGAAGAAGAATTTTTATTATATAAAATTTAGATATGGAAGTTTTTATAAATTTTAAAGATTTATTTCTTTCGGTCTGGGACCAGGGAATTCTCGGAATTGATATTGGTCAAATCCTAATTGGTTTAGGAATATTTTTAATATTTCTAATTTTCAGAGGCCTTATCAGCAAACTAATTCTTAAAAAATTGGAAATTATATCTAAAAAAACAACTAATAAATTAGATGATACATTTGTGAAATCTTTAGTTGGTCCTGCAAGATTTTTGCCAATTGTGTTAGGTTTCTTTTTCGCAAGCTATTATATGACATTTAGTGATGAAACCAGCTCATTCGTTGATACTGTTAATAGAACATTAATAACTATATTATTGTTCTGGATTATTCATCAGATAATAGAACCAATTTCTTACATCTTAAGCGGATTAGATAGAATTTTAACTCGTGAATTAATTGGCTGGATAATTAAATCCCTAAAAATACTTATTTTTATACTTGGAGCTGCTGCCGTATTAGAATTATGGGGAATTAAGATTGGTCCAATTATAGCAGGGCTTGGTTTGTTCGGTGTTGCAGTAGCACTAGGTGCACAAGATTTATTTAAAAACCTAATTTCAGGAATTTTAGTTTTAGTTGAAAAAAGATTTAAAATGGGTGACTGGATTTTAGTTGAAGGCACAATAGAAGGCATTGTTGAGAAAATTGGATTTAGATCAACTACAATAAGAAAGTTTGATAAATCTTTAGCCATAATACCAAATTTTCAATTTGCTGAAAATGCTGTGATAAATATCAGCCAAACAACAAATTGGTTAATAAGCTGGACAATCACCCTTCAGTACGACACCACTATAGAACAACTCAAAAATGTACGAGATCAAATTGAAAATTTTATTAAAGACAGCAAAGATTTTGATACAAGAGTTGGTTTAGCGGTAAGAGTAGATAAATTTTCAGATAGTTCCATCGATATGTATGTTAGATGTTTTACCCAAACAGGTAGTTGGAATGAATGGCTTAAAGTTAAGGAAAGATTAGCTATAGGAATTAAAGAAATTGTAGAAAAAAATAAAGCATCGTTTGCATTTCCTAGTCAATCAATTTACGTAGAGAAAAAATGATAATAATTTACATAGTTGCTATGACCATTCTAAAATATTATTCATACGTAGTAATTGCAAACGTTGTTTTAAGTTGGTTAGTAGCTTTTAATGTAATTAATACTAGTAATAGATTTGTTTATTCTGTTTTAGATTTTACATACCGCATGACTGAACCTTTTTTAAAAAGAATAAGGGCTTTTTTACCAAATCTTGGTGCATTTGATATTTCACCTATAATATTACTTATGTTGATATGGATTATGCAAATGTGTATGGAATATTATATAAGACCAATTATATAAAATGATTTTAATAGATGGAAAAAAAGAAGCAGGTTCACTTAGACTGAAACTTAAGGAAGAAGTTAATGAGTTGAAAAAAAAATTTAATGATGTACCCGGCCTAACCGTTATATTAATAGGTGAACTTGCACCAAGTCAAATTTACGTTAAAAATAAAGAAAAATCTGCAAAGGAAGTGGGATTAAATTCGGATGTAATAAAATACCCAGAAGATGTAGATGAGAAAATTGTTTTAAAAAAAATAAAAGATTTAAACGAAAATAAATCAATTTCTGGAATTCTTGTGCAATTACCTTTGCCAAAACACATTGACAAAAAAAAGATAATTGACTCAATTATTCCAAGCAAAGACGTTGATGGTTTTCATCCTGTGAATGTAGGAAATTTATCTTCCGGTTACGAAAGCTCGGTACCATGTACCCCTCTTGGATGCTATCTTTTATTAAAAAAGGTTGAGCCAAATTTAAGTGGTAAAAAAGCAGTGATTATAGGTAGATCTAATTTAAATGGAAAACCAATGGCTCAACTACTCCTTAAGGAAAATTGCACGGTTACAATTACTCATTCTAAAACAAAAAACTTAAAATCAGAATGTCTAGAAGCTGATATTATAATTGCTGCAGTAGGTATCCCAAAATTAGTAAAAGGTGATTGGGTGAAAAAGGACTCGATAATTATCGACGTAGGCATTAATAAGACTGACGAGGGAATAGTTGGTGACGTAGATTTTGAGGAAGTTTCAAAAAAGGCAAAAGCATTAACTCCAGTTCCTGGAGGTGTTGGGCCAATGACAATTGCATGCTTGATAAAAAATACAATAGACTGTTTCAAAAGAATTAAGTCAAATTAAATAAATTATTTATAATTTTGTTAAATTCTTCGCCCGCTTTTTTTGTATTAAACAACTTTTTTTCAGCCGCAGTTTTATAAGTATTTTTCAAAGCACTAATATCATCTCTATTTGCATAACTAACGGCCAAGTCTACATAATTCTTAATACTGGTTGCAACAGGAGGATGCTCAATTTCCATTTGCTTATAAGCGCCTAATACTAACCTTGATTTGATGTGATCGGTAGGAAATGTAACAGTTGGTGTACCATAAAGCATAGACTCAAAAAAAGAATTTCCAGCACCGTAAAAAAGCGGATCCAGCAAAACAGATGATCTTCCAAGATGTAGAAGATAATCCTCATAATTTAAAGGATCGATAAAAATAATTTTTTTTGAATCGTATTTTTTATTTGTGTTAAATCGTTTAACTAACTTTTTGTACCAAACCTTATTTCTATCTTTTATGAAATAAACAATACCTTTGTTATCTTTTTCAAGTATATCAAAGATTATTTGATCAAAGTCTGGATGAATTTTAAATAAAGTTTGTGGGCAAGAGTAAATATTTTTTTTATTAAGTTCATCTTGGGAAATTTTTTTTTTTGTAAATGGTTTGGGATAAATCATTGGCAAATAGTTCATTAAAAGTAATTTTTCAGAATAATGTTTTTGTGTATTTTCGTTTACACAATTTTTTGATATCAAATAAAAATCAATAGAATTACTACCTGTCGTTTCTGGGTGGCCAAAAGTGGTAATTTGGTATTTTGCTAGTCGCATTAAAGCCAAATAATAAAATTCGAAAGATAAACCAATGTCAGGATAAAAAATTATATTTAACCTGAATTTTTTAATCAATTCAATTTTTTCTGAAAGTTTTATTGGAAGAATTTCATTTTTTAAAAGACCTTCTTTCTCTTTTTCTTTAAATTCATCAAATATTTCTCCAGCTCTAGTTTTCTGTGAGTGAAAAATAAAAGTTTCAAACTTATTTTTATCAAGACTGAAGATAAGATCTTTATAAAGTTTACCAATTGTATGATCTGTTAAAAATTCAGAAATTACTCCAATTTTTATTTTTCCTTTAATATCTTTTTCTATATAAGACTCATCATTTAAAATCTCATACAGTTTTTTAAATGCTAGTACATTTCTTTTGTTTAATTCAAGATTATCCCAATCGTTATATGAGAGGTCAACATGGGGTGGAATAATTATTTGATCTTTATCATAATCTAATTTTGTCAGAAAACTTACATTTAATATTTTTTCAATTTCTTTTTTAATTTTTTCTCTATACATTTTAATTTCCTCCTTATCTGAAGGAATTTTAGGAAAAAATAAATTTTTTTGTATCTCCCATTTTTTATTAATTAAATTTTTATCTAAAGCTTGATTTATAATTAAGGTAGCTTCCTCTAATTTGTCTTGATCTTTTAGTATTGAAGCAAGAGTTTGATATATAAAAGGTTCATCTGGTTTGATACTGATTATTTTTTGAACAGTAGTTTCTGCTTTTTCAAGTTCTCCCAGGTAAATATAGCAGTGAGTTAAATTTCTTAATATTGAAAGATTTTCTGGGTAATCTTTAATAAGTTTTTCGAAGAGACCTGAAGATTTCCTAAAGTCTTTTTTTTGAAGATGAGCATATGCTATTTTAAAAAGCTCTTCTGCTGAATATTTTTTCACAATATTTTTAAGAATATATTATTTTATCAAAAAAGGTATTTTAATAATTTTGATCAAGTTAGTTTTGATCTTCCACCATCTACGCCTATAATTTGACCAGTTATCCACGAACTTTCATCAGTTAATAAAAACTTTGCCATTGCAGCTGCGTCTTTACCTTCACCAATTCTTTTCATGGGATGTGCTTTAGCAATACCCTCCGCGATAAGTTTGTTCTTCAGCATTGGTTCAGCAATTTTGGACTTAGTTAAACTTGGAGCAATACAATTTACTCTTATATTTGGGGCAAATTCAGCAGCTAAAGATACTGTCAATCCCTCTAAAGCTCCTTTTACAGAAGCGATAATGCTATGATTGGTAAATCCTCTTCTGACTGCAACAGTTGAAAAAATTACAACAGAGCCTTTATTTTTTTTTAAACTTTCTTGGAAATTTTTAATTGTATCTACAATTGGGTAAAAATTTAAATCGAAACACTTTTGAAAGTCCTCTTTTTTTACCATTCTTAGTGGTTTAAGGTCTATTGAACCTACGCAATATGCAATTCCTTTTATTTCCTCATTTGCAAATTCATTTTTTAAACTCTCTATTTTTGCAGAGTCAAGAACATCTACGACAGTATATTTACAACCTGTTTCAGAAGAAATATTTTTTAAATTTTCTTCATCTCTTCCAATTAGTTGAACATCTTCATTATTTTCAGCCATCATTTTTGACAAATTTGAACCGATAGAACCTGTCGCACCAAATATTAAATATTTTCCTGACATATCTTATAATAGTATTTATAAATATATTATGAAATTGTTTATTACACTTGGAAATCAACTATTTCCATTAAAATATTTAAGCCGCTTCAAAAATGACCATCTTTTTTTTATGGCAGAAGATTATGGCCTATGTACTTATGAAAAACATCATAAACTAAAAATACTACTATTTTTATCTTCGATGCGATCATATGCAGATAATTTAAAGAAAAATAGTTTTAAATTAATTTATTCAAAGATTGATAGCGCTGATTTTAAAAGTGATTATTTAACAAAATTACAAAAGATTTTAAAAAAGAATAAAATTAAAGAAATTTCTTTTTTTGAAATAGAAGACAAACCGTTTGAGAAGAAAATTTTAGATTTTGTAAAAAAAAATAAAACAAAATTAAATATAATCAAAACACCAATGTTTTTAAATTCTAGAGATGATTTTAAAAAATATTTATCTAAATCAAAAAAACCCTTCATGGCAGTGTTTTATAAAGAAACAAGAAAAAAAATGAATATTTTAATGAATGGTGAAGATCCTGTTGGAGGAAAATGGAGTTTTGACGAAGATAATAGAAAAAAACTTCCTAAAGGAACTAAAATTCCAGTCTTCCCAAAAATAAATGAAACTTCTCATACAAAAAATTTAAAAGAGATTATAGAAAAAAATTTTTCAAAACATCCTGGTTCAACAAAAAATTTCTGGTTTGCAACTGAATTTAAGGATGTAACAAAATTATTAGACTTTTTCATTAAAGAAAAATCAAATTTGTTTGGGGATTATGAAGATGCTGTTGATCAGAGTAATAATATATTATTTCATAGTGCACTTAGTCCTTATTTAAACTTAGGGATAATTACACCTGAAATTATATTAGATAGAATTTTAGCCAGTCATAAAAAGAGAAAAATAAGAATTAATTCTTTGGAAGGTTACATTAGACAGTTAATAGGTTGGCGTGAGTTTATGAGAGGAATTTATCAAAACTTTGATAACAAATTAGAAACCGGAAATTTTTTTAAACATAACCGTAAAATGAAACCTTCATGGTATGAAGGAAACACAGGTTTGCCCCCTTTAGATTATGCAATTAAAAACGCTAACGATCATGGCTGGTCTCACCATATAGAAAGACTAATGATTTTATCAAATATAATGAACCTTTGTGAGATCAAGCCAATCTTTGTTTATAAATGGTTTATGGAAATGTTTGTTGACTCATCTGACTGGGTAATGTCACCAAACGTTTACGGCATGGGGCTCTTTAGCGACGGAGGAATATTTGCAACGAAACCTTATATTTGTGGCTCAAGTTATTTTTTAAAAATGATGGATTTTAAAAAGGGTGATTGGTGCAATATTATGGATGGTCTTTATTGGAGATTTATCAATAAAAATAGAAAATTTTTTTTAAAAAACCCAAGACTATCGATGATGGTGAGGATTTATGATAAAATGAATGCACCAAGAAAAAAGATGATTCTGGCTGCAGCAGATAAATTTATTAAAGAAAATACAAATGCCAATTAAAGTTTTTTTCAATAACTCCTGTAACATTTGTAAAATGGAAATTGATCATTATAAAAAAAATTCTGATGAAAACTTAGAGTGGGTTGATATTACAAATAATCAGGAAGCAATTAATTTGACTTCAAAAACCCAAGCAGAGCTTCTACGAAGATTGCATGTCATCGAAAATGGAGAAGTTATAGGCGGTGCAAAAGCATTTGTGATTATTTGGTCTAAAATTCCAAAATATAAATTTTTAGCTAAAATATTTAGTTTCAAACCTTTATTTATAATTTTTCATTATCTTTATGAATTTGTTGCCTACTTTCTTTTTTTGAAAAACAAACATCAACTTAATGAAGAAACAAAACCTTCCAACTAAAATTTGTCCAGTTTGTCAAAGGCCATTTAAATGGAGAAAAAAATGGAGATTGAATTGGGATAAAGTCAAATACTGTTCAAAAAGATGTTCGTCTAAATGAACATTGTAATAATTTTTGGAATATAATTTTTAAAATTAAAAAAACCTTTATTACAATACTGCCAGGAATACTGATCAAGCTTTCTGTACAAGAAGTTAAGTTTAATGTTATTTGAATTTAAATAATCTAAATTCTCACCAACTGTGGGATATAAACCAACAATATTTTCACCTATATTTTTTATCTCACTTATATCTTTAATCTCACACTCAATTGAGTGATTTCTTATTCTGTGTTCTTGGTCTTTAATTAAAAGGGATTTAAATTCGATTACTTTATCACTTAATTTGATGGATCTGTTTTCATTTTTATTAGATACCAAATAAATCTTTTTAAATTTAAAATCTTTAAAATCAGTTGTTTCAAAAGATAAGTTATTTTCAAAAACTAATAAATTATTTTGATCAATATCTTGAGAATTAGCAAAATTTTGTTTTACAATTGAGTATGTTTTTTCAGAAACTTTTGGGGGTGCGTTTTCATTTAATTTAATATTGTTAAATCTATTATTAGTAAATTTTTTAATATTCCATTCACTTGCTAGATAATGTTTTCCTTGAGTTTGTACTCCAGCAACCCACCTCCATCCAAGTGTATTCGATGCAGCATCACCATCATATAGATGTTGCATAAAAAATTCTGCGCCTAATTGCCAAGGTAAATCCAACGTGAATATCCAGATACTTGCAAACCACATTCTTGTATGATTATGGAGATAATTATTTTCTTTTAATTCTTTTACCCATTCATTAAAGCATTCGATATTAGTATTTCCCTCTATCGCATTTAAGTATTCTTTATTATTTTTAAATTTCTCTCTTACATTGGTTAAGTTTACTAAATAATCGGTCCATACGTTTGGTCTTAATTCAAGCCAACCTTTCCAATAAGTTCTCCAAAGAACCTCCTGTATAAACTTTTCATTTTTTGAGAAGGAAAACTTTGCTAGTGATTTTTTAATAATTTCAATTTCATTAAGAATCCCATGAGTAACATAGGGCGATAAGCACGAGACGTTATCTCTTTTATCAGGCCCAAAATCGAAGTTTCTCAACCTTGAATAATCCGAAAGATTTTTTTCTACAAAATTATTTAATTTATCAATAGCTTTCGCTCTGGATGCTTCGAAATTCATATTTTTACTTTATTTTTTTTTTATGGAATTTTATAAATCTTTCAACATTAGATTTGTTAAAAGTTTTATTTTCTTCAAAAGAAACTTTTTTCATGGAGTAAGCACTGCTTTTTGTCATTCTCGATTGAATTATAACATTCCCTTTGTAAAGTTTTAGCTTAACACTTCCATTTACCTTATTTTTTTTTAGATCCACTATTTTTTGTAATTTAAACCTTTCTTTTGAAAACCAATAACCGTTATAAATTAATTCTGCGTATCTTGGCATAATGGAATCTTTTTTATGCATAGTATCTTTATCTAAAGTAACAGATTCCATTGCTCTATGAGCGATTAAAAGTAATGTCCCACCTGGTGTTTCATAAACTCCTCTCGATTTAATTCCTATAAATCTATTTTCAACTAAATCAACTCTTCCAACTCCATTTTTTCCACCGATCTGATTTAGTTTTTCTAAAAGTTTTTCTGGATTTAATTTTTTTCCATTAATACTAACTGGATCACTGTTTTTAAAACCAATGGAAACATAAGTAGGTTTGTTAGGTGCCTTTTCCGGTGAAGTTGTTCTTTGAAAAATAAATTCAGGGGCTGAATTTTTTGGATTTTCTAAAACTTTACCTTCAGTGGATGTATGAAATAAATTGTCGTCTACTGAAAAAGGTGGTGCACCTTTCTTATCTTTTGGAATTGGAATGTTATGTTTTTTTGCATAATTAATTAAATCTGTTCTTGATTTTAATTTCCAAATTCTCCAAGGAGCTATCACTTTTATTTTTGGACCAAAGTAATGATATCCAAGTTCAAATCTAACTTGATCATTACCTTTTCCAGTTGACCCATGCGAAACAGCAAAGGCTTTAAACTTTTTAGCAACCTTAATTTGATCTTTTGCAATTAACGGTCTCGCAATTGATGTCCCAAGAAGGTAAACTCCTTCGTAAATTGCATGACCTCTAATCATTGGGAAGACATATTCTTTAACAAACGTATTTTTTAAATTGTTAATTATTATTTTTTTAACACCAAGTTTTTTTGCATTTTTAACAATTTTTTTTTGGTCCATTTCTTGGCCGATGTCTGCAGTGTAGGCAATTACTTCGCTATCGTAATTTTCCTGCAACCATTTTAAAATAATAGATGTATCAAGTCCGCCTGAGTAGGCTAAAACAATTTTTTTGTTTTTTTTCATTTAAGATATTATGCGCAACTTTTTTTTGCAGTATTATAAGCCTTTGTGAAACCCATTAAAGAATAGTGGTCAATTGTTTGAGATCCAGATTGATTATATCCTGTGATCATAATTCTTGATCCTTTTTTCATTACATTAACCATCTTTCTTTCTAAACCTGTGTCGCCTATCCAAGCAAAGTTTTCTTTTTTAACATCAAACTTAATTTTATTTTTTCCAGATTTTGCTGTAATTGAATTTTGAGTATTGTATTGATAACCAGATGTAATACTGACTTCATCTTTAATTTTATCAGCTGGTCTAAAACTAATAAATAATCTCGCCTCTCTTGGATTTTTTTTTGGTGATTGTAAAACTGGTTTCGATTGTGCAAAACATAGTTTTTTTGATCCATCAGTAACTACTATTGTTTCCCAATCTTTAAACTTACCAACTTTTTTAATCTCTTGAGCCGAGGCTTCAGAAACAATTAAAAGACAAAATAATAATACTGTGATTTTATTTATTAAGGACATGGATTTGGATATATTTTTTGAACTTCGTTAATTTCATTAATAATTTCATTATTTAATTTTACATTTACACTTTCTACATTTGTTTTCAACTGTTGCATAGTCGTAGCACCAATTATTACACTTGTTACAAAAGGCTGTATTTCACAAAATTTTATGGACATTTGAGCAAAATCCAAATTAAATTTTTGAGAAATTTTGTAATATTCCTCAATAGCTTTAATGCTATTTTCATTATTGTAGCGAGTGAAATCTTTAAAAAGATCTATTCTTGAACCTTTTGGCATATTATTATTTCGATATTTTCCTGTGAGGTAACCAAAAGCTAATGGAGAGTAAGCCAACAAACCACTTTGTTCTCTTACCGAGATTTCGGCAAGACCAACTTCATAAGTTCTATTGAGTAAGTTGTAAGGATTTTGAACGGCCATCATCTTGGGTAAATTTTTTAATTTTGAAAGCTCAAGACATTTTGCTAAACCCCATGCAGTTTCGTTTGAAAGGCCCACATATCTAATTTTACCTGCATCCACGAATTTTTTTAAATTTTCTAAAATCTCCTCAAAAGCAATCCAATTTTTTTCATTTGAATCATGTTCGTATCCTTGCTTACCAAAAAAATTAGTATTCCTTTCAGGCCAATGTAATTGATATAAATCGATATAATCAGTTTGCATTCTTTTTAAACTTTTCTCTAATGCCTCTGACATACTTTTTTTATCATAGCTGCATCCACCACCTCTGATGTATTCTTTACTAGTAGGACCCGAAACCTTTGTGGCTAAAATGACTTTGTCTCTCTTTTTTGTTTTTTTGAACCAATCACCTATGATGTTTTCAGTCTCACCATAAGTTTCTTCTCTCATGGGTATTGCATAGATTTCCGCTGTGTCCCAAAAATTCACCCCATTATCAATTGCATAATCCATTTGCTCAAAACCATCTGCCTTTGAGTTTTGCTCCCCCCAAGTCATGGTCCCGAGACAAATTGTACTCACATCGACGTCTGTACTGCCTAGTTTCTTATAATTCATAAAAATATAATATTTTGGTACCTTTAGACCATTGAAAATTTTTGTAAAATTAATATATTCAAACTATGGATTTTAACAGACAAAACATTTTCCAAGCAACATCTGCAAAAACTGCAGTTTGGGATGCTGGTTTAAGAGCTTACATGTTGAAAGTGTATAATTACATGGCAACTGGAGTGCTTTTAACTGGAATAATTTCACTAATTTCTTTTAAAATGTCTGTTATTACGGACTCTGCAGGAGCGATCGCTTCATTTACGAGTTTCGGAAATGCAATTTTCTTTTCAGGTTTAAAATGGGTAATTATGCTAGCACCTTTAGCAATAGTTTTTTACATGAGTTTTGGTATTAACAAAATGTCAGCTGCCAAAGCACAAACGGTTTTCTGGGTATTTGCTTCTTTAATGGGATTATCGTTATCATGGATACTTTTAGTTTATACTGGAGTGAGTGTTGCAAGAGTATTTTTTATTACATCAGCAACTTTTGGAGCCATGAGTATTTACGGTTACACAACTAAAAGAGATTTAACTAAGTTTGGTTCATTTTTAATGATGGGCTTGATAGGAATTATAATTGCTTCATTAGTAAATATTTTTCTAAAATCTGCGATGATGTATTTTGTAATTTCAATTTTAGGTGTTTTAATTTTTGTCGGTTTGACTGCATATGACACACAAAAAATTAAAAATATGTATTCAGCTTCAGATACTGTCGAAATATCAGGCAAAAAAGCAATAATGGGTGCATTAACACTTTACTTAGACTTTATAAACCTATTCATTATGCTTCTAAGACTTTTTGGTCAAAGAAGATAATTAAAGTTTTTTCCAATTTATTTTATTAATCAAATTTTCAAGATCGTGTGAATTTTTTAATATTCGGCCCCTATTATCAGTAATACAGTACTTTAAGTTTTTACTATTTGGTTTAAAATTTTTGCAAATATTATAAATTGCATTTTCTGCAGCGTTTTTAAAAACACTAAATCTCACTTGTTTATTTGAAATGTTAAGACCATAATCTTTCCAAGATCCGTTCGAAACCATTTTTGCGTATAAATCTAAAATAATTTTAAGCTCACTTTTTTCGAAAAAAAATTTTTCTTCATATTTTTTAATCGAGTTATTTATTACTAATTTTAAATTTCTATTCATTTTGTGAGTACTTTTTAATTAATGGAATTTGAAAAGCTGTGAAAATAAAAGTAATTGGTAGCATACCCCATACTTTAAAATTCACCCAAAATTCCTCAGTTTGTGTTCTCCAAATAATTTCGTTTAAAATGGCCAAGCCAAAGAAAAACCATATCCATCTAAAATTTAAAATATTCCATCCTTCATCATTTAAAGGTAGTGATTTTCCTAAAATTAATTTCAAAAGAGGCTCCTTGGTGAAATATTTTCCAAAAAAAAGGGATAAACCAAATAAAATATTAATTATTGTTGGTTTCATGTAAATAAATATAGGGTTGTTGAAGTAGATAGTTAATCCTCCAAATAGAGTTATAAGAATACCTCCAATTAGAGGAACCATAGGAATTTTTTTTTCAAAAAACCAAACGATCAAAATAGAAATTATTGTCGCAACTATAAGAGGCGGTATAGCTACCTGAAGATCTTTTCCAGAATTATAGTAAAAATAAAAGAAAATTACTAATGGACCAAAGTCAGTTAAAAATTTTATTAGCGACTTATTCACAAATTAATATTATCAGATTTATAAACTTTTAATAATTTTTTTATTGATTTTTTATTCCAAATACCCATATTACTTAATGTGAGTGTTCAAAAAGCAAAATTTTCAATTGGTGACGTTGTAAAGCATAAGCATTTTGATTTCAGAGGTGTTATTTACGATGTAGACTTTGAGTTTAATAATTCTGAAGAATGGTATGAGTCTATACCCAAAAATGTAAGACCTAGAAAAGACCAACCATTTTATCACCTATTAGCTGAAAATGAGGATGTAACTTATGAAGCATATGTTTCTGAGCAAAATCTTCTTAAAGACGACTCAAAAGAACCAATTAAACATCCATTGATTAATGAGATATTTTCTGGGAAAAAAGGCTCTTCATACTTCAAACAATCAAATTAATTAGTAGGGTCATCATTTAAACACAATTCTCTCAAATCTTAGACATACCTTTGGTCTATATATTACTTACTGATCAAGGATGTTAAATATTTCCCAACATTATCTCCCTCAACGTTCTTGATCAGTTAATTTCTTTATAATAAAATCTTTTCAATTACACAAATGTTAAACAAAATTTTCGAAACACTAAAAATAATTTCACTTTCAAAGTTAACGAGAATAATTGTGTTCTCACTTTTTGTTATTTTCCTTACCCTGGGTCTCTTAGAATCTCTAATATTATCTCCAGAGGATTATCTTCAGAGCGATGCAGTGAGAATTATGTACGTTCATGTCCCAGCAGCATGGATTTCTTTAGGAATTTTTTCATTTATAGCATCCCTATCATTAGGAATTTTTATTTTTAAAAATAAAAATTTTGTAATCATTGCAAAAAGTTTTGCACCATCGGGTTTGGTTTTTAACCTTATTGCTTTAGTGACTGGATCTATTTGGGGTAAACCAACTTGGGGAACATGGTGGGCTTGGGATCCTAGAATTACTTCAATGTTGGTACTATTTTTGTTTTATATCCTTTATATCGCATCGTGGAGATTATTTGAAAATGATAAAGCTGCAAAAATTTCTAGTTTAGTAGCCATCGCTGGTTTCGTGAATGTGCCTATAATTAAATTTTCTGTAGATTGGTGGGCTAGTCTTCATCAACCGTCTTCAGTCAAAATTCTTTCCGAAACTACAATTCATTCATCGATGTTGACACCATTATTGCTAATGACTGCGGCATTTGCACTATTCTCAATATTAATTTTTTTAATGAAATATAATATAGAATTGATAAAAATTAAGACTAAAGGATTAGATAGATTGTGATTAACTTATTAATAATGAATGGTTACGGATTGTTTGTATGGTCGGCGTTTGCATTTACGCTAATTAATTTTTTTACACTATATATAATAATCAATAGACAATTAGTAAAAGAAAATAAAAAATTTGAATTAAAATTTAATCATTTAGAAAAAATTAAATACAAAGAGGCCTACAAACAGAGAACTAACCAGGTATTAGTTTCAAGTAACGCTGCACAAAAAATCTAATTATAATTAATGTACAGCAAAAAAGCTAAGTTAAGATTCGTATTTATTGTCGTATTTTTAACATTAATATCACTTACAACCTTTACAGTTCTTAAAGTTTTAAAAGATAATGTCGTATATTTTAAATCTCCAAGCGAAATAAATCTTTTGTCAGAGATTTCAAACAAAAAGATTAGAGTCGGAGGTATGGTAAAAAAGGACTCGGTTATGATGAACAATAACAAAATCAACTTCATAATTACTGATTTTAAAAATGAGTTATATGTAACTTTTTCTGGAACAGTTCCAAATTTATTTGAAGAAGAAAAGGGAGTTGTAGCAGAAGGATTTCTAAATGATAAAAAATTTCTGGTAGCGGATAAAATTTTAGCTAAGCATGATGAAAATTATATGCCACCAGAAGTTAAAAAATCTTTAGGAGAATAAATTGATCATTTCGCAATTAGGATATTATTCATTAATTTTCGGATTGTTGACATCAATATTTATTTTTTTTAATTCCTCAATTCAATTAAAAAAAAACAACTTGGTTATTTCTGATAAAACGTTTAGTTTAATTGGTTTCCAGTTTTTTTTCGTTTTAATTTCTTTTATTTCTTTAATTTATTCTTTTATAATTTCAGATTTTAGCAACGAGACTGTCTATAATAACTCTCACACAACAAAACCCTTATTTTATAAAATTACAGGAACATGGGGAAATCATGAAGGCAGTTTACTTTTATGGTTATTGGTTCTAACTGGAGTGTTGTTAGGATTTATTTTCAAATCTAGAAATGAACCAAACAGTTACAGATTATTAACCACATTATTCCATCAAATTATTGTAATTGGTTTTTTCATCTTTGTTTTAAAAACATCAAATCCTTTTAACGAAATTTTTCCAGTTCAAACAGAAGGACTTGGGCTTAATCCTATTTTACAAGATCCAGCATTGGGTATTCATCCTCCAATTTTATATTTGGGTTATGTTGGAACATCGATAATTTTTTCAGCTGCATTAGCTTCAATGATCTCAAATTATGTGAACAAAAGTTGGGCTAAAAATATAAAATTTTGGATTTTATTTTCTTGGATTTTTCTAACAGGTGGAATTCTATTAGGTTCGATTTGGGCATATTATGAACTTGGATGGGGTGGCTTTTGGTTTTGGGATCCAGTTGAAAATGTATCTTTAATGCCATGGTTAAGTTTAACTGCATTACTTCACTGTATTGTAACTTTAGAAAAAAGAGAGCTATTTAAAAAATGGACAATTGTTTTATGTATAATCACCTTTGCACTGAGTATGGTTGGAACTTTCTTAGTAAGATCCGGAATTTTAAATTCAGTTCATACTTTCGCGAATGATCCATCTAGAGGAATTTATATATTAACATTTTTATTAGTCTTAGTTTTATTATCTTTTGTAATATTTATAATTTATGAGAATAAAAACTTTGCTCAAAAAAGTGAAATTTTTACGTTAAGTAAAGAAACTGCAGTTTTAATTAATAATTGGTTTATACTATATTTCTTAAGTGTTGTTTTAATTGGTACGATTTACCCGATATTTCTTGATGTAATATTAGACGAGCAAATTTCGGTGGGGCCGCCATTTTATAATAAACTTATTTTACCTTTCCTGATTCCATTCGTTCTTTTTATGTCTATTGGCCCTAGCATGAAATGGATTAAAACAAACTTTAAGTTTAGAGCTAAAAGTTTTTTTGTAATCGTATTTACAATGGTTTTATCTTTCTTTACTGTTTATTTTATCGGAGAAAAAAATATATTTATTCTTTTGTTGTTTATCGGGTTTTTTTATTTGCTTCTCAAAAGTTTAGATCAATTAAGAGAGAAAACAAAAAACTTTGCACAAATATTTTCACATACTGGATTTTCATTACTTTTAATATCAATATTATTAAATAGTTTTTCATCAAGAGAGATAGTTAAAAATATTCAAGTTGGCGAGAGTTTTGCTCTAAAAAATGAAAAGATAATTTTTAAAAAAATCGCAATAGAAAAAGAAAAAAATTATGAGTCTATTGTTGGTTTTTTTGAAATACTTGATGACAAAAATACAATTATTAATCTTCAACCTGAGATTAGAATTTATAATGAACCAGAAATGGCTACTAGTGAAGCATCAATAAAAACAACATTATTTAAAGACCGATTTATTACAATTAACATAATTAAAGATCAAAATTTTTTTAATGTAAGGTATCAACATAAGTCTTTTATGATTTGGATCTGGATTTCAACTTTAATAATTATGCTAGGAGGGATGTTTGCAATCTTTAGAAAAAATAAAGAAGTCAATATTTAGTTTAATCATATTAATTTTTTTAATAATATCATTTTTTGTTTTTAAATTTGCACTTCAAAAAGAAAAAATTTATTCCCCGAAAATTAGTGAAAATCAAATTTTTACTGATTTTGAAGTTGTAGGATTAGTTGAGGAAAAGCAAATAAATTTTAGCGAAGTGCTCACAGGAAAAAATTTTTATTTGATAAATATTTGGTCTTCGTGGTGTGAACCTTGTAAGGATGAAAGTGAATATCTTTTAGAATTGAAAAAAAATACTCCTGTTATGATGATTGGAGTAAATTATAAAGATAATAAGAAAAATGCATTAAACTTTTTAAAATTATATGGAAATCCATTTGACCAAATCTTTATTGATAAACAGGGAACGATATCAATTAATTTTGGTGCTTACGGAGTTCCAGAAACATTTTTAATTAATGAGAAAAATAAAGTGTTGAAAAAATATATAGGACCATTAAATGACAAGGATGTTTATGAAATCAAAAATATTACTAACAATTAAAATTTTAATAATTTTTATTTTAATTTCTTTTAATTTAAAAAATATCGGTGTGGCATCAACTTTTTCTGAAGAGCAAACAATAAATATCACTAAAAATCTGAGATGTTTAATTTGCCAGGGTCAAACAATTCACGAGTCTAACTCAGATTTTGCTGAAAGTATGAAAAAATATATTAAAGGCGAAATAGAGAACGGGAAAACCGACGAGGAAATATTTTCATCTCTTGTCGAGAAATATGGTCAGTGGATAGTATATGATCCAGGTATGTCAAAAAATACCTTCTTATTATGGACTTTGCCCTTATTGTTATTTTTAATTGGAGGTGCCATAATAGCTAATAAAATTTTAAAAAAAGTATGAAAAATAATATTATAAAAAACGTAATAGCTATTTTAATGCTAGTTGCATTGACAAAAAATATTTATGCTGATGAACTAAAGCCTTCTGATAATCACCAATTTAATTTCTTCTCAGGAGTTTTTGATTACAGCCATGATGGGAAAAATTCTGAACTTTTTGGTATTCAACATTCCAACGAGGATTTATTTAAAGATACTTTTTTAGGAAAAATTAGTCCAATCACAGGCTTTATGATGACCGCAGACTCTGCAACCTATCTTTATACTGGTGTCCAAGCAGAATATGAAATAGGTAAACTGAATTTTACTCCAAGCTTCTCACCAGGTTATTATACTACAGGGGATGGAAAAGATTTAGGTTCTCCGTTAGAATTTAAGACTGAAGTGCAATTATCTCTTGAGCTTTTACCTGGCTCTAAATTAGGTTACTCGTATAATCACGTATCTAATGCAGGTTTAGGAGATAAAAATCCTGGGGCAAATAGTTATATGTTCAATTTTATGAAAAGTTTCTAAACTATATCCATGCGACTTTCAAATTGTCATAACTTTCAGGATTTTAGGAAACTAGCTAAGAAAAAACTTCCGTCACCGATATTCCATTATATTGATGGGGCGGCGGATGATGAAATTACTTATGCTAGAAACACAAGCGCATTTGATGATGTGGATTTAGTTCCAAATGTTTTAAGAGGTGTTGAGAATGTTGATCTATCAACAACTATATTTGGAAAAAAACTTGATCTACCTTTTTACTGTTCACCTACAGCACTTCAAAGACTTTTTCACTATGATGGGGAAAGAGCTGTTGGAAAAGCAGCCCAAAAATTTAACACAATGTTTGGAGTTTCAGCCCTAGCAACAGTAAGTGTAGAGGAAATATCATCAATGATAGATACTCCTAAGATGTTTCAATTTTATTTTCATAAAGATAGAGGATTAAATACTTCTTGTTTGGAAAGAGCAAAAGCTGCAAAATTTGATGTCATGGCCTTAACAGTTGATACTATTACTGGAGGGAATCGTGAAAGAGATTTGAGAACTGGTTTTACATCGCCTCCTAAGTTAACATTATCAAGTTTATTTAGTTTTGCTACTAAACCAATGTGGGGAATTAATTACTTAACAAAAGGTAAATTTGAACTACCACATCTTCAAGATTTCGTGAAGGAGGGAACAAGTACCAATTCTTCTATCGGAAATTATTTTTCTACTATGTTAGATCAATCTATGAATTGGAAAGATGCAGAAAAACTTTGTTCTCAATGGGGAGGTCACTTTGCATTAAAAGGAATTATGAGCGTTGAGGACGCTAAAAAAGCTGTTGATATTGGATGCACAGGAATAATGGTTTCAAACCATGGAGGAAGACAACTTGATGGCTCAAGATCTCCTTTCGATCAACTTGCAGAAATTGTAGATGCAGTTGGCGATAAATTAGATGTTATCTGTGAGGGTGGATTTCAAAGAGGAACACACATGTTAAAAGCTTTATCTCTTGGGGCTAAGGCCTGCGCAGGAGGAAGATTATATCTTTACGCTTTAGCTGCAGCTGGTCAAGCAGGCGTTGAAAGGGCTTTAGGACAATATAAAGCAGAATTACAAAGAAATATGAAATTAATGGGATGTACTAAAATTTCAGATCTCAATAGAAACAATTTGAGATTTAGAAGATAAAGAGTTGAATAGTTTTAAATTAATTTATAAAATAATTTTATGAAACTAGCTAGAAGCTTAGATAGGTTAGGGACTGAGTCTGCATTTACCGTCCTCGCAGAGGCAAAAAAATTAGAAGCCCAAGGTAAACCCATGATCCATTTAGGACTTGGTCAACCAGATTTTAAAACTCCAAAACATGTAGTTGAAGCAGCTAAGAAAGCACTTGATGATGGACATCATGGATATGTAATGTCAAATGGTATTCCTGAATGTCGTCAGGCAGTCACAAGGTGGATAAAAAGACGTTACAATGTTGATATTGATTTCAACAGAATTCTCATCATGCCAGGTGGAAAACCTACTATGAGCTATGCTATCCAATGTTTTGGTGAACCTGGAGCAGAAATAATACATCCTACACCCGCGTTTCCAATATATGAGTCGATGATAAATTATACTGGCTCAACATCTGTACCTTATGATTTAACAGAGGATAAAGATTTAAAATTTAACCCAGACAAAATATTATCTTTAATTACTGATAAGACTAGATTGTTAGTCTTAATTAATCCAAACAATCCAACAGGAAGCTTTGTTGAAAAAAAAGATATTGATTTCTTAGCTGACGGTTTAAAAAAATATCCTCATGTAACAATATTGAGTGATGAAATTTATAGTAGACAAATTTTTGATAATAAAGAAATGCCATCTTTTTTCCATTATCCAGAATTAAGAGAAAGATTAATTGTTTTAGAGGGATGGAGTAAAGCTTATTCAATGACAGGTTGGAGGCTTGGTTGGAGTTTTTGGCCTCAACACTTAATCGAGCACGTTAATAAATTATTAATCAATAGTGTTTCATGTGTTAATGCTGCAGCTCAGTTTGCAGGTATTGCCGCATTAGATGGACCAGATGACTCAATCAACACAATGATGGAAAAATTTACTCAAAGGAGAGATTTAATTCATAAAGGGTTAAATGATTTACCAGGTGTCGAATGTAGCTTACCAGGTGGAGCTTTTTATGCATTTCCAAAAGTAATTGGAACTGGCATGAACGGTGCTGAATTTGCGAGGAAGGCTATGCATGAAGCAGGAGTAGCAATAGTTCCTGGATCAGCTTTTGGCGAAACTTGCCAAAATTATGTAAGATTCAGTTTTGCTGCATCAAGAGATAATATTTCTCAGGCATTAGAAAATATCAAAAAAATGCTGAAATAGTTTTAATAGTATTTCCAAAAAATATTAGATAATATCAAATCTTATGAACACCATTCTTCAACAAGAATTAAAAAAAATTTTGAATGGCAGATTTTCCCAATCAGAGTCTACACGCTTAAATTATTCTAGGGGAGAAGATACTTACGATCCGATTTTATCTAAAGCAGTTGTTTTTCCAGAAACAAATGAAGAGGTGTCTAAAATATTGAAGCTTTGTAACGAACATAAAGTGCCAGTCGTTCCTTTTGGCACTGGTACATCCCTTGAAGGAAATGTAGTCGGTAATGATAAAGGCATAACAATTTCATTAGAAAAAATGAATAAAATTTTAACTGTAAACACACAAGATTTCGACTGTAGAGTTCAAGCATGTGTTACAAGAGAACAACTAAATGATTATTTGAGAGAGGACGGTGTTTTTTTTCCAATTGATCCTGGTGCAAACGCTGCAATAGGAGGAATGGCTTCAACATCTGCCTCTGGAACGATGGCAGTTAAATACGGTACCATGAAAACTGTAATAACTGGTTTAACAGTTGTCCTTCCTAATGGCGAAATAATGAATACAGGAGGAAGAACAAAAAAAACTTCTGCTGGATATAATTTAACAAATTTATTTGTAGGATCAGAAGGTACTTTAGGAATTATAACTGAAATTCAATTAAGATTATCTCCTATTCCAGAAAGTATAATGAGTGCTGTTTGTCATTTTTCAACTTTAGAAGATGCAGTGAAAACTGCACAAGAAGTTATTCAATATGGTATCCAAATTGCAAGAATTGAGATGCTCAATAAAGATCAAATGGAAATAAGTATTAACTATTCAAAACTGGAAGATGTTAAAGCGCTCCCGACATTATTTTTTGAATTTCATGGTTCAGAGGTATCAAATAAAGAGTCTATCAAAACAGTGGAAGAATTATCAAAAAATAATAATGGAAGTTCATTCAAGTGGGCAAAAAGTTTAGAGGAAAGAAATAAATTATGGAAAGCTAGATGGGACGTTTATTACTCGGTGAAAGCTTTAATAGATAATGGCAGGGTTTATTCAACAGATGTGTGTCTACCTATTTCAAAAATAACTGAATGTGTAAAATTTGCAGAGGATGAGGTTAAAAAATTTGGATTAAGGGCCCCGATGGTAGGTCATTTAGGAGATGGAAATTTTCATGTCTTACTCCCTTACAATCCTGAAAAAAAAGAGACTTACGAAAAGATAAGAAAATTCAGTGACATTTTAATTGAGAAAACATTAGAACTTGAGGGAACGATCACTGGCGAACATGGAGTGGGATTACATAAAAAAGAGTACCTAAAAAAAGAACATGCCGATAATCTTCCAACAATGAAATTAATTAAAAGAACTATGGATCCAAACAACATAATGAATCCTGGTAAAATTTTTGACCTAAATTAGCTAAACTATGAAAAAAATATTAGTTACTAGAAAATTACTTGACTCGAACGAGGAAAAATTAAAAAAACTTTATGATGTGAAACTAAATTCAAATGATGAATTATATTCTCAAAAAAAATTAATAGAAATGAGCCAAGGTTGTGACGGTATTCTTTCTGCATTGACTGATCAATTAGACAAAGAAACTATAAATTTGTTACCAGAAAGCGTGAAAATTCTTTCTAACTTTGCGGTTGGATTTGGTAACATTGACCTTGATGCTGCAAAAAAAAGAAATATTACCGTTACAAATACACCAGAAGTTCTAACAGATGCTACAGCAGAAATAGGCATACTTTTAATTCTTGGGGCATGCAGAAGAGCTTCAGAGGGGATAGAGGGAGCAAGAGCTGGAGACTGGAAGTGGTCAGCAGACTATTTAATTGGAAAACAGCTGACAGGATCAAGGTTAGGTATTTTGGGAATGGGAAGAATTGGTCAAAAAATTGCTAAAATTGCAAAATCTTTAGGAATGATTATTCATTATCATAACAGATCAAAATTAAATTCTGAAAAAGAGCAAGGGGCCATCTATCATGAAAAATTAGAAAGTTTGTTGTCTGTTTCAGATGTTCTCTCAGTTTGTTGTCCTGCTTCAAAAGAAACAATTAATTTAATTAATAAGGATAGTTTAGAGCTTTTACCAAAAGGAGCAGTTGTCACCAATGTTGCAAGGGGAGATATTGTTGATGATGATGCTTTAATTGATGCATTAAATAGAAGAAAAGTTTATGCAGTTGGTTTAGATGTTTATAAAAATGAACCAAATCTAAATCCTGGTTATTTAAAACACAAAAGTGCTTTTATCCTTCCCCATTTAGGAAGTGCTACAAAAGAAACTAGAACCGCAATGGCAAATTTAGCAATTGATAATATAAGCGAATTTTTTCAAACAGGTTCGTGCAAAAATAAAGTAAATTAATAAAATAATACCACTCATAGTTGTAAATAAATTACCTGGGCGCGAATTAACACTAGGACTCTTTTTCATTATTGTGCTTAAATAGTTGCAAGTTAATTAACTTAATAAGAGGAGAAAATAATGATTAAAGAAAAAAAATCGTTGAAGGGAAAAATTCCTTCAAGACGTAAGTTCTTTAAGGCAGCGGCAGCGACTGGTGCAGCAGCAACAGCAGCAGTAGCAATGCCAAACATTGCATTCGGAGCTCCACAAACTCTAAAAATGCAAGCTGCTTGGCCAAGTGGTGCTAACATCTTTTTTGAAATGGCAGGAGACTATTGCAAAATGGTTAGCGACATGTCTGGCGGTTCTTTAAAAATCGATCTTCAACCAGTTGGAGCAGTTGTTAAAACTAGTGAGATCGGTCAAGCTGTAAGCTCAGGTGCTGTTGATATGGGACACTGGGTAACTGCTTATTGGTATGGTAAAAATCCAGCCGCATCTTTATTCGGAACTGGACCATCATACGGAATGTCATCTCAAGAAGTTATGGGATGGATGGAGTACGGTGGAGGAAGAAAACTGTATGAAGAAACTTTGAGAAAAGTTGGTTTTGACTACACAGGTGTTTTCCATATGCCTATGCCAGCTCAACCTTTCGGTTGGTTTAAAAAGAACGTAACAAAAGTATCTGATGTAAAAGGTATGAAGTACAGAACTGTTGGTCTTGCTACTAACGTTCTTACTGCAATGGGAATGGTCGTAAGACAGTTACCAGGTGGTGAAATCCAGCCAGCTATGAAGACTGGTTTGATTGAGGCAGCTGAGTTTAACAACCCAACTTCAGACTCTCAGTTTGGTATGCAAGACGTTTCTAAGCATTATCACTTAGGAAGCTTCCACCAATCACAAGAGATGTTTGAAATACCAATTAACAATAAAACGTTTAATGGTCTGTCACCAGCAAACCAAGCAATATTGAAAAATGCTGCTTATGCTGCGAACACAGATAACTACTTTAAAGCATTAGTAAGATATTCAGCAGATTTATCTAAACTAATGAATCAACATAAAGTAAACGTTTACCAAACGTCTGATGAAATTTTAGCTCAACAATTAAAAGGTTGGGATAAAGTTATCGGTGATTTCAATAAGAAAGATGCTTTCTTTAAGAAAATCGTCGATTCTCAAAAAGCATATGCTAAGAGAGTAATGAAGTACTTGCTGATGAATCAGCCTAATTACAGACTAGCTTATGAAAATGAGTTCGGACCTTTAGGAAAAGTTAAAATCTAAAGATTTATCTTAATTAAATTAAGGGGGCCTTTTGGCCCCCTTTTTTTTGTTTGATTAATAGGTAGAATTTAACATAAAGTAGTACTATGAAATCTTTCATAAAATTTGCAGACACTTTAAGTGCATCAATGGGTAAAGCTTTTTCATGGTGCATAGTAATTTTAATGGGTGGAACGTGCTATGAAGTAATAATGGCCTATGCTTTTAATAGCCCAACTTTATGGAATTTTGATTTTAGTTTGCAAATGTATGGAGCAATTTTCATGATGGCAGGCGCTTATTGTTTATCAACTGAAGCGCACGTTAGAGGAGATGTTATTTACAGATTATTTCCAACAAGAGTTCAAGGTTGGATTGATTTAGTTTTATATTTTATCTTTTTCTTTCCAGGTATTTTAGCTTTAGTATTTTACGGATATGAATACGCAGCGCTCGCTTGGAAAATAAAAGAGACTAGCTGGAATAGTCCAGCACAAATACAAATTTATATGGCAAAATCTATAATACCTTTGTCTGGAATATTATTAGCAATTCAGGGTATTAGTGAAGTGTGTAGAGCAATTATATGTATTAAAACAGGTCACTGGCCGGAAAGATTATCAGCAGACGCTGAGGAAACAGAAAAAGTATTAATGAGAACTTCACAAAAGGACGATCAAGCAGATGTTATTTGAACTTACAAATCCTGAGATAGCAATTTTAATGATGAGCTTATTTCTATTTACTGTCTTATTAGGTTTTCCAATTGCATTCACTTTGTTAGCGATGGGAGTTGGATTTGGTTATTATGCATACTTTGATCCAAGCAGGATGGATCATTTACTCGATAATCGGATATTTTCTTTATTGGTTCAAAATACCTATACGATAATGGATAACACCGTTTTAACTGCAGTCCCCTTGTTTCTTTTTATGGGCTATCTCGTTGAAAGAGCAGGAATTGTTGCAAAATTATTTTTTGCGATAAGATTAGCTTCTCATCGACTGCCAGCATCAATGGCGGTAGCAGCGCTAGTAACTTGTGCTTTATTTTCTACTGCAACAGGAATAATTGGTGCTGTTGTTACTTTAATGGGACTTCTTGCTTGGCCAGCTATGATACGAGCTGGATATGATAAAAAATTCGCATCAGGTGTAATTTGTTCCGGAGGTTGTTTAGGAATACTAATTCCTCCAAGCATTATGTTAATTGTTTATGCTGTTATAGCTCAGCTATCACCTTTGAGACTTTTTGCAGCTGCAATATTTCCAGGTTTAATGTTAGCTGGATTGTACATTCTTTATGTAATCATAAGAGCATATTTCAATCCATCTTTAGCACCTAGACCTGCCGCTGAGGAAATACCTCCTAGAGCGGAAATTTTAAAAGAGGTTTTAGTATCTTTTGTTCCATTATTTTCTTTGATAATTTTAGTACTTGGTACAATTTTGGCAGGACTTGCTACTCCAGCTGAGGCTGCAGCAGTTGGTGCTTTTGGAGCACTAGTGCTTTCATATTTTTATAAATCTTTAAAATGGAAAAACTTTAAAGAGTCGGTTTTTCTTACTGCAAAAACAAGTGCAATGATAATGTGGTTGTTTGTGGGTTCATGGACCTTTGCTTCCGTATTTTCATACCTTGGAGGACATGAAGTTTTTGAAACTTTCTTTAAGTCAATGGATATTCAACCATGGCAATTTTTAGTAATTACACAAATAATAATCTTTTTGTTAGGATGGCCACTTGAGTGGACAGAAATTTTAATTATCTTTGTTCCAATATTCTTACCCCTTGTTGAATTTTTTGGAGTAAACCCTTATTTCTTTGCAATGTTAATTGCTTTAAATTTACAAACTTCTTTTTTAACACCACCCATGGCAATGTCTGCTTACTACTTAAAAGGTGTTCAGAGTAGAAATGTAGAGCTAATGCAAATATTCACAGGTATAATGCCTTTCTTAGCGATAGTAATTCTTGCAATGGTTTTGATGTACATATTTCCTGGTATAGCTTTATGGCTACCTGATGTGTTATTTGCAGAGTAAATTTAATGTCCAATATCTTTTCATTATCAGTTTCCGAAATTGCGGAAAAAATCAGAAATTCAGATTTAAACTCAGTTGATTTGTGTAAATCATATATTGAGCAAATAAATAAATTCGAAAAAGATGTTAAGGCATGGGCACATTTTGACAAAAAGCTTCTTTTAGAAAAAGCTGAAGAGGCGGATGAACACAGACGATCTGGAAAGTCAGTTGGTCCTCTTCATGGTATTCCAGTAGCTCTTAAAGATATAATAGGAACTTATGATATGCCCACAGAATGTGGTACCGTTTTAAGAAAAGGTAAAACAGAGTCTCAGAATGCTGAAATTGTAGATTTACTAAAATCCGCAGGAGCAATCATTATGGGTAAAACAAACACATCAGAACTAGCATTCCTTGCACCACCAGAGACTAAAAATCCTCATGATTATTCTAGAACTCCAGGTGGATCTTCAAGTGGATCTGCTGCTGTTATAGCATCTCACATGGCACCACTATCAATTGGATCACAGACAGGAGGTTCGGTTATAAGACCTGCATCTTACTGTGGAGTAGTTGGTTATAAACCAAGTTATGGTTTAATTTCGCGAAATGGGGTTTTAAGAACATCTTATCATTTGGATCATGTTGGAGTATTTGGAAAAACCGTCGAAGATGTTGCGTTATTAGCTAAAGTTTTAATTAAAAAAGACTCATACGATAAAGCGACCATTCATTATTCATCTGAATTTATGTTAGAGGAATGTAAGAAAGGACCAATGTTTGATCCAAAATTTATTTTTTATAAAACTGAAAGTTGGAAAAAAATTGATAAAAAATCAAGAGAGTCCTTTGAATTTTTTATAAAATCTTTTAAAAAAAATATTGAGGTATTTGATACACCCTCTTATTTTAAAGATATTGATAAATATCATCGGATTATTCATGAAACTGATTTAGCAAATAATTTTCAAGTTTATTACAAGAAATCTAAAAATAAACTTTCAAAAGAAATGCAAACAGCAATTTCTCGAGGAATGAAACATTCTGCAAAAGAATATCTTGATGCAGTCGACTTTATGAGCAGAAGTTATGAGTCATACAAAGAAGTTTTTGAGGACTATCATGGAGTATTAAGTCCTTGTAGCACGGGTGTGGCTGATAAAGGTTTGAAAAGCACTGGAAGTGCTGATTTCAATAGAGTTTGGTCTTATATGCACACACCTGCAATTTCTCTTCCTTTACTTCAGGGAGAAAATAATTTACCATTAGGTCTTCAGTTAATTGGTGACAAATATGATGATCAAAGATTTTTAGGTGTTGCTAATTGGTTAGAAAAAGAAAGTAAAAAATTTAATGAATAAAATTACTACATTAGTTGGTTTATCTTTTGCGATCTTCTTTTTAATAGGACTAGCTACTACATTAACAAGATCAATGATGATTGGTTTTCTTGATGTTTTGCCTGTTTACATATTAATGGGCTGTGCAATTGTCATGATGATTTACGAAGCTTTTTTTGACAAGTCTAAGTAACTAAGTGAAAAAAAAGGATTTTTTACCTTACACACTTCTTTTTATTCAACCTATTTTTATGGCGAGCAATCTTGTTGTTGCAAGAGGGGGTGTAGAATTTGTTCCTCCTATCTCCCTAGCTTTTTGGAGATGGTTATCAGTATTTCTTTTATTGATGTTGTTCAATTACGGAATTTTATACAAAAAAAAAATTTTATTAAAAGAATATAAAGAACTTTTCTTTTTAGGATTAATGGGATGTGGAGTTTGTGGAGCTTTTCCATTTATAGCTGGTCAGACAACCACAATAATAAATATGGGAATTATTTATACTTCTTCACCTATTTTTATAATTTTAATTTCTTATTTTTTTTTTAAAGAAAAAATGAATTTTTTCAAATTCATTGGCCTTTTATCATGCCTTCTAGGAGTTTTAATTATTATTGTAAGAGGTGAATATTCTACTTTGATATCTTTAAAATTTACAAAGGGAGATTTATGGATGTTAGGAGCTTCAATAGGCTGGGCATTATATTCTATATTTCTTTTTAATTGGAAATCTTCCCTAAACGTTTTTGAAAGGTTTACAGCCATTTCTTTTTTTGGAGCATTAAGTTTGTTGCCATTTTATTTATTTGAACAAAATTTTATCAACGTAACTACATTTAATTTGAAATTTTTCTTTTGGGTTATATTTGCAGCAATTTCACCAGGAATAATTGCTTTTATATTGTACACTTACACTCAAAAATATCTTGGCGCTACAACGACAGGATTTACTTTGTATTTATTTACAGTTTATGGAGCATTTTATGGCATATTATTTTTTGGTGAGACCTTAGAACTTTTCCATTTATATGGAACATTTCTTGTTTTCCTTGGAGTTTATCTGGTAAGAAAAAAAGCTTAGAATGTTTAATAAAAAAATTATGCTTATCCTCAATATTTTAATTGGTTTAATCACTATTTATGTAATCATTTGTTTGGTAATTTTTCTGTCACAAAGAAAATTATTATATCATCCTAACGAAAATAATTATTTAGATGAGAACAAACTGACACATAAGATTGAAAAGGTGTTCGTTAAGTCAGATAATAAATTAATTGGTTGGCACCATTTTAAAGACAGGAAATATAAGACATTATTATTTTTTCATGGGAATGCAGGAAATCTACAAAATAGAATTTACAAATTAAACGAGATAGCTGAATTAGAGTTAAATTATCTAATTATTGCTTACAGAGGTTTCAGTGGAAATGAGGGAAAACCAACAGAAGAAGGTTTGTATAATGATTCAATGGCAGCGAAAAGGTGGTTAAATTCAAACAACATTGATGATAGCAATATCATTCTTTACGGAGAATCTCTGGGAACAGCAGTTGCAGTGGACCTTGGTTCAAAATTTCCATTTGCAGGAATAATATTAGAGTCCCCTTTTACCTCAATGGCAGAACTTTCAAAAATTTATTATCCTTATTTACCAGTGAACTTACTTTTGAAAGATAGATATGACTCCATAAATAAAATTAGCAAAATAACTTTCCCTAAACTCGTTATGCACGGAGATAAAGATAACATTGTTCCATTTAGTATGGGAAAAAGAATGTTTGAAAAATTTTCAGAACCAAAATTTAGTTATTTTAAGTCAGGCGATGATCACATGATGGATTTTGATCAAGAACTTTTAGGGAATCTAAAAAATTTTATCAACGAACTAAATTGATTTTTCTATATTTAAAAAATTTTCTGCAAAAGTTTCAGCATCAAAAGATTGTAAATCGTCCTCTTTTTCCCCAAGACCAATTGCAATTATTGGAAGTTTAAATTTTTTTGCAGCAGCAATTAGTATTCCTCCTTTTGCGGTTCCATCAAGTTTTGTCATAACAAGGCCAGTTAAAGGGATAATATTATTAAATTCTGTTACTTGATTTATTACATTTTGTCCTGAGGTTGCATCCAAGATTAGAACAACATCATGAGGCGCATTGTTATCAACTTTTTTAACTACATTTGCAATTTTTTTATACTCATCCATTAAGTTTTTCTTGTTCTGCAATCTACCTGCTGTGTCTATCAAAACTGTATGAATTTTATTTTTTTTTGAATATTCCATTGCCTTAAAAGCGACAGACGCAGGATCACTTCCTGCATCTGATTTTATTATTTCACTTCCAACTTTTTTTGACCAGTTTTCTAATTGATCTATTGCTGCAGCTCTAAAAGTGTCACAAGCAGCTAGTACTGTTTTATTATTATTATTTTGAAATATTTTAGACATTTTCCCAATTGTGGTTGTTTTTCCTACTCCATTGACACCTGAAACTAAAATTGTTCTATTCTCGTTGGATTGATGAAAAAAACTTTTATTTTCTAAAGGTTTCATTAATGAGAGAATATATTCTTTAAGGATTTTGTTAATCTCATCCAGTTTATTTTTACTTGGATTAATTCTGCTATTAGCTATTTGCTGTCTAATCTCTGATGAAGCCTCAACCCCAACATCTGATTGAATTAAAAATTCCTCAATTTCCTCTAAAGTTTTATCGTCAATTTCTTTGTTAACAACAATATCTTTTATACCTTTTGAAAAATTTGATGTAGTTTTTTTTAAGCCATCCTTAAATTTTTGAAAAATATTAATCATATATTTATATTAATATCTTCAATTTCTGAGACTGAACCTTCCATAATAACGTTTCCTTGTTCATCTTTATTGATTTTAATTTTTCCTAATTTAAATTCTATTTCAGTTGGAAATTTTGAAATACCATTTATTTCACCTGCTACAGCAGTTGCACATGCTGCAGTTCCACATGCTTTTGTAAGACCAGCTCCTCTTTCCCAGTGCAATACTTTAAAATGATTTTTACTTTGCTCTTTTGCAAAAGTAACATTAACTTTTTCAGGAAATAATTCATGATTTTCTAAGATCGGTCCAACTTTTTTAATTTCGATCTTTTCTAATTCGTTTATAAAAAAAATAATGTGAGGATTTCCAACATTAATTGCTGTTCCTAAAAACTCAATATCACCAACCATAACTTTTATTTTTTTTGTATCAATTTTCTCGCTTAGAGGTATTTGATCCCAATTAGTTTTTGGTTTTCCAATATTTGTTTGAATCAAATTATTTTTTAATATTTTCGACTCTAATTTTCCTGAAGAAGTTTCAACAGTAATAAAGTTTTTTGAACTTTCTTTTGATAATAAGCTAGCTACACATCTAGTTCCATTTCCACATGCTGCGGAGTCCGAGCCATCTGAATTTTTAAAAGTGAGAAATGCATCAAATTTATCACTTTTATTTATAAGAATTAGTTGATCACAACCAATATTGCCTCTGTCACAAATTTTTTTTATTTGAGAATTGTTTAGATCATATTTTTTTTCACGTTGATCAATTATGACGAAGTCATTTCCAAGTCCATCCATTTTATAAGCTTTAAAATCCATATAATAATACTTAACTTATTTATTGACTTTTTGAACCTCTATTATAGTTTCTCACAACTTCCGCAAAAACAGCATTTTGCGGTGTCTTTGGAAACAAAGAGATCGACACCAGTCAGCGAGGGTTCGCCCACTGGTGCGATTGCTGCTGGAAGAAATTATGTTTGAAAATTTGACAAATAAATTCGAGGGAATACTCGATACATTTAAAAAGGCGCCATCCCTAAATGAAAAACAGGTTGATGAGGGTCTTAGGCTTATTAGACAAGCTTTACTAGAAGCAGATGTATCGCTAGAGGTAGTTAAAGACTTTGTAACAAAAGTTAAACCAAAATTATTAGGAAAAGAAATAATAAGATCCACAGCTCCAGGACAAATGGTTATTAAAATTGTTCACGATGAGCTTGTTTCATTTTTAGGTGATAGCAATCAAGAAATTAATTTAAAGTCCAATCCACCGGTAACAATAATGATGGTTGGTTTACAAGGTTCAGGAAAAACAACCACAACTGCAAAACTCTCAAAATTTTTAGAAAAAAATAATAAGAAAAAAATTATGATGGTAAGTTTAGATATTTATAGACCAGCTGCTCAGGAACAACTAAAAATTTTGGGTGATCAAAATAATATCCAAACCTTGCCAGTGATAAAAGATCAAATTCCAGCTGACATTTGCAGAAGAGCCCTATCTGCAGCTAATTTAAATGGCTCTGATGTAATTATTTTTGATACCGCTGGAAGAACTCAAATAGATCTTCAGATGATGTCTGAGATAAAACAAATTGAAGAAGTAATTAAACCAACAGAGACTATACTTGTTGCGGACTCATTAACTGGACAAGTAGCAGCGAGTGTTGCAAAAGAATTTTCCAATACAGTAAAGGTTACTGGGATAATATTAACGCGAGCTGACGGTGATGGTAGAGGTGGAGCTGCATTGAGCATGAAACATATTGCCAATGTTCCAATTAAATTTTTAGGTATTGGGGAAAAAATAGAAAATTTTGAAAGTTTTCATCCTGATAGAATTGCTAACAGAATTTTAGGAATGGGGGATATTGTATCTCTTGTTGAAAAAGCAGCTGACGAAATTGATGAAGAAAAACTTAAAAAAACTGAAGAGAGTTTAAGGAAAGGTCAGTTTTCTTTAGAAGATTATCTTTCTCAATTAAGACAAATGAAAAAAATGGGAGGACTAGAGGGCGTGATGTCTTTTTTGCCTGGAGTTTCAAAAATAAAATCGCAAATGGACCAAGCTGGTGTTGACGAAAAAATAATTACACAAAATGAAGCGGTAATACTTTCAATGACTAAAAAAGAAAGAGAAAATCCAAAAATTATCGATGGTTCAAGAAAAAAAAGAATTGCTAATGGCTCTGGAACAGATATTGCCACTATCAATAAATTGTTAAAACAATTTAAAATGATGTCTGACATGATGAAAAAGATGTCAAAAGGAAATACAAAAGGCTTAATGGAAAAAGGAATTCCACCTGAGCTATTCAATCAACTTAAATAAAAAGGAGAAACATATGTTAAAGTTAAGATTATCAATGGGAGGAACAAAAAAAAGACCAGTTTATAAAATTGTGGTTGCAGACAGTAGATTCCCAAGAGATGGGAGATTTATAGAAAAATTAGGTTTTTTTAATCCTCTAATGCCAAAAGAAAAAAAGGAAAGAGTTGGATTGCAGCCAGAAAGAATAAAGTACTGGCTTAGCCAAGGAGCAAAGCCGACAACTAGAGTTGCTCGATTACTTGGAGAAAATAATTTAATGGAAATGCCTAAACCAGGAAATAATCCAAATAAAGCTGTTCCAAAAAAAGATAGAAAGAAAGACTCGTCTGATGCACCAAAAGAAGAAAAGAAAGCGGATGCACCTAAGGAAGAGAAAAAAACTGAAGCACCAAAAGCAGAAAAGAAAGCAGAGGCCCCTAAGGAAGAGAAGAAAAAATAACTATGTTTCAAGCGAAAATTTTTACTTTGTATCCTGAATATTTTCCAGGACCTTTCGAAATAGGTATTTGCAAAAAAGCTTTTGAAAAAAAGCTTTGGGATTTAAAACTTATAAATATTAGGGATTACGCAGATGATAAACATAAAACTGTTGATGATACTCCATATGGCGGTGGTGTAGGCATGTTAATGAGACCAGATGTAGTAGCAAAATCTTTGGACGCAAATTTGGATGAAAAAGAAACAGTTTATTATCTAACACCAAGAGGTAAAATTTTTAATCAAGATATTGCAAAGGATATTGTTAAAAAAAATAAAGTTAATATTTTATGTGGGCACTTCGAGGGAGTTGATCAACGAGTTCTAGACTCTAGAAATGTAGAGGAGATAAGTATAGGTGACTTTATCCTTTCTGGAGGAGAGATGGCTTCTTTTATTGTTTTAGACACAGTTTTAAGATTAGTACCTGGAGTGTTAGGAAATCTAAATTCTACAAAAGATGAAAGTTTTGAAAATGGGCTTTTAGAGTATCCACAATATACCAAACCTCAAATATGGGAGAAATTAAGTGTTCCTGACATACTTTTATCTGGAGATCATAACAAAATTAAAAGCTGGCGTTTGTCACAATCTGAGGCTATAACACGGCACCGAAGACCTGATTTATGGCAAAAATATAAAAAGGATTAAAATTGCAAAATTTAAACATGAAAAATATTGAAGACATAAATAAAGCAAATGTTAAAAAAATTTCAGCTGAAAAAAAACTCCCAGAGTTTTTTCCAGGAGATATTATAAAAGTTGGTGTTAAAATTACTGAAGGAAAAAGAGATAGAATTCAGTATTTTGAGGGTGTTTGCATAGCAAAGAAAAATAGAGACTTAAATTCATCCTTTACAGTTAGAAAAATTTCTTTTGGAGAAGGTGTTGAAAGAACTTTTGCACTTTATAGTCCAATAGTTGATACAATCAAAGTTATAAGATCTGGTAAAGTAAGACGTGCAAAATTATACTATTTAAGAGAAAGAACCGGTAAATCAGCAAGAATTGCAGAAAAGATAAAAAAGAAAATTGGTATTGATATTGAGGCCAAACCTGAGCAGGTTACAGAAGAAAATGTGTTACCAGCAACAGAACAAAAGAATACTGAGGAAAAAACCGAGACAAAAGTCGCTGAGACACCCAAAAAACTTGAAGAGAAAAAAGAAGATAGTAAGATTTCTACTGAATTAAAAAAATAATCTTTTTTTAAATGCCAAAGACTTTATACGATAAAATCTGGAGTGATCACTTAGTCCACCAACAGGATGACGGAACATCTTTGCTATTTGTGGACAGACATTTGATACATGAGGTGACTAGCCCACAAGCTTTTGAAGGACTTAGAAATACTAAAAGAGATGTAAGACATCCAAACTTAACCCTTGCTGTTGTTGATCATAATATACCTACAACTGATAGATCTAAAGGAATTGATGACAACGACTCTAGAATTCAAGTCGAAACACTTGAAAAAAATTGCAAAGACTTTGACATCAAACTTTTTGGAATGAATGATAAAAGACAAGGAATAGTTCATATAGTAGGACCCGAGCAAGGATTTACTCAACCAGGAACAGTTATTGTTTGCGGAGACAGTCACACAGCAACTCACGGCGCTTTTGGGGCCTTAGCGTTTGGAATAGGAACCTCAGAAGTTGAACACGTTTTAGCAACACAAACTCTTGTTCAGAAAAAAGCAAAAAATTTTAGAATTAATGTTAATGGAAAACTTCCTTTAGGAGTAACATCAAAAGATGTAATTCTTCAAATCATTGGCAAAATAGGAACTGCTGGAGGAACGGGATGTGTGTTAGAATATGCTGGTTCAGTCATATCTAATCTTTCTGTCGAACAGAGAATGACTATTTGTAATATGTCTATAGAAGGTGGAGCTAGAGCAGGATTAATCCAACCTGATGAAAAGATTTTTAATTATCTAAAAGATAGACCAATGTCTCCAAAAAAAGAAAACTGGGAAAAAGCACTTGATTATTGGAGTAAATTAAAAAGTGATGGCGATGCAAAATTTGATAAAGAAATTAATTTAAAAGGTGATGAAATAGCGCCTATGGTTACATGGGGAACTTCACCTGAGGACGTAGTTTCAATAAATGGAAAAATCCCCAATCCAGAAAATGAAAAAAATATTGATAAAAAGAATTCGATAAATAGATCTCTTGATTATATGGGGCTTAAACCTGATGTGAAAGTTCAAGACATTAAAATTGATAAAGTTTTTATAGGAAGTTGTACGAATGGAAGAATTGAGGACTTAAGAGAGGCTGCACAAATATTAAAAAATAAGAAAAAGGCTTCACATGTACATGGAATGGTCGTCCCTGGTTCTGGTTTAGTTAAAGAACAAGCTGAACAAGAAGGTCTAGATAAAATATTTATAGAGTCCGGTTTCGAATGGAGAGAACCTGGATGTTCAATGTGTTTAGCAATGAATGCTGATAAATTAAAACCCCAAGAAAGATGTGCATCTACTTCGAATAGAAACTTTGAAGGAAGACAGGGAAGAGGAGGAAGAACCCACTTAGTAAGCCCAGGTATGGCAGCTGCTGCAGCTATTGCTGGAAATCTAGATGATGTTAGAAAATATCAAAACTAATGAAAAAATTCACCTCACTTAAAAGCATTCCAGCTTATTTACCGATTGTAAATATAGACACAGACATGATTATTCCTAAACAATTTTTAAAAACAATTAAAAGAACAGGATTAGGAAAAAACTTATTTCATGAAATGAGGTACGATGATGATGGAAAAAATATCGATAATTTCATTTTAAACAAATCCCCGTACAATAATTCAAAAATTTTAATAGCTGGAAATAATTTTGGATGTGGATCATCGAGAGAACATGCTCCGTGGGCACTTTTAGACTTCGGAATAACATGTGTTATAAGCTCAAGCTATGCAGACATTTTTTATAATAATTGCTTTAAAAATGGTATTTTGCCGATAATTCTTGAGGAGGAAAAAATAAAAGAGTTAGCTGAATATTCAAAAAGAAAAGAGGAAATTGAAATTGATTTAAAAGAAGAAAAAATTATTTTTGGAAATAATGAATTAAAATTTAAAATAGATCCCTTTAAAAAGAAATGCTTGATTGAAGGTCTAGATGATATTGCTTTATCATTAGAAAAATCATCACATATTAACGAATTTGAAAAAAAGGTTAAGTCAGCAAGGCCTTGGATTTTTAATGATTAAAGTTAAAAAAAGAAAAATTCTTCTTTTACCAGGAGATGGAATAGGTCCAGAGGTTATCGCAGAAGTTAAAAAGATTATTCAGTGGTTTAACAAAAACAAATCCTTAGATTTTGAAATTGACGAAGATCTTGTTGGTGGAGCAGCGTATGATAAATACAAGACACCCATAACAGATGAAGTGTTTTATAAAGCTTTAGAAAGTGAAGCAGTAATACTTGGTGCTGTAGGAGGACCTAAATGGGACAAGCTTGAATTCTCAAAAAAACCTGAAAGAGCACTTCTTAAACTTAGAAAAGAATTAAAACTTTTTGCTAATTTAAGACCTGCCATTTGCTTTAAGCAATTAGTGGACGCTTCAAGTTTAAAACCAGAAATTGTTTCAGGTTTAGATATTATGATAGTAAGGGAATTAACAGGCGGAATATATTTCGGGGAGCCTAGAGGGATCAAACCGATAGACAATGGTGAACGAAAAGGAATTAATACCCATACTTATACTACAAAAGAAATTGAAAGAGTTGCGCGAGTTGCTTTTGATTTAGCTAAAAAAAGAGGCAATAAAGTTACATCTTGTGAAAAATCTAATGTGATGGAAGCAGGTCAGCTTTGGAAAGAAGAAGTTCAAATTTTACATGACAAAGAATATAAAGATGTAGAGCTAACTCATATGTTAGCAGATAATTGTGCTATGCAATTATTAAGAAATCCAAAGCAATTTGATGTAATCGTAACTGATAATTTATTTGGAGATATCCTATCAGACGAAGCTGCAATGTTGACAGGCTCTTTAGGTTTATTACCATCTGCATCATTAGGAGCTAAAGACAAAGATGGAAATATGAGATCGATGTATGAGCCTGTACATGGTTCAGCTCCTGATATAACTGGTAAAGGAATTGCAAATCCTATTGCAACTATACTAAGTTTCTCAATGGCATTAAAATATTCATTAAATTTAGATAAAGAATCTAAAGCCTTAGATAACGCTGTTCAAAAGGTATTGGATGATGGATTAAGGACAAAAGATATTATTTCAAAGGGAAAAAAAGAAGTTTCTACTTCAGAGATGGGAGATGCGATTATTGCGTGTTTGCAAAAATAAATAAATTAACTTAACCTGGATAATTAGAAAAAATATGACTATTTATACTGCACCCGTTGAAGAAATGATGTTCCTCTTTGATAATCTTAAAGATAATCAAAGATATAAAGAAATAGAAAAATACAAAGAAATTAATTCGGAACTTGTTAAAGGAATTTTAGAGGAAGCAGCAAAAATAAACCAAGAGCTTATTTTACCATTAGCTAAAGCAGGAGATGAAAATCCTTGCGTGTATGAAAATGGTGTTGTGAGAACACCCCCAGGCTATAAAGAAGTCTATAAAAAGTTTATAGAAGATGGCTGGACTTCCCTTTCTTGTGACCCAAAATACGGTGGTCAAGGTATCCCAAAAACTGTAAGCACTTTTTTTGAGGAAATGCTGTCATCATCAAGTTTAGCATTTAAATTATACAGTGAACTTAGTATTGGCGCTTATAATTGTATACTTACTCATGCTGAGCAAAGCATAAAAGACAAATTTCTTCCAAAAATAGTAGAGGGAAAATGGAGCGGAACAATGTGCTTAACAGAACCACAGTGTGGAACCGATTTAGGCTTATTAAAAACAAAAGCAGTTCCAAAAGGCAATGGAACCTATGAAATAACTGGACAAAAAATTTTTATTACCTCTGGGGACCATGATTTAACGGAAAATATAATTCATTTAGTTTTAGCAAGAACAACAGATGCACCAAAAGGAACAAAGGGAATAAGTTTATTTCTTGTACCAAAATTTGAGGTCAGTGACGATGGAGTTGTAGGTTCTAGAAACGGTGTCAGCACAAACTCAATTGAGAGCAAGATGGGAATTAAAGGTTCACCAACTTGTGTTCTAAATTTTGAAAATTCGAAAGGTATTATGATTGGACCTGAAAACAAAGGTTTGAACTCCATGTTCACAATGATGAATTTAGAAAGAATTGTAGTTGGTGTACAAGGTTTAGGAATTGCTGAAACTGCTTACCAAAACGCTGTTGCATATTCAAAAGAGAGAAAGCAAGGAAAAGCAAACAACAGTAAAAATGGAGAAACAGATTTAATTATCAAACATGCAGACATAAGACGAAGTCTAATGAATATGAAATCAATTATTGAGGGCCAAAGATCTTTTGCCTTTTGGTTGTCACAGCAAATTGATGTAAGTTTATCTCACGATGATAAAGATGTAAGAGGTGATGCATCAAATATGGTTGCATTGCTCACTCCAGTTATTAAATCATTTTTTACAGATAATGGTGTAGAAATTACCAATGATGCAATTCAGGTATTTGGCGGCTATGGTTATACAAAAGATCAAGGGATCGAACAATTATTTCGAGATAATAGAATAACACCAATATACGAAGGTACAAACTCTGTTCAGGCAATTGACCTTGTGTACCGAAAAATTTCTTCAGAAGGCATATTCGAAAACTTTATAAAATCAATGGATAATGAAATCAAAAATTATAAAAACGAAAAAAATTTAGAAAGTTTTTTAAACATTTTTGAAAAATATAAAGAAATCTTGGTATCTTTTACGAAGTGGATGAGAGAAAAAATCAATTCAAATAAGGATGATGCAAGTGCAGCATGTAATGATTATTTAAAAGTATTAGGTTACACAGCACTAGCTTTTGCTTGGATTAAAACTTTAAAAATTAGTTTTGAAAAACAAAATTCAAATAAAGAATTTTATGAAGATAAAATTAATACAGGAAAGTATTATTTTGAAAAAATTTTACCAAGAGCACAGTCTCATTATGTTGTTGGAACAAGTGGCAGCCACACAACCATGAATGCTAAATTTAATTAATGAACAAATATAATCAAAATTTAGATAAAAATAATGCTAATTTTGTACCTTTAACTCCTCTAAGTTTTCTTGAAAGAGCAAAAGATATATATCCAGATTATGAAGCACTAGTATACGAAAATCGTTCTTATACTTGGTCACAAATTTACAATCGCTGTATTAAGTTTGCTAGTGCATTAGAGAAGATTGGAATTAAGGAGGGTGATACTGTTTCAGTGATGGCGTTTAATACTCCTGAAATATTTGAGGCTCACTATTCTGTTCCAATGACTGGAGCAGTTCTAAATACCATCAACACAAGATTAGACGCAAAAACAGTCTCTTATATTTTGGACCACGCTGAGGCAAAAGTTCTTATAGTCGATAGACAACTTCATTCAGTAGTAAATAAAGCATTAGAAAATGTAAAATCTAAGCCTTTGATCATTGATATTCAAGACGATAACGCAGATCAGTCTTTGCTTAAAAAAATTGGTGATAAAGAATACGAAGATTTTTTGAATACAGGAGATGAAAATTATGTTTGGAAAAAACCAAAAGATGAATGGCAAGCAATTTCGTTGAGTTATACTTCAGGTACAACAGGCAATCCAAAAGGCGTAGTATATCACCATAGAGGTTCTTATCTTATGTCAACTGGAAGTGCAGTTGCATGGAACATGCCTAATAGATTAAATTTTTTAACAGTTGTTCCAATGTTTCACTGTAATGGATGGGGATACCCTTGGACAATTCCAATGTTAAATGGAAAAACTATATGTTTAAGAGCCATAGACATTAAAAAAATTTTTGAATTAATTGAAAAACATGACATCAGTCACTTTGGTGGCGCACCAATAGTTCTTAATATGATTACAGGTGCTTCAGAATCTGAAAGAAAAAAGCTAAAGAAAAAAGTTTTTGTTTTAACCGCTGGTGCTCCACCACCAAGTATAATTTTTAAAAAGATGGAAAATTTAGGTTTTGAAGTTATGCATGTTTATGGATTAACTGAAACTTATGGTCATATTTTACAGTGCGCGTGGAATGACGAATGGAATTCATTTGATGATGACAAAAAAAATGAAATCAAAGCTAGACAAGGTGTTAGATATCCAAATACAGAAGATACAAAAGTAATAGATCCAGAAACTATGAAACCTGTGCCAAGAGATGGCAAAACAATTGGAGAAATTATGATTAAAGGAAACATCGTGATGAAAGGTTATTTTAAAGATAAAGATGCAACTGATAAAGCTATGGCTCATGGCTGGTTTCATTCTGGGGATTTAGCTGTAGTACACCCGGATGGTTACATAAAGATCAAAGATAGATCAAAAGATATAATAATTTCTGGTGGTGAGAACATATCTTCTATTGAAATAGAGAATACTTTAGCCAAACACCCTAGTGTTTCAATAGCAGCAGTTGTTGCTAAACCAGATGAAAAATGGGGCGAAGTACCATGTGCTTTTATTGAAAAAGCAAAGGATAAAGAAACAACTGAGAAGGAACTTATAGATTTTTGTAGAGAAACATTAGCAGGCTTCAAAATTCCAAAAAAGATTGCATTTTGTGAATTGCCAAAAACTTCAACAGGAAAAATTCAGAAATTTGAGTTAAGAAAAAAGGCCAAGGAATTAACTTGAATTTTGAAATAGATAAGAAGCAGGTATTTGCGTCTACAGCAGGGAAAGATTTTGATCAAGCAAAGCAAACAGTCTTTCTTTTGCATGGAAGTGGTTTATCTCACATTGTGTGGTCTCTTACCGAACAATTTTTATCTAACAAAGATCTAAATATTTTATCTTTAGATTTACCTGGTCATGGAAATTCAGAAGGTCCTTGTATTGACTCAATTGAAAAAATTGCAGATTGGATTGAAAGTGTAAGACTTTTTTTAAAAACTGAGAAGGTTTCAATAGTAGGACATTCACAAGGATGTTTAGAGGCTTTAGAATATGGTTCTCGTTTTAAAAAAAGTACACACAAATTAGTTTTTTTAGCTGGTTCATATAAAATGCCAGTGAACCAAGATTTAATTGATCTCGCAGACTCCGGAGATAAAAAAGCTGTACATTTAATGATGAAATGGGGTTATGAAGGTTCAAGGAAATTTATAGGAGGTAACCCTGTTGAAAAAATTATAAATTCATCAAGAGAGGTTAAAGAAATATTAGCCACAGACTTAAAAGCTTGCAATAACTATAAAAATGGCAAAGAAGCCTCTGCAGCAATTGACTGTCCAACTTTACTAATTTTTGGGGCCCTTGATAAAATGGTTCCCTCTGAGAATGGAAAAAAATTCGCAAATTTAATTAAAAATTCAGAGACCCAAATAATTAATGAGTGCGGACATATGATTATGTTTGAAAAAGCTTTTGAAATGAGAGAAAAGGTAGCAGAATTTTTAAAAAAATGAAAAATTTTCCAATTATAAGATCACGAAGACTTAGAAGTACACCTTACACAGAAAGAATAGAAGCACATGGTGTAAGCGGATATACAGTCTATAATCATATGTTATTACCAGTATCCTTCAAATCTATTGAAGATGACTATAATCATTTAAAAAAATATGTTCAAGTTTGGGATGTTGCTGCAGAAAGACAAGTAGAAATATCAGGTAAAGACTCAGCAGAACTTGTCCAATTAATGACATGTAGAGATTTGTCAAAATCTAAAATTGGAAAATGTTACTACGCTCCATTAATTGATCATGAAGGACGTTTAGTAAATGATCCAGTAATAAACAAATTGGAAAATGATAGATGGTGGCTTTCGATTGCTGATTCTGATGTTATTTTTTTTGCAAAAGGCTTAGCCGCAGGACACAATTTTGACGTCAAAATTCATGAGCCGAATGTTAATATACTTGCAATTCAAGGCCCTCTTTCAGATGACCTAATGGCTAAATTGTTTGGTGATGAAATAAGACAACTAAAATTTTTCAATTTTAATTACTTTGAATTTAAACAAGATAAATACTTTATAGCAAGATCTGGTTGGTCAAAACAAGGAGGATTTGAGGTATACGTTGAAAATGATTCTGCTGGTCAAAAATTATATGATAGCTTATTTGAATACGGCAAAGACCTTAATGTTAAAGCCGGTTGCCCAAATTTAATTGAAAGAATTGAGTCAGCGCTTTTATCTTATGGAAACGATTTTGATAATGGAGATAATCCATTTGAAGCAAATTTCGATAAGTATATAAACTTAGATACCGATATTAAGTTTCTAGGAAAAGAAAAATTAAAAAAAATTAAAAAAGATGGAGTGTCTAGAAAATTAATGGGTGTTAAAATTGATCATAACAAAATCAATATGAGCAAAGAAAAGGAATTGTTCGATGAAAAGAATAATATTGTTGGATATTTAAGATCAGCTGCTTATTCGCCAAATTTTAAAAAGATTATTGGTATTGCTATGATTAATAAACCTTATTGGGATGGCAAACATCAATTTAAGATCGAAATTAACGATAAAACATATTTAGGAACAGTTTGCGATTTACCCTTCATCTAGTATAAGTAAAACATCATGAATATTGCGATTGTAGGTGCCACAGGAAATGTTGGTAGGAAAATAATTGAAGTTTTACATAATAAAAAAATTTCGATTGATAATTTATATTTTATAGCGTCGTCTAATAGCGCAGGATCTACTCTTAAATTTGGTGATAAAGAAATCAAAGTTGAAAATTTGGAAAATTTTGATTTTTCAAAAGTGAATATTTCTTTTTTTTCAGCTGGAAAAACAATCTCTGAAAAATATGTTCCTCTAGCAGCAAAACATTCAGTTGTAATTGATAACTCAAGTTTTTTCAGAATGGACCCTGATGTACCTTTGATAGTTCCTCAAGTTAATAAAGACCATTTAAAAAACATTAAAAAAAATATAATTGCAAATCCTAATTGTTCAACTGCACAGCTAGTCATTGTTTTAAAATCACTTAATGATAATTTCAAAATTAAAAGAATAGTGATTTCCACTTATCAGTCTACCTCTGGAGCTGGAAAAAAACCTATGGATGAGTTAATTGATCAAACAAAATCGATATTGAATAATAAAAGTTTTGAGGTAAAAAATTTTACAAAACAAATAGCGTTTAATGCAATACCTCATATAGATAGTTTTTCTGACGATGGTTACACCAAAGAAGAACTAAAAATGATTAAAGAAACTAATAAAATATTAGGTACTAAAATTGATATTACTGCAACATGTGTAAGAATTCCTGTTCTCGTTTCACATGCAGAGTCAGTAAATATTGAATTTGAAAATGATTTCTCTATTAAAAAAGTAAAAGAATTATTAAATACTGCAGAGGGCTGTAAAGTAGTCGATGAGAATTCTGATGGTGGTTATATCACACCAGTAGATGCAGAGGGTAAAAACGAGACTTTTATTTCAAGAATTAGAAAAGATAATAGTAAGAAAAATTCTTTAAATATGTGGATTGTTTCTGACAATTTATTGAGGGGCGCAGCTTTAAATGCTGTTGAAATTGCTGAAGCTTATATTAAAAGATAAATATGAAAGAAAACAATCCATTATCTCCTCATATTCAGATATACAATTGGCATGTGTCATCCCTTGTGTCTATTTCACATAGGATCACAGGTATTTTAAATTATTTTTTGTTAATTTTTATTTGTATTTGGGCTGGAAGTATATTTTTTGGTGAAGACGCATATGATATTTTCAAACTATTTTTAAATTCATTATTAGGAAAATTTTTTGTCATAGGTTTTATTTGGTCTTACCTTTTTCAAATTTTGAGTGAAATAAGACATTGGTTTTGGGATGTTGGTTTAGGTTTTGAATTAAAAACTTCAAAAATAACAGGACTCTTAGTTATTTTTGGTTCTTTTCTATTAACAATATTAATATATTCTTCTAGGGGTTTTTTACAATTATGATTAAAGCAACAAAGAAATGGCTTTTTTTAAAAATATCTTCTTTAGTAATGGTGCCTCTAATGCTGTGGTTCTTAGTGAATTTTGTTTCACTTTATGATTCTAGCTATAATGAAATCTTAGCTTTTTTATCTTCCCAACCTTCAAAATTATTTTTTTCTTTATTCCTTGTCTCAATGTTTTTTTATTCTGCTTTGAGCATAAGTGAAGTCTTTGAGGACTATATTCACGTAGAGAGCACAAAAAAGCTTCTAAATATTGGTGTTTTTTTGTCATCTTTGATTATTCCATTATTTACAATAATACTTATATCTAACTTATAAAATATGAAATCTTACAAAATTATCGACCACGAATATGATGTAGTTGTTTTAGGTGCAGGAGGCTCAGGTTTAAGAGCTGCGGTTGGATTAAGCGAAGCAGGATTAAAAACGGCATGTGTATCTAAAGTTTTTCCAACAAGAAGCCACACTTCTGCAGCACAAGGTGGTATCTCTGCAGCCTTAGGTAATATGGGTGAAGATGATTGGAGATGGCATATGTACGATACTGTTAAAGGTTCAGATTGGTTAGGTGATCAAGATTGTATCGAGTATTTGTGTAAAGAAGCTCCAAGAGCAGTTTTAGAATTAGAAAAATATGGTGTTCCTTTCAGCAGGACTGAAGATGGAAAAATATATCAGCGTCCTTTTGGAGGAATGACCAAGAACTACGGTAATGAGCCCGTTCAAAGAACTTGTGCTGCTGCAGATAGAACTGGCCATGCCATTCTGCACACTTTATATGGTCAGGCTTTAAAACATAATACAGAATTTTTCATCGAGTATTTTGCATTGGATCTTTTAATGAAAGATGGCCAGTGCAAAGGTTTAATTGCTTGGAATTTAAATGATGGAACTATACATAGATTCAGATCGCACATAACAATAATTGCAACAGGTGGTTACGGAAAGGTTTATTACTCTGCAACCTCAGCTCATACATGTACAGGAGACGGAAATGCAATGGTACTTAGAGCAGGATTGCCTTTACAAGACATGGAGTTTGTCCAATTTCATCCAACAGGAATTTACGGTCATGGAACTTTAATTTCAGAAGGTGTAAGGGGCGAAGGAGGTTACTTAGTAAATTCTAAAGGTGAAAGATTTATGGAAAGATATGCTCCAAAAGCTAAAGATCTCGCTTCAAGAGATGTGGTAAGCAGATCGATAGCAGTTGAAATTAATGAAGGAAGAGGTGTTGGAAAAGAAAAAGATCATGTACATTTACACTTAAACCATTTAGATCCAAAAGTTATAGAAGAAAGATTGCCAGGTATATCAGAGTCTTCAAGATTATTTGCTAATGTAGATGTAACAAAAGAACCTATACCAGTAGTTCCAACTGTTCACTATAATATGGGAGGTATTCCTACAAATTATAAAGCTGAAGTTTTAACTTTAAACGGATCAGAAAAAACCGTTCCAGGGTTGATGGCGATTGGTGAGGCAGCCTGTGTGTCAGTTCACGGAGCTAACAGACTTGGATCAAATTCTTTAATTGATTTAGTGGTTTTTGGAAGAGCTGCTGCAAAACGAGCAGCGGAATTGGTAAAACCAGGGACACCACATGAAGAAATCTCGCAATCTGAGACTGACAAATGCCTAGAGAGATTTGATAGACTAAGAAATGCATCTGGATCAAATAGTACTGCAGATTTAAGATTAGCAATGCAAAAAACAATGCAGTCTAAGTGTGCTGTTTTCAGAACTGAAAAAACTTTAAAAGAAGGTATAAATGAAATTAGAAAGCCTTTTGAAGGCATGGATGACCTTTCGGTAAAAGACAAGTCTCTTATTTTTAATACGGATTTAGTAGAGACATTAGAATTCGATAATTTAATTAGACAGGCGATAACAACAATGGATTCTGCTTATCATAGGAAAGAAAGCAGAGGTGCTCACGCTAGGGAAGATTTTCCAAAACGTAACGACGAAAAATTCATGCAGCATACATTATCATGGTGTGATGGTAAAAAGACTAAAATTGACTATAGACCTGTTCACAGATCAACGCTTTCAAATGATGTTCAATACTTTCCACCACAAGAAAGAGTTTATTGATGGTACAAATAAACTTACCACAAAATTCCAAAGTTGAAAAAGGTAAGTATTTTAAAGATAAGACTGGCTCAAAAAACATTCGTAAAGTAAATATTTATAGATGGGATCCTTCTACCGGAGAAAATCCAAGGATTGATACTTACGAAGTAGACATGGATAATTGTCCTTCGAAAGTTTTAGATCTATTAAATAAAATTAAAAATGAGATAGATCCATCGATTGCCTACAGAAGGTCTTGTGCACATGGAGTATGCGGTTCTTGTGCTATGAATATGGATGGTAAAAACGGATTAGCTTGTACGAAGCCACACTCAGAAATTAAAGGAGATATTAATATTTATCCATTACCACATTTGAAAGTTTTAAAAGACTTAATAGGTGATCTCAGTACTTTATACAAACAATATGAGTCTGTTGAACCTTGGTTAAAGACAACCTCAAAAACTGAAAAAGAGAATATTCAATCCAAGGAAGATAGAGCAAAACTAGATGGGCTTTACGAGTGTATAATGTGTGCATGCTGCTCAACATCTTGTCCAAGTTATTGGTGGAACGGTGATAAATATTTAGGCCCTGCCGTTCTTTTACAGGCTTACAGATGGATAATTGATTCAAGAGACGAAGACAGAAAAGAGAGATTAAAAAAAGTTGCAGATGAACTAAAGTTATATAGGTGCCATACTATTATGAATTGTACTAATGCTTGCCCCAAAGGTTTAAATCCAGCAAAAGCAATAGCCTCAATTAAGAAAATGCTTGCAACTAGCTAATTACTTAATTAAATAATTTCGCCGATGAATTTAATTCAACATTATATAAATGGTAAAATCTATAAGGGATCGTCATCAAGGAAAGGGAAAGTTTTCAACCCTGCAACGGGTGCTCAAGAGTCAGAAGTAATACTTGGTACAAAATCTGATTTGGATCATGCTGTTGAAAATGCGAAAACAGCTTTCGAAAAATGGTCCCAAGTCACCCCCCTTCAAAGAGCGAGAATTATTTTCAAATATAAAGAATTAATTGAAAAAAATTATGATGAATTGACTAAACTAATTGTTTCAGAACATGGAAAAGTCTATGAGGACGCAAAGGGCTCTCTTACAAGAGGTCTTGAAATAGTTGAGTTCGCATGTGGTATTCCTCAAATGCTCAAAGGAGAGTTTACTGAGAATGTTGGAACTAACATAGATAGCTGGTCTATGAGACAGCCTTTAGGTGTCTGCGCAGGAATCACACCTTTTAATTTCCCTGCTATGGTTCCAATGTGGATGTTCCCAATGGCAATTGCTTGTGGAAATACTTTTATTTTAAAACCTTCGGAAAAAGATCCTTCATGCTCAATTCGTCTTGCTCAACTTTTTTCAGAAGCTGGATTACCTAATGGAGTTTTAAATGTAGTAAATGGTGATAAAGAGGTAGTTGATTCAATATTAACAAATAAAGATATTAAAGCTGTAAGTTTTGTAGGTTCAACACCAATAGCAAAATATATTTATGAAAACGCTGCGAAGAATGAAAAAAGAGTGCAAGCATTGGGAGGAGCAAAAAATCATTGTGTGGTAATGCCGGATTGTGATATGGATCAAGCTGTCAACGGTCTCATGGGAGCTGCCTATGGTTCTGCTGGAGAGAGATGTATGGCACAATCAGTTGCAGTAGCAGTAGGAGGGATTGGTGACAAACTTGTAGAAAAATTATCAAAAAAAGTTGAGGCCTTAAAGGTTGGTCCAGGTCTTGATAAAAATTCTGAAATGGGACCTTTAGTTACAAAAGAGCATTTAGAAAAAGTTAAAGGTTACGTTGATTTAGGAGTAAAAGAAGGCGCAAAATTAGTTGTGGATGGTCGAGACATTAAACTTCAAGGATATGAGAATGGTTTTTTCATTGGTGGTTGCTTGTTTGATAATGTCACAAAAAATATGAGAATTTATAATGAGGAAATTTTCGGTCCAGTGCTTTCTGTCGTAAGAGTTAAAGATTTTAATGACGCGATTAAATTGATTAACGATCATGAATTCGGTAATGGGACAAGCGTTTATACTAGAGATGGAGATGTAGGAAGAACTTTTGCAAACAAAATAAAAGTCGGGATGGTAGGTATAAATATACCTATTCCTGTCCCCGTTGCATTTCATAGTTTCGGAGGATGGAAAAGATCTTTATTTGGAGATTTGCATATGCATGGTCCTGAAGGTGTTAAATTTTATACTAAATTAAAAACTATCACATCACGTTGGCCATCAGGAATTGGTTCAGACCCTGAGTTTACAATGCCAACAATGAAATAATATAAAGGAAAATATGAAAAAAATAAGTTTAATTGGAGCAGGACAAATAGGTGGAACTTTAGCCCATTTAATAGGAGTAAAAGAACTAGTTGATGAAGTTGTCCTTTTTGATGTAGCTAGTGGCATCGCTAAAGGAAAAGCCCTTGACATTGCGCAATCATCTTCAGTTGATGGTTTTAATGTAAAATTTTCAGGGACGGATAAATATGAAGATATTAAAAATTCTGATGTCATTATTATAACTGCTGGGGTCCCCAGAAAACCTGGCATGAGTAGAGATGACTTAGTAGGCATTAACCTAAAAATAATTAAACAAGTTGCAGAGGGAATTAAAGAAAACTCTCCAGATGCTTTTATAATTTGTATAACAAATCCCCTAGATGTGATGGTAATGGCTTTCCAAAAATATTCTCAGCTTGCAGCTAAAAAAGTTGTTGGTATGGCAGGAATATTAGATAGCTCAAGATTTAAGCTTTTTTTGTCAGAAGAATTAAAGGTTCCAGTAAAAGAAATAGACGCAATGGTCATGGGCGGACATGGAGACACGATGGTACCAATGCCAAGATTCACTAAAGTATCTGGAAAACCTTTATTAGATCTTGTCAATTCAGGTGTTATTTCTAAAGAAAAACTAGAAAGCATCAATCAAAGAACAAGAGATGGTGGGGGTGAAATTGTAAAATTTTTGGAAAAAGGTTCCGCATATTATGCGCCAGCTGCTTCGGGAGTACAAATGGCTGAAGCATTTTTAGGTGATAAGAAACTACAGTTACCTTGTGCCGCACAATTAGAAGGTCAATATGGTTTTAACGGAATTTATGCAGGTGTTCCAGTTGTTATTGGAAAAAATGGAGTAGAAAAAATAGTCGAAATTCAACTTGATGAAAAAGAAAAGGCTGAATTTATTAATTCTGTGAATGCTGTAAATAAGCTTTGGGAGGCTGCAGTAAAAATTGACCCTAGCTTGAAAAAGTAATGAATATTCACGAACACCAGGCTAAACAGTTATTAAAAAAATTTGGCGCCATTGTTCCTAATGGAGAAGCTTGTTTTACTGTACAGGAAGTTTTAGAAAAAGCAAAAAAACTCAATCTTAAAAAATATGTTCTAAAAGCACAAATACATGCAGGCGGGAGAGGTAAGGCAGGCGGAGTTAAAATATTAGATAATTTATCTGATCTAGAAAAAGCTGCAAAGGATTTGTTAGGAAAAAAATTAATTACACATCAGACAGGACCAATTGGTAAAGAAGTTAAAAGACTTTATCTAGAGGAGCCATCCAACATAAAAAAAGAATTCTATTTATCCTGTCTTATTGATAGGGCAAGTTCTAAAATTGCTTTTATTTCTAGCGATCAGGGTGGGATGGACATCGAAGAAGTTGCAAAAAGTGATCCTAATAAAATTAATACTGTAAAAATTAGTTTTAAGGAAGATATTGAAGATGAGGATTGTAAAAAAATTATTCATAATTTCAATCTAGATGATGATGCCAATCTTAAATGTATCAAGATTATTAAATCAATTTACAAAACATTTGTCTCTACCGATGCAAGCTTAATTGAAATCAATCCACTAATACTTACAAAGGAAAACAATATTGTTTGTCTGGATGCAAAAATAAGCTTTGATGATAATGCAATTTTCAAACATCCAGAATTACTGGAATTAAGAGATTTGAATGAAGAGGATCCTACAGAAATAGAGGCAAGTAAACACGATTTAGCTTACATAAAATTAGATGGATCCATTGGATGTATGGTAAACGGAGCGGGATTAGCTATGGCAACAATGGATATAATAAAACTGCATGGTCAAGAACCTGCAAATTTTTTAGATGTAGGAGGCGGTGCATCTAAAGAAAAAGTTGCAGCTGCGTTTAAGATAATTTTATCAGATAAAAATGTAAAAGGAATACTCATAAATATTTTTGGAGGGATTATGAGGTGTGATGTCCTTGCCCAGGGAATTGTAGAGGCTGCAAAAGAATCCAAAATAAATATACCTCTTGTAGTAAGACTTGCTGGAACCAATGCTAAAGAAGGAAAAAAAATATTAGATGAATCTGGATTAAAAATAATCTCTGCTAGCGATCTAGGGGATGCAGCAAAAAAAATTGTAAAACAAGTGGAATAAAATGTCAGTTTTAATAAATAAAAATACTAAACTTATATGCCAAGGCTTCACAGGCGCCCATGGAACATTTCATTCTGAACAGTCAATAAAATATGGGACGAATCTAGTCGGAGGCGTAACTCCAGGTAAAGGAGGACAAACACACTTAAATAAACCTGTTTTTAATTCTGTAAAAGAAGCAAAAGACAAGACTAATGCAAATGCAACAATGATTTATGTGCCTGCAAAATTTGCTGCTGCAGCAATAATCGAGGCAATTGAGGCTAAGATCGAATTGATAGTTTGTATAACTGAAGGGATTCCAATCTTGGATATGTTAAAAGTAAAAGAAAAATTATCAAACTCAGCTTCCAGACTAATTGGACCAAATTGTCCAGGAATTATCACTCCAGACGAATGTAAAATTGGTATCATGCCAGGAAATATTCATAAGAAGGGATCCGTTGGTATAGTCTCAAGATCAGGAACTCTAACTTATGAGGCTGTCGCACAAACAACTGAAAACGGATTAGGTCAGTCAACATGTATTGGAATAGGAGGAGATCCAATTAACGGAACTAATTTTATAGATTGTTTAGACTTGTTTTTAAACGATCCAGAGACTGAGTCTATTTTGATGATTGGTGAAATTGGGGGAACTGCAGAGGAAGAAGCAGCAGAATTTATCAAAAATCATAAAATCAAAAAGCCTATGGTAGGATTTATTGCTGGTATAACAGCACCTCCTGGACGAAGAATGGGACATGCGGGAGCAATAATTTCTGGTGGCAAAGGAGGAGCTTCAGATAAAATTGATACAATGACAGATGCAGGTATTACCATTGCAAAATCTCCTGCAGAAATGGGAATTACATTAAAAAATAAATTGGGTCTTTAATATTTTAATGTTAACATTATAATAATCGTAAATGAGCTCTTCAAAAAACTTAGAATTTAAGCAACAGTCTTTTCTTAATAAATCTAACAGCCAGTTTATAGAGGAAATGTATGTAAGATTTATAGAGAATGACCCAAAATTACCAGATAGTTGGAAAAAATACTTTAGTGATTTAAATGAAGATTTAAATTCAGTTTCAAAAGAAATATCGGGCCCTTCATGGAGTCCAAAAAAGATATCGATAGATCCAAAAAAAAATAAAAGACTTGAGGAAAATCTAAATGGTTCTGAAAGGGAGAAAATAGATTCTATTAAAGCAATCGCATTGATAAGGGCATATAGAATTAGAGGCCACCTTATAGCAAACCTTGATCCTCTTGGTTTAATGAAAAGAGAATATCTTTATGAATTACATCCAAATGACTATGGTTTCAAAACTGAGGACTTTGACAGAAAAATCTATCTTAATTCATATATGGATGTGGGTTATGCCTCAATAAATGAAATCATCACAAAATTAAGAAAAGTGTATTGCTCATCAATAGGTGCTGAATATATGCATATAACAAATCCAACGGAGAAAGTTTGGTTTAGAGAAAGAATGGAAAAAGAGGAGAACCAAATTAATTTTACTGAAAAAGGAAAAGACGCAATATTAAATAAGATTATTCAAGCTGAAGGTTTTGAAAAATTTTTAGCAAAAAAATATGTTGGCACGAAAAGATTTGGTCTTGATGGTGCAGAGTCTTTAATTCCAGCACTAGAACAAATTATTAAGCGTGGAGGCCAGCTGGGAGTAAAAGAAATCAAAATTGGAATGTCACATAGAGGTAGATTAAATGTTTTAGCAAATGTTCTTCAAAAGTCTTATAAAAGAATTTTCAACGAATTTGCTGGTGAATTTGCTTCTTCAAGCGAGGACTCTACAGGTGATGTAAAATATCATTTAGGTGCTTCATCAGATAGAACTTTTGATGGAAACTCTGTACATGTTAGTCTTACAGACAACCCTTCTCATTTAGAAGCAGTTAACCCTGTAGTTCTTGGTCAAACTAGAGCAAAACAATATTTTCATAAAGACACAGAAAGAAAAAAAGTAATACCTTTACTTATTCACGGGGATGCAGCATTTGCAGGGCAAGGAGTTGTAGCTGAATGTTTTGCGATGTCAGGTTTAAAAGGTCACAACACAGGTGGAACAATTCATATAATTGTAAATAACCAAATTGGTTTTACCACTAGTCCAAGGTTTGCTAGATCAAGCCCGTACCCATCTGATTTAGGAAAAATTGTAGAGGCTCCCATTCTTCATTGCAATGGAGATGATCCAGAAGCAGTTGTTCATTGTGCTAAAATCGCAATTGAGTTTAGACAAAAATTTAACAAAGATGTTGTAATTGACATGATTTGCTACAGAAGATTCGGTCATAATGAAGGAGATGAACCATCTTTTACTCAGCCTTTAATGTACAAAAAAATAAGATCACATCCATCTACTTTAAATATATATGGGAAAAAACTTATTAAAAATAACAGTATAACTGAAGATCAATTCAAAAATAAAGTAAACGACTTTAAAAAACTTTTGGATGATCAATTTAAAACTGCAAATGATTACAAACCAAAACTGAATTGGTTTGAAGGGACCTGGTCAAGATATCAACCAAAGAAAGGTAAGGATAAAAGAGGACAGACAGGAGTTGATACGACGAAATTAAAAAAACTCTCTGCAAAAATAAACTTTTTAAAACCAGAGCTTAATATTCATAAAACTATACAAAAAGTTTTTGAAAATAGAGATAAGTGTGTACAAGATGAAAAAAATATTGATTGGGCTAATGCAGAAACGCTAGCATTTGCAACATTACTCGAAGAGGGATTTCCTGTGAGATTAGTCGGCCAAGATAGTGGTCGTGGTACATTTAGTCAAAGACACTCAGTTTTACGAAATCAAATAGATAACTCAAGATACGTGCCGTTAGATCATGTATCTACAAAACAGAAAAAATTTGAAATTGTAGATAGTTTTTTATCTGAACTAGCAGTACTTGGATTTGAGTATGGATACAGCTTAGTAGAACCAGAAACCTTAACGATCTGGGAGGCGCAATTTGGAGATTTTGCAAACGGAGCTCAAGTCGTAATTGATCAATTCATTGCCTCTGGAGAGAGAAAATGGTTTAGAGCCTCAGGATTAGTTCTATTGCTTCCCCATGGTTATGAGGGACAAGGGCCTGAACACTCTTCAGCAAGACTTGAAAGATTTTTGCAACTTTGTGCTCAAGAAAATATGCAAGTGCTTAATTGTACAACTCCAGCAAATTATTTTCATGCTCTTAGAAGACAGATTCACAGAGAATTTAGAAAGCCACTTGTTATAATGACTCCAAAATCTTTGTTGAGAAACAAATACTGTGTTTCAAACATAGAGGACTTTGATAAAAATAATTCATTTCATAGAGTTTTAGAGGATCAAGCCTTAAATAAAAAGAACAAATTAATTGAATTAAAAAAACCAAAAAAGATAAGAAAAGTCATTCTTTGCTCTGGAAAAATATATTTTGATCTTTTGGCTGCGAGAGAAAAAAAGAAAATTGACGATGTTGTTTTTATAAGAATAGAACAACTTTATCCTTTCCCAGTAAGGTCTTTGACAAAAGCTATTAAACCATATGCTGAATATGCTAGATTTATTTGGTGCCAAGAAGAACCAAAAAATATGGGTGCTTGGTTTTCAGTAAGAGATTATATTCAATGGACTTTAGATAATTTAGAGGTTAAAAAGAAATTAAAGTTTATTGGCAGAAATCCTTCAGCTTCGCCAGCTACTGGATATGCGAAAAGACATGCAAAACAACAAAAAGAAATTATAGATAAAATTTTAGAATAATGTCAGACAAAATTGTAGTTCCAGTTTTAGGAGAAAGTATAACAGAGGCAACTGTAGCTAAATGGTTAAAAAATAAAGGTGATAGTGTCGAAGCCGATGAACCTGTTGTTGAACTTGAAACTGACAAAGTAAATTTAGAGGTTCCATCCCCCTCAGATGGAGTATTAAGCGAAATAAATGCTCAAAATGGCTCAACGGTTGAGGTAGGAGCTGTTCTTGGATCAATAATCGGAGGAAGCACAAAAAAAGATGAAACTGAGGATGAACCTAAAGAAGAGAAAGTAGTACATAACGAAGATAATATCATTAGTTTAAAAAAAGAAGTTGAGACAAAAGAAATTGAAACAAAACTGTTCGATAAGGAAGAAAAAATTTCAGAACCTGATGAAAATACAAATAAGGAAGAACCATTAATCCTTATAGAAGAAGTACCCTCTAAAAAAGAGAAATCTAAAAAAACAAAGGATGTATCTGTTTCTCCTGCTGTGAGAAAGATTGCTGCAGATAATAAAATTGACTTAAAAAAAATCCAGGGAACTGGCAGGGGCGGAAGAGTTTCAAAAGGTGATCTATTAAGTTTAATGAACATTAAACCCGGACCTTCTGAGCGGAAAATAAAGTTTGGCCAAGAAGAAAAAATAAAGATGACAAGGCTAAGACTAACAATTGCTAAAAGACTCAAACAAGCTCAAGATAATGCAGCAATGCTTACAACTTTTAATGAAGTTGATATGAGTGGTATAATTGACATGAGAAAAGAAAATCAAAGTGATTTTCAAGATAGGTTTGGCATAAAACTAGGTTTTATGTCCTTTTTTGTTAAAGCTTGCATTGAAAGTCTAAAACTTTTTCCAGCAATTAATGCTGAAATCGAGGGAGAGAACATAATTTATAAGAACTACTATAATATAAGTTTTGCAGTAGGCACCGAAAAAGGGCTTGTGGTTCCAGTTTTAAAAAATGCAGATGAAATGTCTTTCGCAGACATAGAAAAGAAAATTAAAGAATTGTCTGATAAAGCAAGAGATGGAAAGATTACAATTGACGATCTTCAAGGCGGGACATTTACTATCAGCAACGGCGGTGTCTATGGATCAATGTTATCAACACCTATTTTAAATTTACCTCAATCCGGAGTTTTAGGAATGCATAATATTGTAGAAAGGCCGCATGTGGTAAATGGTGAAATTAAAATAAGACCAATAATGTATATAGCTTTATCATATGATCATAGAATAATTGATGGGAAAGAGGCAGTATCTTTTTTAAAAAATACAAAAGATAACTTGGAAGATCCAAGAAGATTATTTTTAAATTTATAGCTTATGACAGAAAAATTTGACTCGGTAGTAATAGGCGGTGGACCTGGTGGATATGTTTGTGCTATAAGGTTAGCTCAATTAGGTCAAAAAACTGCTTGTATAGAAGCTAGAGGTGCTCTGGGTGGAACTTGTTTAAACATTGGATGTATTCCTTCAAAAAGCTTATTAAATTTGTCTGAGAATTTTAAAAAGGCTAAAAATTTTTCTAAACTTGGAATTGAAACAGGAGACGTAAAACTTAATTTAGATAAGATGATGAAAAATAAGGATAAAGCAGTTTCAATTTTGACCAAGGGTGTTGAATTTTTATTCAAAAAAAACAAAGTTACTTACTTAAAAGGTTTCGGCAGTTTTGTTTCTGACAAAAAAATATCAGTAAAAGGCGAAGATGGTAAAAAAAAAGAGATTGAGGCAAAAAACATTATTATTGCGACTGGATCTGAGGCAATGCCAATGCCCAACGTAGAATTTGATGAAAAAACAATCGTCTCTTCGACAGGCGCCCTATCTTTAAAAGAAGTTCCAAAAAGTTTAGTTGTCGTTGGTGGGGGGTATATAGGTTTAGAAATGGGTTCTGTCTGGTCTAGACTAGGGGCTGAAGTAAATGTAATCGAATTTTTAGATCATATTACACCTGGGATGGATAGAGAGATTTCAGATGAGTTTATGAAAATATTGAAGAAACAAAATATTAAGTTTCACTTAAATAGAAAAGTAACTAGCATTAAAAAAACTAACAATGGGGTACAAATTTCAACGTCAGATAAGAATGGAGATATTAAAGAATTTAATTGTGACGTAGCCCTAATATCAATTGGAAGAAAACCGTTCACATCTAATTTAAATTTGAGTTCTGCAGGAGTAAAATCAGATGAAAAAGGAAGGATTAAAATTGACAAAAAATTTCAAACTTCAACAAAAAATATTTACGCTATTGGAGATGTAATTGATGGCCCGATGTTAGCTCACAAAGCTGAAGAGGAAGGGATCGCAGTTGCAGAAATAATTGCAGGCCAATCTGGCCATGTAAACTATGATTTAATTCCAGGGGTAATTTATACTACTCCTGAGGTAGCAAGTATAGGCTTGACTGAAGAGCAACTAAAAGAAAAAAATAAGTCTTATAAAATTGGAAAGTTTCCTTTTATGGCCAACTCAAGAGCTAAAGCAATTGATGAGCCTGAAGGATTCGTAAAAATTTTAGCGGATAAAGATACTGATAAAGTTTTAGGAGTACATATGATAGGGCCTCATGTAGGAGAAATGATCGCAGAAATGGCAGTTGCAATGGAATTTGGAGCAAGCTCTGAGGATATTGCACGAACGTGCCATGCTCATCCAACATTTTCTGAGGCAATTAAAGAGGCTGCTTTATCTGTTGAAAAAAGACAAATACACTCTTAAAAAAAAGAAAATTATTTTTTTAATCTAAATAAACTATTTATTTTGATATCATCTACAATTACCTCATTTAAAATTTCATATTTTTCAAAAAAATCTTTGTCGTATCTTACGTTATCTAAGTTATAACTTGTAATCAAGTATTCAGCATTTTCTCTAGACACAACCTTAAATTTTTGTCTTTCTTTTTTTGATAATGAGAATAAGGAATAAAATAATTTTCTATTTCCATTTTCTGCAATTAAATAAAGATCTTTTTTCTCATTTTTAATTAAAAAGTCATAATTAGTTTTGTAGCTAGCCGAAAGATAGTCAAGTTCGAAATTTTTTGAAGCAACATTTTTTATAAGTTTGTTAAAAAAGACATATTGATAAGGATGATTATTAAATATCCACAGACCAATATCAATAAGTACAAATAAAATAAAAATGTGTATTAGTTTTATTATTTTTTTTGAACTATTAAAAGTATTTAGCAAAAAAATTAAACCCTTAATAATAAATATGACATAAAAAGGATATATGAAGTACAAGTGTCTCCAACCATCGTACAGCGTTGAGTTTAATATAACAACTGCAAAGATTGGTGTAATTAATAATAGAAGAAAAAAAATATCTTGGATGAAAATAAGATCTTTATCATTTTTAAAAAAACTTTTAACTAAATCAAACAAACCTATGATAAAAAAAAAAGTGTAAAAGATTGGCGTTGTTATAAAAATCCAAACAGGAACATAATGCCAGGGAGCATTAAAAAAACTAATTAAATGTCCCAAATAAAGGTGGTAACCATCCATTTGATGGTTTGATAAGTTGGTAAATACAGCAATTATGTTTTTGAATGGATTGTCCCAAAGAGAAGGAAAAGATACGATATAGAATATAAATGTTAGTGAACATATTTTAATTATATCTAAAAAAATTTTTTTAATTTTTTGATTATTCTGAATTGATGAAAAAAGAAAGGTCAAACAAATGAACACTGGCACGATAAGCCCCATAAGTCTTATATTCATTGCAGCAGCAGAGAATAATGAAAAAAGTATTATTCTTTTATAAGTAATCTTTTTTAATATTTTCAAACCATAATTAACTGAAAAAATGGTGAAAGCCATTAGTGGGAGATCGAAATTATTATAAAAACTACTTGCAAAAATTCTAGGGGTTAAAAATAAAACTAATGTACCTAGAATACAATATTGCCATTCTTTAAAACGATTTTTAAGTATATCATAAAAAGCTATCAAACCTAAAAAGTAAATTATAAAATAAGAATAGTGTCTCAATAAAAAAGCATCTTTCTTATCTTCCACTCCAAATAAAATTTCTGCTAAAGTAAGAGGAACTTGAATTATATCTCCTCCATAAAATTTCATTACAGTGGAAGCCTCACTTAATTTTGGAATCTCTTTATTTGCTCTATATTTTTCATTTATTTCTGGTAAAAATTTTTCTCCAAGATAATTAATTGTTATTAAGCTTCTATATCTATTATTGTATTCATCATTAGTTGTGCCATAGTCTTTAACTGAAATAAATCCTATAATAAAAATAAGTGAAAAAGTTAATATTGTTATGAATTTTTTAATGTTTCTATTTCCTATCGAAAAAGTAGATAAATTAAAAATATTGTAGAGATACTTAAGCATAATGATTTATAATTACTTAATAAAAACAAACAATATATGATATCTAATACCACACATTTAAAAAATTTTATATGAAATTATTCAGAAAAATTAAATCTATTATTCCAACCTATCAGAAGCATGGAATAGATGGTCTTGTGTATGCAACCTTAAAAAACTTAAAAATAAATACAAAGTTTAATTCAATAATTGAAAAAAAAAAATTTTATATTGGAAAAAAAATAATGGAAATATCAAATAAAGAAGTGATTTCTGGGATATATAAATCAACAAAGTTAACATGTAAAACTCATTGGGGAGGTCTTGAAATTTCATCTAAATTGGTTGGTTTTTATGAACAGCAAGTTCAGGAAAAAATTATTTTTTTAAAAAAAAAATTTAACTTAGAGTATTTGATTAATTTTGGGAGTGGAGATGGATATCACTTAATTGGCTTACTAAAAAATAATTATTTTAAGTTAGGGGTTGCTTTTGAATTAGACGATTCTGGTATGGCTCAAATTCAGGAAAATGCGAAACTAAATAAAATAGAGAAAAAAGTGGTTATATTTGGGAAGGCTAACTTTGATAAAGTTTCTAATATTTTAGATGAGAATAAACTTAAAAAGACCTTATTTTTAGTTGATATAGAAGGGGCAGAGTTTGATTTATTTAATGAAAATAATCTACCATATTTTAAAAATAGTATTTTAGTCATCGAAAATCACGATTTTTACAAAGAAAAACTCTCAGTTGAAAATTTTTTTACATTTATGAAAAAACATTTTTCCCTAGAAATATTAAAAAACAGTTCAAGAAATCCTCATGAAATTAAACATCTTGATAAATTTGACGATGACGAAAAATGGCTTATTGCATCTGAAGGTCGAAAACAGAATATGAATTGGTTAATTTTTATTCCAAAAAATAGTTAAATTTATTTTAATTTTTCGTAATATAAACATATGAAAGTACCAGTACTATTACCAAACATTTTTGATCACCCATTTACATACACTTCAAAAGAAAAACTTAAAATTGGTGACTATGTAGAAGTGCCTTTTGGTAAAAAAAAAATGATAGGAATTATCTGGGATAATTTTGAAGAAGGCCCCAAAAAAAAATTTAAAATCAAAGATATTATAAAAAAATTTACAAAAGATCCTTTAGAAAATAAAACAATAAAATTTTTAAACTGGTTTTCTGATTATAATATTGTTCCAAAGGGTATGGCGTTAAAGCTTCATCTAGTTAATAATTCTTTAGAAGAAGAATATAAAGCAGATATTTACGAACAGTTTAATAAGAAACACCCAACCAAAGATTATAGTCTTAGTACCCAGCAAAAAAAAAGTTTATTAGAAATAGAAAAGGAGGATAGAAATTTTAGAGTTCATGTATTACAAGGGACTACAGGTTCAGGAAAAACAATAGTTTATTTTAATGCAATTAAAAAAAAACTAAATGAAGGGTATCAATCTTTGATTTTACTTCCTGAAATTGGTCTCACAAAAGAATTTGAAAAAAATTTCATTTCTTTTTTTGGTTTTAAACCAGCTATTTGGCATTCATCAGTTACAAAGAAAAATAAAAAGATAATTTGGAGCGGTTTGAAATCAGGAAAGATTAAAGTTGTTATAGGGGCTAGGTCGGCTTTATTTTTACCTTTTAAAAAGTTAGGTCTTATTACAATAGACGAAGAACACGACCAATCCTACAAACAAGATGAGGGTGTAAACTATCATGCTAGAGATATGGCAATATCCAGAGCATCATTTGAAAATATACCTATCAATTTGATATCTGCTGTTCCATCTATCGAAACTTACAAAAATATTAAAGGAAAAAAGTTTCATTCATCAAGGTTAACTGGGCGATTTAGAGATGCAAAGTTGCCAGATTATGAAATTATAAAAATAAAAAAAAGTGAAAAAAAAGGAACATTTATTTCAGAGGAATTGATTGAAAAAGTAAAAGATAATTTATCTAGGAATAATCAGGTTTTATTTTTTGTAAATAGAAGAGGTTACTCGCCATTTGTATTATGTAAAAATTGTTTAAAAACTTTTGACTGTCCTTTTTGTTCAATTAATCTTGTTTATCATAAGATAAGAAATAAAGTTTTATGTCATTATTGTGGTTATTCCACAGAAATGGAACGAGACTGCTCTACAAAGGACTCTAAATGTGATTTTAGCTTTAGTGGTCCAGGTGTGGAAAAAATACTTGAGGAAATTAAAAAGATTTTTCCTGATAAAAACACTTTAATTTTCTCAAGTGACACCATGAATAAAAAGGACTCATCTTTTAAAATCCAAAAGATAATTGATAATAAGATTAATATTTTAATTGGTACTCAACTGATTTCAAAAGGTTTTCATTTTCCTAATCTGAACTGTATTATTGTATTGGATATTGATTATTCTTCTAGAGGTTACGATTTAAGAAGTGCTGAAAAAACTGTACAGCTTTACCACCAACTATCAGGCAGAGCCGGTCGAGAAGGAAAGCCTTCGACTGTTTATTTTCAAACAATGAATTTAAACTCAGATTACATATCACAAATCGTAAATCCTGATCCTTATATTTTTTTGGATAAAGAATTAATTCTGAGAGAAAAGAATTTATTGCCTCCTTTTGAGAGGTTTATATCAATAATAGTTAGTGCTCAAAATAGCAAAAAATCCGACCAGGCATCATTTGAATTGTCAGAATTTTTAAAAAAAAACCTTAAAGTAAAGATTCTTGGACCAGTAAACGCTCCGATTTATAAAGTAAGAGGAAATTACAGGAATAGGATTTTATTAAGATCCGCAAAGAATATTTCAGCTCAGAAAAACTTAAAAATGGCTCTTAAAAAATTTAATATCCCAAAAGGAATAAAACTTTCAGTTGATGTTGATCCAATAAATTTCAATTAATTGTTATTTTTGTGACTTTTTTTAAAGCTCTTACTTGATCGTTACTTGCCTATATGTTAATTAATCTGAAAATTTATCAGCAATTATAAAGGATCTAACTTGTCTAATTCCAAAACTAAAGCAACAAACAGTTATTCTCAGTCTTTGTTTGAGCTTGCGAAAGAGAATAGTGTATTAGATGAAATTGAGTTTCAGGCAAAGTCATTATACAGCGTAATTAAAGACTCTCAGGATTTCTCAACTTTTATAAAAGATCCTACATTCAAACAAGATAAACAGCTTGAAATTTTTAGTGCAATTTTTGAAAAAGTAAAATTGAACAGCTTGTTTATAAAGTTCATTAAATTTCTTATTTATAAAAGAAGAATATTTTTTTTAAAAAATATTTTAAACGATTTTATCACTTATTGCTCAATTCAAAGAGGAGAAGTAAGAGCTGAGCTTGTATCTTCGAAAAAATTAGATAACTCTCAGATAGAAAAAATTAAAGAGGAAATGACTAAAGACTTCAATTCAAAAATAAACTTAAGTTATAAGGTAGATGAATCACTGCTTGCTGGAGTAAAAATAAAAATTGGAAGTATTATGATTGATAACTCTTTAAAGAATAAATTAATGAAAATGAAAAACTCAATGAAGGAAGTATAATGGATATTAACCCATCAGAAGTAACAAAAATATTAAAAGAACAAATTAAAAAATTTGGAGATAAATCTGAGGTAACAGAAATTGGTCAAGTTTTGTCTGTAGGAGACGGAATAGCAAGAATTTACGGACTCGACAATGTTCAAGCTGGTGAGATGGTGGAATTTGCTGATGGTTCTAAAGGTATGGCATTAAACTTAGAAAGCGATAACGTTGGGGTAGTTATTTTTGGTGATGATAGAGCAGTTAAAGAAGGTGATACAGTCAAAAGGACTGGAGCGATTGTTGACACACCAGTTGGGAAAGAATTACTTGGGAGAGTTGTTGATGGATTAGGAAATCCAATAGACGGTAAAGGAGCTTTAGACAAAAGTATAAAAAGAAGTAGAGTCGAGGTGAAAGCACCAGGAATTATTCCAAGAAAATCTGTCAGCGAACCAATGCAAACAGGTTTAAAATCAATTGATAGTTTGGTTCCAATAGGTAGAGGTCAAAGAGAATTAATTATTGGAGATCGTCAAACAGGAAAAACTGCTGTTGCTATTGATGCGATAATTAATCAAAAAAAGATAAACGAGTCAGGTGACGAAAAACAAAAACTTTATTGTATTTATGTTGCAATAGGTCAAAAACGATCGACTGTTAGACAGATAGAGAAAACTTTGGAAGAGGCTGGAGCTATGGAATATACAACAATTGTTGCGGCAACAGCTTCGGATGCAGCTCCATTACAATTTTTAGCTCCATACACCGGATGTGCTATGGGTGAATATTTTAGAGACAATGGAATGCATGCTTTAATTATTTATGACGATCTTTCAAAACAAGCAGTAGCCTACAGACAAATGTCACTTCTTTTAAGACGTCCTCCAGGAAGAGAGGCATATCCAGGAGATGTTTTTTATTTACATAGTCGATTACTTGAAAGAGCGGCAAAATTAGGTGATGAACATGGAGGAGGATCATTAACTGCGTTGCCAATCATCGAAACTCAAGCAGGAGACGTATCAGCTTACATACCAACTAACGTAATCTCAATTACTGATGGACAAATATTTTTAGAGACAGAACTATTCAATCAAGGAATAAGACCTGCAATTAATGTTGGCTTATCTGTTTCAAGGGTAGGATCTTCTGCTCAAACAAAAGCTATGAAAAAAGTTTCTGGATCTATGAAACTTGAACTTGCTCAATATAGAGAGATGGCAGCTTTTGCACAGTTTGGATCTGACTTAGATGCGTCAACCCAAAAACTTTTAAACAGAGGAGCAAAATTAACTGAATTATTGAAACAAAAACAATATTCTCCAATGACAGTAGCTGAGCAAGTTATTTCTGTCTTTTGTGGTGTAAAAGGTCACTTAGACGATATTCAACAAAAAGATATATCAAAATTTGAGAGAGATATAATTGAGAAATGTAAATCTGAACAACCAGATTTGATAAATTCAATAATTTCATCAGGAAAACTTGAAGAAGAAAATGAGAAAAAATTGACGAGTATTATTTTGGATTTAAAGAAAAATTTTGATAAATAATTATGGCTAGTTTAGACGATTTAAAAAAAAGAATAACAAGTGTAAAATCTACACAAAAAATTACAAAAGCTATGAAAATGGTTGCAGCTGCAAAGCTTAGAAAAGCTCAGGAAAGTGCTGAAAAAGGAAGACCTTATTCTGATAAGATGCACAATATAATCTTAAATTTGTCTAAGAATATAAATGATAAGGAAAATGCACCAAAGCTTTTAGCTGGCTCAGGTAAAGATAATGTGCATCTCTGTGTGGTAATGACCTCTGACAGAGGTTTATGTGGAGGTTTTAATTCAAACATCACCAAAAAAGCGAAGTCTTATTTCAAAAAAATATTAGATAGTGGTAAGGAGCTTAAGATAGTAACTGTTGGATCAAAAGGGTTTGACCAACTTAAAAGAGCTTATAAAGAGCATATAATTGAGAATATTTCTTTCAAAGAATCTAAAAATGTCAATTACTTTGATGCTGATAAAGTAGGAAAAATGATAATTGAGAAATTTGAGAAGGGAGAATTTGATGTTTGCACAATCTTCTTTAACAAATTCAAAAATGTTATTACCCAAATACCTCAAGAACAACAGATTATCCCATTAAAATCGGAGAATTCAGAAGATAAAAATGACGTTATGAATTACGAGTTTGAGCCCGAAGAAGATGAAATACTAAATAACTTGTTACCAAAGAATATTTCAACACAAATTTTCAAAGCCATGTTAGAAAATTCGGCTAGCGAACAAGGATCTAGAATGAGTGCAATGGATAATGCGACAAGAAATGCCGGGGAAATGGTTGAGAAACTCACAATTGAATATAATAGAAGTCGACAAGCAGCTATTACAAAAGAATTAATTGAAATAATATCAGGAGCAGAAAGTTTATAATATGAGAAAAGGAAAAATAACTCAAATCATCGGAGCAGTTGTCGACGTAAGTTTTGAAGGAGAATTACCTGAGATTTTAACTGCACTCGAATGTAAAAATGCTGGGAACAGGTTAGTTTTAGAAGTAGCCCAACATTTGGGAGAGTCTAGTGTGAGAACCATTGCTATGGACTCTACAGAGGGTCTTAAAAGGGGAGATGAAGTAACAGATACAGGAGCACCAATTAAAGTACCAGTTGGACCAGAAACTTTAGGAAGAATTATAAATGTCATTGGTGAACCAATTGATGAAAAAGGTAATGTTAAGAGTAAAGAAAATTGGCCAATCCATAGAGCAGCTCCAGAATTTAATGATCAATCTACAGAGACTGAAATATTAGTTACAGGTATTAAAGTAATTGATCTTTTAGCGCCATATGCAAAAGGTGGAAAAATTGGATTATTTGGTGGTGCAGGTGTTGGAAAGACTGTTTTAATTATGGAATTGATAAATAACGTTGCTAAAGCACATGGTGGCTTTTCGGTTTTTGCAGGTGTAGGGGAAAGAACTAGAGAAGGAAATGACCTTTACCATGAGATGATTGACTCAGGAGTAATTAAGCCAGAGGGCAAAGGTTCAAAAGCTGCATTAGTCTATGGTCAAATGAACGAGCCCCCAGGCGCAAGAGCAAGGGTCGCGTTAACTGGATTGACTGTTGCTGAGTATTTTAGAGATCAAGAAGGCCAAGATGTATTATTTTTCGTTGATAATATTTTTAGATTTACGCAAGCTGGCTCGGAAGTTTCAGCACTATTAGGCAGGATACCTTCAGCTGTTGGATATCAACCAACTCTTGCTACCGATATGGGTAACCTACAAGAGAGAATTACGACAACAAATAAGGGCTCCATTACTTCAGTACAAGCGATTTATGTACCTGCAGATGACCTAACTGACCCTGCACCAGCAACATCTTTTGCTCACTTAGATGCAACAACAGTATTATCGAGACAGATAGCAGAAATAGGTATTTATCCTGCTGTTGATCCTTTAGACTCTACTTCAAGAATACTAGATCCAAGAATTGTTGGTGATGAACATTATAGAGTAGCTAGAGAAGTTCAAAAAGTGCTTCAGACCTACAAATCTTTACAAGATATCATTGCAATTCTCGGAATGGATGAGCTATCTGAAGAGGACAAATTAATTGTAGCCAGAGCTAGAAAAATACAAAGATTTTTATCTCAACCATTCTTTGTTGCAGAGGTTTTTACTGGATCACCTGGAAAATTGGTAGATCTAGACTCAACTATAAAAGGGTTTGATGCAATTTGTAAAGGTGAATATGATCATCTTCCTGAGGCAGCATTTTATATGGTTGGTACTATCGAAGAGGCCATTGAGAAAGCTAAAAAAATGGAGAAAGAAGCCGCTGCATAATGTCAGATTCGTTTAACTTGGAAATTGTTAATCCAGAAAAATTATTCCTTTCTTTAGATAATGTATCTGAGGTAGTGGTACCTGCATTTGAAGGTGATATGGGTATTTTGAAAGATCACATATCTATAATTTCATTTTTAAAACCTGGAATAGTCAAGGTTTTTACAGGCAATGAAGTAAAAGAATTATATGTTGAAGATGGAATTATTGAATTTAGTGAAAATTCTTTATCAATTCTTACAAGCAGAATTATTGACATAAAAGAAATTAAAAAAGACGATTTAAGCTCAATGATTAATGAGGCCAACGAAGCTTTAAAAGAAGAAAATTTAGACGACCAAAAAAGATTTATAGCAAATCAAAAAATTGATGTTTTGAATAGACTCAATTAGATTATTTTAAAATATCCAACACTTTTTTTTTGACTTCATTATAAACGTCAAATTTGAAATCAACCACATTTTTAGTAATATCTTCAAGGTTTATCCATTTCCACTCTAAGAACTCAGGCTTTTTGGTTTTTATATTTATTTCGTTATCACTGCCCAGAAATCTCATACAAAACCACTTTTGTATTTGACCTTTATATTTTCCTTTCCATATTATTCCTAAAAGATTTTGAGGAAGCAGATAAGTTTGAAAACCGTCCAACTCTTTAATCAATTTAACGTTTGTTATACTTGTTTCTTCTTCTAACTCTCTTGTAGCTGCATCAAGATAGTTCTCATTTTCATCAATTCCACCCTGAGGCATTTGCCAATAATTGTTTGGATTATCTATTCTTTTTGCTACAAAGACCTCGTTATTTTGATTAAGTAAAACAATGCCCACTCCTTTTCTAAGTGGCAACTTTTTAAACTTTTCGAGCATCTATCCTGCTAAAAGTTTACGTGCAAAATTTAATTGATTATCGGTTTCTGTATCAATTCGAAAATCACTCTCTTCTTCTTCAATTGATATATCTGGAGCAACACCAACCTCTGAAATTGATTTTCCTGAAGGTAAATAATATTTTGAAATTGTAAGTCTAATTGCTCCCTCATTTTTAAGAGGAATTATTGATTGAACAGAACCTTTACCATATGTACTTTCACCAACCAAAACTGCTCTTTTGTGATCCTTTAATGCTCCAGCAACTATTTCTGATGCTGACGCAGATCCATTATTAATTAAAACTACAAGAGTTTTACCATTTATTAAATCTCCACTACTTGCAAACCATTTTCTATTTTCACTTTTTTGTCGGCCCTTGGTCGATACAATTTCTCCATCCTCAAGAAAAAAATCTGATATTTTAATTGCTTGAGATAATAATCCTCCAGGATTATTACGTAAGTCAAGGATATAGCTTTCAATTTTTTTATCTCTTTTAAATTTTTTAATCTCAGTTTTAATTTGACTACCACTATTTTCATTAAATGATGTCAATCTTAAATAACCAATTTTCTTATCATAAGTCTTTGATTTCACTGATGCGATTTGAATAATTTCTCTCGTAATATTGAATATTAATGATTTCTTTTTCCCAACTCTTCTAACTGTAATTTCGATACTACTTCCAACTGGACCTCTCATTAAATCAACGGCTTCAGTCAATGTCTTTCCTTGTACCTGCGTGTCATTTATTTTCACTATGTAATCACCTGCTTTAACACCAGCTTTGTCAGCAGGAGAATTATCTATTGGAGATATTACTTTTACAACACCTGCTTCCATACCGACTTCAATTCCTAATCCCCCAAATTTACCGCTTGTTTCAGTTTCCATTTGTTTAAGATCCTCTGGTGATAAATATGCAGAATATGGGTCAAGCGATCTTAAGACGCCATCGATTGCAGCATCCATTGCTTCAGCTTGATCTATCTCTTCAACATATTCTTTGTTGACCTTATCAAGTACTTCTCCAAATAAATCTACTTTATCGTAAATGTTATCATTATTTGAAAATGCAAGTGTAAACGTATGAAAAATTATAATTACAAAAATAATTATTCTCATTAAACAATAACTTTCTCTTTTGGAATTAACTCAGACCAAATTTTTTCTAATTCATAAAACTTTCTTTTCTCTGGATTAAAAATATGAACTACAATGTCTATTCCATCTACCAGTTTCCACTCAGCACTATCTTTTCCCTCAATTTTACAATTTTTTAATCCATTAGTTTTAAACTTTTCCAAAACTTGTTCAGAAAGAGACTGGATATGTCTAGAAGACGTTCCACTTGCAACAATCATATAGTCAGCTATTGAGGATTTATCTTTAAGATCTATAGATACTATGTCTAAAGCCTTATTACTATCGAGTGTTTTGATGATGATTTTTTTTAAGTCTAAGTTTTCGGCCATTAATTATTTACCTTATCAAATATTTCTTATTTGAGAAGATGAAATATTTACCTTATTAAAACTTATGTATTTTAGACCCCTTTTTTTTAAGTTCTTATAAGCCACTGATTCCTTTGATCTTTTTTTGTACCCGCTTCTATCAAAAACTAAAATTTTTGCTAACTTTCCAATTTTAGACCAATTGTTCCATTTATGAAAATTTATGAGATTATCAGCTCCCATTATAAAAAAAATTTCGTTATTGCGATTCTTTTTAAAAAATTTTATAAGCTTAATTGTCTTATTAGATTTAATTTTTTTTTCATAAAAACTCACAGTCACATACTTTGTTTTTTTTGTTAAACTCTTTGCAATTTGGATTCTTTTTTTAAGGCTGTAAAAACTTTTACTTTTAAAAGGGTTTTTTTCTGTAATAGCCCATACAATTTTATCTAATTTGAATAATTTTTTAGCAACTTTAGAAATTTTTAAATGCCCTTTGTGAGCAGGATCAAAAGTTCCGCCAAGAATACCGAGTCTAACTTTTTTTTTAAGATCGTATTTGGCCATTTCCTATTACTTCATATTTATAAGATACAAGTTGATTTAATCCAACAGGACCTCTAGGTGGTAATTTATTAGTTGATATACCTACTTCGCCACCAAAGCCAAGTTCAGCTCCATCTGCAAATTGAGTCGATGAATTATGAATTAATATTGAACTTTTCACATTTTCAAAAAAGTATTTTGTATTTTTTTTATTATTAGAAATAATTGCCTCAGTATGTGAGGTACCATACTTATTAATGTGTTCGACGGCATCTTCTACATTGTTGACTTTTTTAACAGAAATTTTTAATGACAAGTATTCGGTCGACCAATCTTTAGGTGTTGCTTTATGAATTTTTTTTGGAGAAATTTTTCTGATAGTGTCGTCAGCATATATTTCACAATTGTTTTTTAATAAATCATTAATAATTAAATTGATTTTTTCGCTAGATAGTTTTCTATGAATAAGCAATGTCTCTGTAGCACCACAAATTCCAGGGTTTCTTAATTTTGCATTTAATATAATTTTACTTGCCATTTTGTGATTTACTTTTTCATCTACAAATGTATGACATAAACCTTCAAGATGTCCTATGGTGGGTATATTTGAATATTTTTTTACCTTTTTTACTAGATTTTTGCCGCCTCTTGGAATTATAACATCTATGTAAGACTCCATTTTAGACAATAAAAAATCTACCACTTTTCTATTTTTTTTTTCAATAAATTGAACAAAATTTACATCTACATTATTTTTCTTAAGAGCTTTTCTGAATAAGTTTGATATAATTTTATTAGAATTAAAAGCCTCTGAACCTCCTTTTAATATTACACTATTTCCAGATTTAAAACATAAGGCAGAGACGTCTGAAGTTACGTTTGGTCTACTTTCATAAATAACTCCAATTACCCCAATAGGAATAGTAACTTTTTTAACCTTTAATTTGTTAGGTCTTCTCCATTTAGAAACCACTCTATTAATTGGGTCTTTGAGTTTAATTATTTCTAATACAGATTTCCTGATACCTTCAATCTTTTTATCATTAAGCTCTAATCTATTTATTAAATTAATATCAAGTTTTTTTTGTCTAGCTATCTTCAGGTCCCTTAAATTTTCTTTTAAAATTTTGTCATTATATTTAGTTAATAAGCTCACATAATCTTTTAAAATTTTATTTTTTTTTTCTTTATTAATAATTTTTAATCCTGCCTTAACTGCGTTTATTCCAATTCTATTTAAATAATTTTTCATTTACTAAATCCCACCATATCATCTTTATGAACTACTTCAGACTTAGTTTTATACCCTAATATTTTATTAATTTTGTCAGAATGTTGCCCTTTAATCTTACTTATCTCTTCAGATGAGAAAGAGCTTAAACCTCTTCCTAATTCAAAATTTTTCTCATCTACAATTTTTATATGATCCCCTTTATCAAAGTTACCTTTTATATTTTTAATTCCAGCTGCAAGAAGGCTTTTTCCTTTTTTAAGAGCAATAATAGCTCCATTGTCTATCATCAACTCACCTTTTGGTGAAACAGAGCTTGCTATCCACTTCTTTCTTGCATCTAATTTTGAAATTTCTGGCAAAAACCATGTGCACTCTTTGGATAAATTAATATGTTTTAATGGGTTTAATATTAAACCACTTGAGATCACCATTTTACATCCTGCTAAACCACATATCTTTGCTGCTTCAATTTTAGTTAACATACCTCCTGATCCGTATTCACCAGTTGTTTTATTTGCAATTTTAAATACATTCTCATCAATTTTTTTCACCTCTTTAATTAATTTTGCATCTTTATGAACTTTTGGATTTTTATTATAAAGCCCCCCAACATCTGAAAGTAGAATAAGACAATCAGCGTTAGATATTTGGGCAACTCTCGAAGCAAGTCTGTCATTATCACCATATTTTATTTCTGATGTAGCGATACTATCATTTTCGTTTACCACCGGTATAAAACCAATATCAAAAAGATTGTCCAATGTTCTTCTTGCATTTATGGCTCTTCTTCTTACCTCAGTATCCTCAAGAGTAATTAATATTTGAGATATATCCATTTTCTTTTTATAGAAGTTTTTTTTCAATAGATTCATTAATTCTATTTGACCTATTGATGCGACGGCTTGGCTCTTATCAATTTTAAGATTTCTTTTATCAAGATTAAGTTTTTTACATCCTAAAGCTATCGCTCCTGAACTTACAATTATAATTCTTTTACCTGCTTTTTTGAAACCCTGGATATCCTTTACAAAACTATCTAGCCATTTACTTCTAATCTTTTTTTTCTCATCAATTATTAATGATGATCCAATTTTAATAACTATTGTGTTTAATTTATCAAAATACATGTTGTAATAGTTTCGATTTAATCTTTGAAATTTTTGATTTATCTAAGGTAGACAAATCATAAATTTTTTTCTTAATTTTGCTGCTTAAAATTTTCTTTTTTGAATCTAAATTTTTTTTATCAATAAGATCAATCTTGTTAAGCACAATTATCTCGTTTTTTTTTAAAAGAGATTTACTATATTTACCTAACTCAGCTCTTATTTGTTTATATGATCTGATTAAATCTTTTTCTGTTACATCAATTAAATGAAGCAAGGTTTTGCACCTTTCAATATGTTTTAAAAATTTTATTCCTAATCCCACACCTTTGTGAGCGCCTTCAATTAGTCCAGGGATATCTGCTAAAGTAATTTCTTTATCATCATATACCGCAACACCCAAATTAGGGTTTAGGGTTGTAAATTTATAATTTGCAATTTTTGGGTTTGCGCTTGTTATTGATGCTAGTAAACTTGATTTACCTGCATTAGGTAATCCTATAATTCCTATGTCTGCAATAGTTTTTAATTGTAACCATATCCAAAAATCTTCCCCCTTAAGCCCTTTAGTAAATTTACGTGGCGCTCTATTTGTTGAAGATTTAAATCTAGTATTCCCAAAACCACCCTTTCCACCTATTGCGGCTGTATATTCGTCTTTTTCTTTTTTAAAATCGAAAATTAAAGTTTTATTATCCTCTTCGAATACCTGTGTTCCTATCGGAACTTTTAAGTATAAATTATCTCCACCTTTTCCAGTTTGATTTTTTCCTTTTCCATCACCACCTCTTTCAGCTTTGAAATGTTGTTGATATCTATAATCTATCAAAGTGTTTAAGTTTCTTTCAGAGACAAGTACTACTGATCCACCTTTTCCACCGTCGCCTCCATCAGGACCACCAAATTCTATAAACTTTTCTCTTCTAAAACTTGGAGATCCAGTTCCACCGTCGCCAGCTTTAATATATATCTTTACTTGATCTAAAAATTTCATAAAACAACAGGGTAAGTTGTTTGGATATTAATTGGGTTTAACTGAAACGTAAGTCCTATCAGACTTTGATTTTTTGAAAATAACTTTCCCTTTTATCACCGAAAAGATTGAATGATCTTTTCCCATACCAACATTTTGTCCAGGGAAAATTTTTGTTCCCCTTTGTCTAACAATAATATTTCCAGGCACTACAAACTGACCCCCATATTTTTTGACTCCTAGACGTCTGCCTGCACTATCTCTTCCGTTCCTTGACGATCCACCTGCTTTTTTTGTTGCCATTATTTAACTTTAGTTGTTGTTTTTTTTTCTTCTTTTTTTTTGCTTACTTTAGTAATTTTCTCTGCCTCAGACAAGACCTTTCCATCTTTTGACATAATTTTGTTTACTCTAATTAATGAAAATTGTTGTCTGTGACCGTTTTTTCTTCTTGAATTTTTACGTCTACGTTTTTTAAATATTAAAACAGTTCTATTTTTTGAATTTTTTAATAATTCAGCCTCAACTTTTGCACCAGAAACAACAGGGTTACCTAACTCAATATTATTGTCATCTCCGTAAGCCAAAATCTCTTTGAACTCTATTTTACTATTTGGCTTACCTTTTGGAAATTTTTCAATTTTTAAAATTTCTCCAGCTTTGACTTTGTACTGTTTTCCACCTGTTTGTATGACTGCAAATGACATAAAAGTATTTCCTAAATTATGCTGCAATATAGTTATAAGGTATTTATAGTCAAGTTATATCGATTAAAAATTATCCTTTAAATCCCTTAATTTTGAAAATTCTTTCTGATTTTTTGCCCTTAAAAAAATGTTACAATTCAATTCATCTTTTATTGTAGATGGCACAGAAGGAAAACCGCTATCCATTTTTTTTTTAATATTAAGAATCTTTTTTTTAAGTTCAGAATTGTTTTGATCAAATTTTTGACAAAAAATTGCATTATTCAAAGTATATTCGTGTCCAAAATATACTTTTGTTTCAGGAGGTAAAACTTTTAATCTTAATAATGAATTAAACATATCTTCATAGCTCCCCTCAAAAATTCTTCCACACCCCAGAGAAAACAATGTATCTCCAGTGAAAACCGTTTTTTCTCTAAAAAAATGAAAGCATATATGTCCAGAAGTGTGCCCAGGTACATGAATTACTTTAAATTCAAATATGTCATCCTTCCAAACCTGATTGTCTTTTAAGGAAATATCAATCATAGGAATTCTATCTTTATCATCTTCAAAGGCTAGAATTTTTGCGTCAAACTTACTTTTAAGAATATTATTTCCACCAATATGATCACCATGATGATGAGTATTTAGAATGTATTTTAAATTTAAATTATTTTTTTTGATACACTCTAATACTGGTTTAGCCTCTCCAGGATCTACCACGCAAGTATCCAGGTTTTTTTCATTGATTAGCAAATATGAAAAATTGTCAGTAAGACATTTTATTATTTCAATTTTCACTTTATTTCTCTAGTATAAAAATTCCTAATTCAGAAAACAAATTCTGAAATTTTAAATTTTTTAAATTAATCTTAATATTTCTTTGCTTGCAATAATTTTCAAAATCTTTAATTGTACACATATGCAAATTTGGAGTATTGTACCATTCATTAGGTAAATTTTCGGTAACTGGCATTGTGCCTTTTAAAAGTAAATGAAGTCTTACTTTCCAGTGTCCAAAATTTGGAATTGATACAATTGCTTTTTTGCCAACCCTTAGTAATTCATTCAATACATTTTCTGGATCTAAGAAAGCTTGTAAAGTTTGACTTAGAATTACAAAATCAAAAGAGTTATCTGGAAATTGCCTTAAATCTTTTTCTGCATCACCCTCAATAACAGTTAAACCTTTTTCAACACACTTTTGAACATTTGATTTTGATAATTCAATTCCCCTTATATCTTTACTGATATTTTCAGTTATATATTTCATTAATTCGCCATTCCCACACCCTACATCTAAAATTTTGGCGTTTTTTGTCACTAAGTTTGCGATATTATAAAATTCTTTTTTCATTAAATTTTCTCATAAGATTTATTTAAAAAATTCCTCACAGTGTTGAGGAAGTCTGGAACATCAAGTAAAAATGAGTCATGTCCCTTGTCAGATGTAATTTCAACAAATCCAACGTCTTTACCAATAGCATTAAGTGCTATCACTATTTCTCTGTTTTCAGATGTTGGATAAAGCCAGTCTGATGTAAAAGAAATAATAAAAAACTTTGTATTACTTTTTTCAAAAGCTTTGGATAGATTTCCCCCAAACTTTTTTGTTAAGTCAAAATAATCCATAGCTCTTGTGATATATAAATAGCTATTTGCATCAAACCTATCCACAAAAACTGAACCTTGATATCTTAGATAACTTTCTATTTGAAAGTCAGCATCAAAGCTAAATTTTAAATCATCTCTTTCTTGCAGCTTTCTACCAAACTTTTCTTGAAGACCTGCTTTAGACAAATAAGTAATGTGCGCTGCCATTCTTGCAACTGCAAGACCTTTATCTGGCTGTTTATTTTGTTCTTCATAAAACCCATCCTGCCAGTTCCTATCTGCCATTATAGACTGTCTACCAAGTTCATTAAGAGCAATATTTTGAGCTGAATGACTTGCAGTGCAGGCAATTGGTATTGCGGTATGAGCCTTGTTTGGGAAGTTAGATACAAACTGAAGGACTTGCATTCCACCCATAGATCCTCCAATAACGCAGAATAATTTTTCAATTTTAAAATATTCTAAAAGGTTATATTGAGCATTAACCATATCATTTATTGTGATTACAGGAAAATTAGTCCCGTAATGTTTTTTTGTTTTCGGATTTATATCACTTGGTCCAAAAGAACCCATACAGCCACCAATAACGTTAGCTGCAATTACAAAGTATTTATCAGTATCAATAGCTTTACCGGGTCCAAGGGCATAATTCCACCAACCGTCTTTCTTAGTAATTGGATTAGTTCCCGAAGCAAACTGGTCTCCTGTTAGTGCATGAAAAACTAAAATAGCATTATCTTTTTTATCATTTAATTTCCCATAAGTTTCGTAAGCTAATGGAAAATCACTGATTGTCTGACCACAATCAAGTTTCAACGGTTTTTTTACCAATAAAGTTTTTAATTTATCTTTTTCTCTCATAGTTTTTGTGAATTGTGAGGAAAAAAAACTTATTTAGCGGTTTTTTTAAAGCGCTCGCAATTCAGTTAAATCAGCGCAAAATGTTTTTATAACATGTTGCTATTTATGTCAATTAAATCTCATAGAGGGTTAATTTTATTTAAATAACCAGTATATTATTTATATATATCATTATGCAAAAATTAAATTATAGAAAAATAAATGTGCAAAGCTATGTACCTGGCAAGTCAAATATTTTTAGAAAAAAAAATATTATTAAACTATCTGCAAATGAATCTGCACTTGGCCAATCACCTAAATCCAGAAAGATAATTTCAAGTATAAAAAAGCTGGATAAATATCCAGATAGCAAAACAAGAACTTTAAGGAGAGAAATCTCACAAAAATTCAAATGTAATTTTGATCAAATTATTTGCGGCTCAGGATCTGATGAAGTCATACAATTATTGTGCCAATTATTTTTACAAAAAAAAGATGAGGTGATTGTTTCTCAGTACAGTTTTTTAATGTATAGGATATACAGCAACATAATTGGCTCAAAAGTAATTTTTTCTAGGGAAAATAAATTTAAAGTTTCAGTTAAGGGAATTCTGGATAAAGTTTCGAACAAAACAAAAATTGTTTTTTTAGCTAATCCTAATAATCCAACAGGTACCTATTTAACAAAAATAGAGCTTCTTGAATTAAGAAAAAAACTTAGACAAAATATTCTTCTTGTAATTGATGATGCTTACCATGAATACATGGTAAATAAAGATTATAAATCTGGATTAGAATTATTCAAAAATAAAAAAAATGTATTTGTTCTAAGGACATTTTCAAAAATATACGGCTTAGCTTCACTAAGAATAGGTTGGGGTTATGGCTCTAAAGAAATTGTAAGGGAACTTCTAAAAATAAAACCGCCATTCAATATAAATAAAATTGCAGAAATGGCAGCTGTCGAGGCTTTAAAGGACAAGTCTTTTGTTTCAAAATCTATCAAACATAATTTAAAATGGGCCATTAGAATTAAAAAAACTTTAGAAAATTATAAAATTCAAACTAATAAAGTTTCAGCGAATTTCCTTTTATTAGATTTTGATTATTGCAAATACTCTGCAATTAGAATAAAAAAATCACTTGAAAAAAAAGGAATACTTTTAAGAAGTTTAGAAGCTTATAGACTTAAAAACAAACTAAGGTTAACTATCGGAAATACCAAAGAAAATATTCTTCTTCTAAAAACTCTAGGAAAAATTTTTAAAAAATGATCAATAAATTATTAATTGTAGGCTGTGGTTTAATAGGGTCATCAATATTAAAGAAAGTTTGTAAAAAAAGAATTGCAAAAAAAATTCTTGTTTTTGAAAAATCAAAAAAAAATCAAAAAGCGCTAAAGAGATTTAAGCTTAAATTTGAAATAATTAAAGGAATAGATAAAAAAATATCTGAATGTGATTTTATTATCATCTGTACTCCATTAAGTGAATATAAAAAAATTTTTTTAGCATGTAATAAATACTCAAAAAAAAATATATTGATTACTGATGTCGGCTCTGCAAAAAGAGATACAATCACTAAAATAAATAGAATTAAAAGAAAAGATATTAATTGGATTTCAAGTCATCCAATAGCAGGATCTGAAGTATCTGGACCATTAAATGGTAATGAAAATCTATTTGTTAATAAATGGTCGGTAATAATAAAACAAAAAAACTCGGAAACCAAAGGAATAAAAAAAATATTGAAATTTTGGAAACTACTTGGCTCAAAAACAGTTACTATGGATATAGATCAACATGATAAAATATTTGCAATAACAAGTCATCTGCCACATTTAATTGCTTACAATTTAATTTTGACAGCGACTAATTTTAAAATTTCAAATAAAGATAATGTTCTTAGATTCAGTGCTGGAGGATTAAGGGATTTTTCTAGAATTGCTGCTTCAAATGAAATCATGTGGAGAGATATATTTTTTAATAATAAATCAAATATGCTTAAAGTGATCGATCTTTTTATTAAAAATTTAAAAATATTTAAACAAGATATAAAATTAAATAGAAAGAATTTAGAAACAAAATTGAAAAATTTAAAAAAGGTAAGACAAAAGATAGTTTTATTAAAACAAGATACATCAAAACCAGATTTTGGAAGAATTTAATCTATAATTCTTTAATTAAATCTCCAATCATGCTCTTGTAATTTTTGATGGTATTGGAAACTTTTTTACTTATTGGTTTGTTTGCCTGATCAAAACTTAATGTTTTTATTATACGTGAACTTTTATGGTGGCTCATAACATTTTCATCCCATTCTAAATTACAAAAATTTAAAATTTTTTCAATTTGATCTTTTGGATTTTCTAACAAGGTTTCATAATTTAGATTTAAAATATTTTTAGGGAATTCCTTTTGCCAAAAACTCATTGTATTTAGATAAAGTTTATAGAATTTAGCGATATCCTTAAAATCATTCACAAACTGTGTTTTAATTGGAAAATAATTTTTATAAATTGACCAACAGTTATCCAACGAGTCTCGAGTGCAGTTTATTATTTTAGCTTTTGGGAACAAACTTAAGATCAATCCAATATTGTAAAAATTTAATAATTCTTTATCTGTAAAAAAAGAAGATGAATCATTTAATTCTGATATTAAAGAAAGATAATTATTTCTATAATTATCGATCAAGGTAGCATCAATTTTTTTCTCACTAATTATTTTGTCAGCAATTTTTTGAATATATGGTATCTCACCTCCACCAAACACTTTTTTATGAGATGAAAGTATTTGTTCAATCAACGAAGAACCTGAGCGTGGCATGCCTACAATAAATATCAAATCCCTATGATCTCTTGATGATTTTAAATGTTTTATTTTTTTGTATAGGTTTATACAGCTGCTAATCTTTTTTTCATCTTTACTAAAATTATATTTTGTCTCCTTTTTTGTTAATTCGTTTCCTATTTTTAAAAATTTAAAGGCATTTTTATAATCTTGAATATCTTCGTAAGCTTTATGAACCCCATAATAGAGATGTATTTTCTCTAAATTATTTAAACCATCATCATCTATTTTTTTAAGCATTTCATTCAAGTGTGGGTCGTTTTTGACGTATTTATGAACTAAAGAATATTGACGATCAGCATCAGTCAATTTTTTATTCAATTCTAGTATTCTTTTACAATATTTTTTCGAATCATCTTTATGATTTGTAATTCTACATATGCCAGCTAGATTAAATAAGGCTGGAACTGCATCTTTTTGTAAACTTAAAACTTTTTTATAATATTCTATCGATTCTTCAATTTTGTTGGTTTCCCTTTTTAAGTTTCCCAAATTATTTAGAATATGAAGATGACAGTTGTCTATTTCCAAACCTTTCTCAAAATATTTTTTTGCTTCTGAATACTTGTGTAGCTTATAAAAACACAAACCTATATTATTTAGGAAATTTGGATGATTGGGATTCAAAGCTAACGCTTCTTTCATAACATCTATTGATTTTTCAATTTCCCCATTTTTCTGGTAAGCAATACTTAATAAGTTAAAAAATAATTGATGTTTTCTTTTTTTAAGTATTTTTTTGCATTCTCTTATAACTTCTAAAAAATTCCCTTTGACAAATTTTCGGTAAGACTGATCATATTTTTTTTTTAAAACTTCATCTGATATTATATTCATTTTATTCCAATCACCTCAAGTTTAGCGGTTTTTTTAATCAAATTTATCGTTTTTCTAATATCCATAATAATTACTTTTTTCTTTGGACCGTAAGCATGTATCAGCTTTTTTTTTGATAAACATACAGCTACATGTCCTTTCCAAAAAATAATCGCATTTTTTTTAATTGATCTTGATTTCTTGAAATACTTAAATTGAGGCCCTGTATCTCTTGGACAATAAAGATTGTTAAATTTATAAAACAACTGAACTAGTCCTGAGCAATCAATTCCATCAAATTTTTTTCCACCCCATTTGTATTTTACATTTTTAAAAATAGTTATTTTATTAAATATTTTTTCTCTAAAATTTAAAGGGACAACATCAGACTTTTGTATCCAATAGTTATCAAAATTTAAAAAATTGTTTTTTCTAGATTTGATTTGTAATAATGAAGCAAAACTAAGTTTCATCTTAATTTTTGAACCTTTAAAAGGTTTTGAAAAAACGTTTGCTTTTAAAGAAGATACTTTATGAGTTGGTTTATGTGCAAATTCTTTAAATTTTTTTGGTTTTATAAATCCTACATATTTGTCATAATCTGTTTTAATTTTGTACCAATCTTTATATTTCTTTAAAATTGAGAACTTTTCTCCGTAGAGAATTTGAGAAGATAGTTTAGAATTTTTCTTTTTATCTTCGTATATGTTTATGGACGAATATTTACTAATCATTTATCTTTTATAGGTGCAATTTTACCTATCCAATAGATTAAAAATAGCACCGGCATTCCCAATAAAGCAGTGAGTATGAAATAGTTAGTATAACCCATTACATCAACCCATGCACCAGAATATCCCGCTATAAGTTTAGGTAAAAATAACATAATTGAACTAAACAAAGCATATTGTGTTGCAGTAAAATTTATTGATGTTAATCCAGATAAGTAAATTACAAAAGCAGCTCCAGCAAATCCACTTGATATATTGTCTGCCGTAATTACCATGATTAAATAATTAATATTTGCATCAACTGTTGCTAGCCAAGCGAATAGTAAGTTGCTTAGGGATGCAATTAGGGCACCTAAAAATAGAGCTTTCATTGTGCCTTTTTTAGACGCAAAATAGCCTCCTAATAAACCACCTATGATAGTTGCAAAAACTCCAAAAAACTTCGAGTATGTTGCTATGTCTTTTATTGAGTAGCCTTTTTCTAAATAAAATATATTTGCCATTACACCCATTACCACATCGGCAATTCTATATAGAGAGATAAGCAAAAGAATGATTAGTGCAAATTTTCCGTATTTCTTAATGAAATTTGTTATTGGTGCAATATAACTGTCAGCTATCATTTTTTTCTCAATTATTTTTAGTTTTGTCATTAAGACCAACAAAACACCTGAGACTGAAAAACATAAAGATAACTTTAAACAAGTAAGAAAAAAAATTAATAAATTATTTTCTTTAACAGCGAAACTAATATTTGAGTAAAGATAAATAAATACTGTGATAGTGAACAATATAGATAAAAAGAAAATTAAGTGGTTATTGGTTTTTTTAAAAATATTTTTTCTTATCTTTGGCTCATTTGAAGTAAGGTTAGCAAATATACCAATCGCCATAAATAAAGCCATTATGCAATAAACTTTTTGCCATACGATCTGATCATAGTTATCTGAACCAAAATAAGAAGCTAACCACAAACTCCCAGCCCCACTTACAAGCATTCCAACTCTATATCCCGCTATATACATCGAAGATAAATATCCCTGTTTGCTTTGAGAAACTGACTCAATCCTAAATGCGTCAATTATAATATCTTGAGATGCACTAAAAAAAGCCAATAGAACAATAAAAAAAGCTGTTGCATATAGATTTTTTTGTGGATCGGTAAATGAAGTGAGTATTAAAGATAAAATAATTAAAATCTGAATTAATAAAAGCCAACTTCGTCTATGACCAAATTTCTTAAATACTGGAAGACTAAATCTATCTATTATTGGAGACCATAGGTACTTGAAGGCGTATGCAAAGCCTGCCCAACTAAATAGAGTTATTGTACTTCTCTCTACACCGGCTTTAGATAACCAAACTGATAAAGTTGAGAACACTAATAATATTGGTAAGCCAGAGGAAAAACCAAACAAAAGCATTTTTAATGATTTTTCCTTAAAGAAGTAATAAAAATTATCAGTCAATTAATTTCTCCAAAATGATGGTAAAAAAATTACTAAAATTGCAAAAATTTCTAAACGTCCTAAAATCATTCCAGCAGACAAAATCCATTTTGATACAGCGGGTAAACTTGCATAATTACTATTAGGCCCAATCTCGTTTCCTAGTCCAGGTCCGACGTTTGATATTGAAGACGCGGCTCCCGAAATTGCTGTAATAAAGTTTAACCCTGTAAGTGTTAAAAGAGCAGATATCACAAAGAAAATTGTTATATAAAGATAAATAAACGATATAATTGAAGCGATCAATTTATCTTGAACTATATCGTTATTATATTTCAAATTAATAATTGCTCTAGGATATATTATTTTTAGTAATTGATTCTTTAAAAAGAAATAAAGCATATGGACTCTAAATACTTTAATACCACATGTAGTCGATCCCGCACAGCCACCTATAAACATAAGTAATAAAAAAAATATTAAAGGAAAATTACCCCATTGATCAAACTCTTTAGTGACATAGCCGGTTCCTGTTAATATTGAAACAACATTAAAGATAATTGCTCTTAATTGAATTTCAAAAATACTTTTATTAACGATTGCTAAATAAACAAAAAGTATAAGAATTGAAAAAAATATTAACTTTAAGAATAATTTTATTTGCTCATCTTTGAATACTATTTTCCTATTACCAGACAAAAATTTAATATATGAAATAAATGGAATACTACCTAAAATTATAAAAATTATAGAAACATACTCAATTTTGGCACTTTCGAAAAATCCTATTGACTGGTTGTAATTCGAAAAACCTCCTGTTGCAATAGTAGTCATCGAGTGAGTTAAGCTATCAAAGAAATTCATTCCACAAATTTTATAAAAAAACGCACAAAGCAAAGTTAATGAAAAATAGATCAGAACTAATCTTAGAGAAATTTGTTTTGATTTAGGAAGTATTTTTTCTGAACTATCTCCACTCGAAATTTTCATTAGCTGCATACCACCGATGTTCATTATAGGCATTAAGGTAATTGCCATTACAATGATTCCAATTCCACCTAACCATTGGAGCATTGCCCTCCAGCCTAAAATCGCCTTAGGAGCGTCAGATAAATTATTGATAATTGTAGCTCCAGTAGTTGTAATTCCAGACATACTTTCAAAGAAAGCATCGGTTAAAGATAGGTTTAAGTCTGAAAATATAAATGGAATAGATCCGAATATTGCAACTCCTATCCATGATAATGCGGTGAGGAGAAAGGCCTGCTGAGTACTTAAGCTTCTATTATTATCGATATTGGCTAAAAAAAATAAAGCACCAAAAGTAATTGTAATTATTGAAGATATTATAAAGGTAGAATTAAACTCACTATAAATTAATTGTATAATAATAGGAACTAACATTGAAAAACCTAATACAATCAACAATACGCCTAAAGTAAAAAAAACTGTTTTATAATTGGACATTTAATTTGAACATTATTTTATGGAAAATAAATTTCAACATTATATGAATTTAAATATAAGCTAATTATACAATAAATTCGTTTTTTGATGAAAGAAATTAACAAACAAGACATTGAAAAATCAAACTCATGGCCAATCGTTGAGGCAAAAAAAATTTTGAAAGAGAGAAAGCCCTTCATTGAAAAAAAAGGAAAGATAGTTCTTCAAACTGGCTATGGTCCATCCGGGTTACCTCACATAGGAACTTTTGGTGAGGTGGCACGTACATCAATGGTAGTAAATGCATTAAATTTATTAACAGACTTGCCTAAAGAAATTATTACATTTTCAGATGATATGGATGGCCTCAGAAAAGTACCAGATAATGTGCCTAATAAAAAAATTTTAACTGACAATCTACATAAACCACTTACTGTTGTTCCTGATCCTTTTCAAAAGTTCAATAGTTTCGGTGAACATAATAATGAAATGTTAAAAAAATTTTTAGATCAATTTAATTTCAAATATAATTTTTTAAGCTCAACAAAGTTATATAAAAGTGGTTTCTTTAACGAACCACTTAAAAAAATCCTAGAAAATTATGATGGGATAATGAACATTATAATTCCAACTCTTGGTAAAGAAAGACAAAAAACCTACAGTCCTTTTTTACCGATATGTCCAAAAACTGGTCAAGTTTTGGAAATTCCAGTTTTGGAAATAGATAAATCAAAATCTTGTATTACATTCGATAATAATGGAGAGAAAATTAATGTCAGTATTCTTGATGGTAAATGCAAACTTCAATGGAAAGTAGATTGGGCAATGCGTTGGTATGCTTTAGATGTTGATTTTGAGATGTATGGAAAAGACTTAATTGAAAGTGCAATCCTATCAACAAAAATTGTGAAACTTTTAGGTAAAAAAAATCCATCTGGTTTTGCCTATGAATTATTTTTAGATGAAAAAGGAGAAAAAATTTCAAAGTCAAAAGGTAATGGCGTTACAATTGAGGAATGGTTAAAATATGCTTCTCCAGAAAGTCTATCCTTATTTATGTTCCAGAATCCAAAACGAGCAAAAAAACTTTATAAAGAAATCGTGCCAAAAGCAGTCGATGAATATTTAGATTGTATAGAAAAAAGCAGAAATCAATCAAATAAAGAAATTTTATTAAACCCAGTATGGCATGTACATAACGGAAATATTCCTGAGGAAAAAAAAATTATGAGCTATTCAATGTTATTAAATTTGGTTGAAACAAGTAATGCTAACTCAAAAGATGTTTTATGGAAATTTGTTGAAAGGTACGCAAAAGAACTTAATAAAAAAGATTATCCAATATTTGATAAATTAATTGAATACTCAATAACATATTTTAACGACATTGCTAAAAGGAATAAAAATTACAAAAATCCAAATAACGAGGAGAAAAAAGCATTACTTAATCTAATTAAGATGTTAGAGAATTCCCCGGATAACCTTGAGCCAGAGGATATTCAAACAAATATTTATACTGTTGGAAAAGAAAATGGTTATAGAGAAAATTTAAGAGACTGGTTCAAATTAATATACGAAGTAGTATTTGGGGTTGAAAATGGACCAAGGTTAGGTTTTTTTATAAGTTTCTTTGGTGTAAAAAATACTATTAAATTAATAAAAGAAAAAATTAATTAATGTTTTCAAAAATTAGACCTTTAATTTTTAAGTTAGATCCTGAGTTAGCACATGATTTAGCAATTAAAGCACTAAAAACAAATTTAATTGTTAAAGACTATAAAAAGAATGAATTAATTTTAAAAACTCAATTATTTGGAAGAGAAATTCCAAATCCAATTGGAATAGCCGCTGGATTCGATAAAAATGCAGAAGTTTACAATCCTTTATTTAAACTTGGTTTTGGTTTTGTAGAAGTTGGAACTGTTACTCCTTTAAGTCAGTACGGCAATCCTAAACCCCGAGTTTTTAGACTAGAGGAAGATTGTGCTCTAATAAATCGACTAGGCTTCAATAACAATGGGGCTGATGATGCAAGATCAAGAATAATTAAAAAAAAACCTTTAGGGATGCTCGGAGTAAACATAGGACCCAATTGGAACTCAGAAAATAAAACTGAAGATTATTTAAATTGTTTAAGTAAATTTCATGATATTGCTGATTATATTACAATAAATATTTCATCACCAAATACGGAGAATTTAAGAGATTTTCATAATAACGAAGAATTAAAAAATTTGTTGGAAAGTATTCATAACGAAAAAGAAAAATTGAAAAGTAATATTCCAATAGCTATTAAAATATCACCTGATATTAATCAAAAAAAAGTTGAAGAAATTTGCAGAACAATTTTAGATTATAGTATTAAAGCCGTAATCGTCTCTAACACCACAGATGGTAATCGCGATAGTTTGAAAAACCACAAAAAATTTCAAAAAGGAGGTCTTTCAGGAAAACCTTTGAATGAAATATCAAATAAATTGATAAACAATTTTTATAAAATATTAAATAATAAAATAGATATAATTGGTGTAGGAGGGGTGGACTCTGGTGAAACAGCTTATCAAAAGTTTATGCATGGCGCAAATTTTGTACAGCTTTATACAGGTATGGTTTTTCATGGTCCAAAAATTGTTAGCAAGATTTCAGAAGAGTTAAATAATATTCTTGAAACTAATAATGTAAAAAAATTAAGCGATATTATTGGAAAAATTTAAAATATCGACTTGACTGACAACTAAACTACATTTATACCACGTAAATCATCATGACAAAAAAATGTGAACTTACTGGCAAAAGACCTTTAAAGGGTCACAAAGTTAGCCATGCAAATAATAAAGTTAAGAGAAGATTTTTACCTGGTATTAAAAAAATAAATTTTAAGAGCGATATTTTGAACAAAAGCTTAAGATTAAATGTCTCAAATTCTGCAATGCGATCAATTGATAAAAAAGGTAGTTTTGATCAATTTATGAAAGAGGTTAAATCAAAATACCTATCAGATAGACTTAAAAAAGTTAAAAAAAGTATTCTGCAAAAATCTGCTTAATGAATAAAGTTTTTCTAACCCTGTCTTTCTTTATGGGTTTGGTGGTTTTAGCATCAAACTACCTAGTTCAATTTCCAATAAAATATTACGGTTTAGATCAATTGTTAACATATGGTGCATTTAGTTATCCTATAGCGTTTTTAATTACAGATTTAGCAAACAGATCATACGGTAAAATTGCTGCGAGAAAAATTGTATATCTTGGATTTGTAATTGGAATTAGTTTTACACTATTTTTCTCAACTAATTTTGACGATTTAATATCAGTTAGAATTGCAATTGGATCAGGATCAGCATTTTTAGTTGCTCAACTTTTGGATGTTCAAGTGTTTGATAAGTTAAGAAAAAAACGATGGTTTATTGCTCCATTAACCTCATCTCTTATCGGATCCACAGTTGATACCTTCTTATTCTTTTCAATTTCTTTTTATGCAACTGGTGTTCCTTGGATTACCTTATCTTTAGGTGACCTTGCAGTAAAAATATTTGTTGCACTAGTTATGTTAATACCTTTTAGATTATTATCAGGCACCCTAAAGCCAGTTCAAAGTTAATACAAAAATTTATAAGATAAAATTTTATAGACCAATTTAGCGGCAAGAAAATTATATGAATTAAAACCCTTAATAGGCGAAAGTTCATTTAAGTCTGCACCAACAATATTTGAATTTTTCGCAGCGATCTTAAGAATATTCAATGTTTCATCCCAAAACAAACCACCAGGCTCAGGTGTACCAGTTGCTGGCATAATGCCCGAGTCTAATCCATCAACATCAAAAGTGATGTAAACGTTTTTATTTTTTATTAATCTTTTAAATTTATTTAAATCCCATTTACCTTTATCTTTAGCCCAAAATATTTTTATTCTTTTTGGATTTCTTTTTAAAAATGGAATTTCTTCTTTAGATATATTTCTTATACCAAAAGAAATAACAGAAACGTTTGGATAATCTAAACATCTTCGAATTGCAGATGCATGTGAAAATTTTTCTCCATTATAACTATCTCGTAAATCTGCATGAGCATCAAAGTGCAAAAGACAAATATTTTTGAATTTTTTAACAAAAGGAGCAATACATCCAGGCGTTATTGAATGCTCTCCTCCCAAGGTCATAGGGAATAATTTTTTTTCCAAGATGCCTTGATTAATTTTTGATATTACGCTGAGAGCTTTTTCAACATTTTTTTCTATTTTAAAAGGTTTTAAAGTTTTAATTCCAATTTTCTTGAAAGGTTCACAATGTAATTCTTCATCATATAGTTCAACTTGATGGGAGGCTTTGATAATTTCTTTTGGTCCATTTCTGGTACCTCCTCCATAGCTTACAGTTTTTTCTAGACCAAACGGAACAACAATTACTTTTTCTTTAAAGTTAAATTTATTATCGATACCTAGAAAACCATTTTTGTTTGAAAGATACTTCACTTCGAGATCCTATTCTATCAAGAAAATATTTTTGAAAAATTTTTTCTTTCTCTCTTTTTCCATTCACCTTTATGATAAGCATCACTAGCAATTAAAGGCAGTACACTAGTTGCTTCAGCAAAAACCATCTGTTCTTTTGTTATATCTACTTTTCCCCAAGAACTAGCCTCTTTAAGAGTAGAACTACTACATGCCCCGTCTCTTGAGTCTGCAACAGTTATTTGAATTGCGTATTTGTGCATGTCTACTTCTTTACCTAATAATTCAGCACAAATAACTGTGTCTTGAATGAAATTTTTTGGAACACCTCCGCCTATCATAAATAGACCAGAATTTTTTGATTTAATTTTAATTTCTGTCAATTCTCTAAATTCTCTAATTGAATCTATAGTGATGTGTTTATTTGGATTTTTTTCTTGATGCATAACCAGTCCAAATCCAGCACTAGAGTCGGTAAAAGCAGGGCAAAAAATAGGAACATTATTATCAAAAGCTGTTTCTATCAATGAACCTTTTTTTTTTGAATTATCTTTTAAATATCTTCCCATCTCATATATAAATTCTCTAGAAGTGTATGTCTTTGCGGGTAACTTGTCAGCTATTTCACATATAATTTTATCGCACATTTGTAATTCATCTTCATCAATATAAGTATCGTAAATCCTATCAATATAATTTTTTCTAAGTTCACTATCATCTTGAAATTGTGAACCTTGATAATGTTTAAAACCCAAACCTTCAAAAAAATCCATATCAACAATTGATGCGCCCGTAGCAACGATAGCATCCACCATATTGTATTTAACCATATCTTTATAAATATTCATACATCCCGCAGCAGATGTTGATCCTGCAAGTGTCAAAAAAATTGTGCAATTTTTATCTTTTAACATTTCATTAAAAATACTTGCAGCGTTTCCTGTTTCTCTGGAAACAAAAGACATTTTTTGCATCGACGATATAATATCTCGAGAGTCAAAAGAAGTTATGTCAATGTGCTCTACAGGTTTGTTAAGAAAATTTTTTTTTGTATTATGGCCTAAATTTTTCTTTTCTGGCATTTATGCGACTAGAGATCCTTTATTTTTATCTCTATCGTACATAGTCATTATTGGTTCATCCTCAACCTCATAAATCTCGTTTGAATAAAAACCATTAAATTGAGTTCTAAAAGTTAATCCATACGCGCCTAGTTGTCCAAGTTCTATGTAATCATTCTCTTTAATATTATTAGGTAAAATAAAAGGTCCTTTCATATAATCAAGGCTATCACAAGTTGGTCCATAAAAATCAAAAGTAGTCATTTTTTTTGAAATCATTCTTCCATTTGTAATAATCCTTGAGGGGTAAACTATATTTGGAACTCCACCATCAAACAAAGTTCCATAAGTTCCATCATTTATGTAAAGCTTTTGTTTTTTTCTTAAATTCACTTTTACTATTGTTGATCCTGACTCTGCAACCAACGCTCTTCCCGGCTCACAAATTATTTCAGGCATTTTATTTAATTTCAATTTTTCAAGAGCTGTTTTAATCTCATTAAAATAACTATCCAGTGAAGGTGGAATTAGATCTGGATAAATAGTTGGAAATCCACCACCAATATTTATTACATCTGGAATAATTTTTGTTTTTTTAATTATATTTCCAATTTCAGAAATACCCTTAGCATATGAAATAGGATGCATACATTGCGAACCAACATGAAAACTTAAACCAATTTTTTTTGCATATTGTTTAGTTAATCTTAATAACCCGATTGCCTCAGAACTTAACGCACCAAATTTTTTTGATAAATCAATCTCAGCATGTTCGTTGGAAACAGCCACTCTTACATATAATTCGAGATCCTTAGCTTGTTCAGTAGACTCAATAATTTTGATTAATTCCTCTTTTGTATCTAATGAAAAACTTTTAACATTATATTTAAAATATGCATCTCTAATACTTTCTCTACTTTTTACAGTATGCATATAAGAACATTCTAAATCTTTGTTGATCTTTTTAATCATCTCTATCTCTTTTAATGAAGCAACATCAAAATTCTTTATTCCCGATTCTATAAGAGTTTTGACTACAAAAGGATGCGGATTAGTTTTAACCGCATATAGGATTTTGCCTGGAAAATTTTGTAAAAAAACTTTGGAAGCTTTTTTTATCGAGTACTTTCTGATGCAGTAAACTGGATCAGAAGGTTTGATTACATTAATAAGTTCATCAACCGTTTTAAATTTTTTCATTTTTTTAGCTCCGTAAAAAAAAATTTAACAAAAAAAATCTGCATAACAGCTATGCAAATTTCATTAAATTGAGCATTTAAGGGATTCTTCACCTAGTGTAAAGAAAATAATTGATAAAAATCAATGTTTCCAAGCTATTGAAATTTTTGAATTAAAGTCCATATAAATCTTTATGAACGTCCAAAACGTAAAAAATATTAGCCAATTTGAAGACAAATCTCTTCTAATTGTGGATGATGACAATCCTTTCAGAGAGCGTTTAGCTAGAGCTATGGAGAAGAAGGGATTTAAAGTTTCACAAGCTGAAGGTGTAAAAAAAGGAATTGATGCCGTTAAAACTAATAAACCCGCATTCGCTGTAGTGGATTTAAGGCTTAGTGATGGCAACGGATTGGAAATTGTTAAAGAAATTCAAAATTCTAATGCAGATAGTAGAATTGTGATGTTAACAGGCTATGGGAATATTCCAACAGCTGTTGCAGCAATCAAACAAGGTGCGATTGACTATCTTGCTAAACCAGCCGATGCTGACGACGTTGAAAAAGCACTTTTAGCAGATCCAAATAGAAAAGCTGAACCGCCAGAAAACCCTATGTCTGCAGATAGAGTTAAATGGGAACATATTCACAGAGTATTTGAATTATGTAACAGAAATGTTTCTGAAACAGCTAGAAGACTAAAAATGCATCGTAGAACTCTTCAGAGAATTTTATCAAAAAGATCGCCTAGATAAACTTTTTAAAAAAATCGACTTTTGTAGAAATTATAACTAAAAGAAAGATTTTAAATAATTCCGCTAATAAAAAAGGTTTTGCTCCTAGATCAAAAATTGGTTTATCCCAACCAATTAAAATTCCTAACCAAAAAAGCCCCAATATATAAATTGGCAAAACTGAGAAAAAAATCTTAATTAAATTTAAAAGATAGTTTTTATTAAAATTAAATTTTCCAGCCATATAAACCGCTATTATAAATCCTAAAAGATATCCCATCGTTGGACCTGTAAAATAAATCATACCAACACCTTTTTCTGGAGAATTAGAAAAAACTGGTATTCCAATAATGCCTTCAATTAAGTAAAGTGTTACTGTAGCCAAACCCAATTTATAACCGAAACACATTCCTAGAAATATTACGACGAATGTCTGCATTGTCATTGGAACTGGGTAAAATGGTATTTTTACTTTTGCTGAAATTATTAACAAAACTGTACCTAAAAAAACAATAATAGCGTTTCTAATTACTTTATTAATCTGAATCAGCTTAACAGTTTGCATATTTTAATAATATATTAATTTAAGTTTTAAATCTAGTTATTTGTTAAATTAACAAAAACATCCTCCAAATCTGGATCCTCAGATTTAATATCTTTAATCACTATTTCTTGATTTTCTAATAACTTGATTATTTTTTGTATGTTAAATTCTTGTTTATTATATTCTATCTTGAATTCTGAATCTGTATTGATTAAAATATTATAATCTTTATTATTCACATCTTCTAAAACTATTCTCTTATTAATTTCAAATTTAAGAGTTTTTGTTTGAATCTTATTTAACATATTTTCAGTTGTATCTAATGCTATAAGATTGCCTTTATGAATTACACCGACCCTGTCGCACAATTCTTCAGCCTCTTGAAGATAGTGTGTAGTCAGAATAATTGTTACTCCCAGTTTTCTAAGCGATCTAATATTTTCCCACAAATTTTTTCTCAGATCGACATCAACACCTGCAGTTGGTTCATCTAATATAATTATAGGTGGTTTATGTACCAAAGCTTTTGCTATCAATAATCTTCTTTTCATACCACCTGATAAATTTCTTGTATAACTATTTGATTTATCTTTTAAAGCGACTAGTTCAAGCACGGTATCTGTTATCCTATCTTTTTTTTTAACTCCAAATAAACCAGCTTGAAGATCCAATAGTTTTTTTGGAGTAAAGAAGGGGTCAACGTTTATTTCTTGAGGAACAATTCCTAGCGAAACTCTAACTTGGCGTGGATTTTTATCTAAATCAAATCCCCAGACGATTACTTCACCTGAGGTTTTATCTGTAACACCTGCAAGAATATTTATAAAAGTACTTTTTCCTGCTCCATTTGGACCAAGAAGTCCTAAAATTTCTCCTTCTTTCACCTCCAAGTTTAAATCTTTAAGTGCATGGATATTCTTTCGATAAATTTTATTTAATTTTTTAACAGAAAGTACGTTTTTTTTACTCATTTAGATTTATAGGCTTATAACATTAAGGTAAATTAACAATAATTAAATAAATGGCTGAATTAAATAAAAAAAAACATTTTTATCTTATTGATGGCTCTGGGTATATTTTTCGGGCATATTATGCTCTTCCTCCTCTATCCAGAAAATCAGACGGTTTACCAACAGGTGCTGTTGCAGGATTTTGCAATATGCTTTTTAAGTTATTAGAGGATGCAAAATCAAAAGAAAATAAACAGAAACCAACTCACTTCGTGGTTATTTTTGACTCTGCTAGAAAAAATTTCAGAAATGATATTTATGAGGACTATAAAGCTAATAGATCAGACGCACCCGATGATTTGATACCTCAGTTTGAATATATTCGAAAATCTGTAGAGGCTTTTAATATTCCTGCTGTTGAAATGATTAATTATGAGGCCGACGATTTAATTGCAACTTATTCAAAACAAATTACTAAACTTGGGTCTGATGTAACCATTGTTTCATCTGATAAAGATTTAATGCAGCTTCATGACAAAAAAGTAAGAATTTATGATCCTATGAAAAATAAATTTATCAAGAAAGAGGATGTAATTGCTAAATTTGGAGTTACTTCGGATAAGGTTATTGATGTTCAATCTTTAGCTGGCGATTCAAGTGATAACGTGCCAGGTGTTCCTGGTATTGGAGTAAAAACAGCAGCAGAACTAATAAATAAATTTGGAAGTTTAGAAGAACTTCTCAAAAATGTTGAAACAATAAAGCAAAATAAAAGACGAGAAACAATTATCGAAAATAAAGATAAAGCTTTAATAAGTAAGAAACTAGTAACCTTAAAAAATGATGTACCTGTCAAAAATAAATTAGATGATTTTTTATTGAAGGAAATTGACAAAAAAAAACTCTTCAATTTTTTAAGAGATATGGAGTTTAATAGACTGCTAAGTTCAGCGATTTCAACATATGGAGAAATTGATTTTGAAAACGAAAATAAAGAACAAGCACAAAGGACAAAAGATAATCTCTCAAAATCAAACTATAATTTAATAAAGAGTGAGGAAGAATTAAAAAAATTAATACACAAAATAGAGGAAGTCGGAGAACTTGCTATTGATACAGAAACAAACTCTCTTAACCCGCACCTTGCCAAATTAGTTGGTATATCTATATCTTTTAAAATAGGTGAAGCTTATTATGTTCCTTTAAATCATTCTAATGGGAAAAATTTGGATGAAAAAAATATACTTAAAATTTTAAAGCCATTATTAGAAGATAAAACCATTAAAAAAATCGGTCAAAATATAAAATTTGATTACATAATTTTTTATCATAGAGGCATAGAAATGAAATTTTTGGAAGACACAATGTTGATGTCTTACGTTCTAGATGCTGGAAAAAACAAACATAACATGGATGAATTATCAAAAATACATTTAGATCATCAAACAATATCTTATAAAGACTTAGTAGGAACTGGAAAAAAACAAATAACCTTTGACGATGTAGATATTGATCAAGCAAAAGATTATGCAGCAGAAGACGCTGATGTTACTTATAGGTTATACAAAAAATTTTTGAAAGATATCAAAGAAGAGAAATTAGTAAATATTTACGAGTCTTTTGAAAAACCAATGATTGAAATTTTGGCTAAAATGGAAATCAGTGGAATAAAATTGGATAAAGATTTCTTAATAAAGCTTTCAAAAAAATTTGAAAAAAAAATAGCTGAATTAGAAAAAGACATTTTCAAAATTTCTAAAAAGAAATTTAAAATTGGTTCAACAAAACAACTTGGTGAAATAATGTACAATGATTTAAAAATTTCAGCATTAAAAAAAACAAAAAAAGGAAGCTTTGCCACGGGTGCCAGTGTTTTGGAAGATCTGGCATTTAAAGGACATGAATTACCCAAGTTAGTATTAGAATGGAGGCAAATTTCAAAGCTTCAAAATACATATTCAGACTCACTTCCAGAATTTATCAATCCTGCTTCAAAAAGAGTTCATACATCTTTTTTATTGGCAGCTACCACAACTGGAAGGTTAGCATCAAGTGATCCAAATTTACAAAATATTCCAATTAAGTCTGAAGATGGAAAAGAAATAAGAAAAGCCTTTATTTCAGAAAAAGGAAATTCACTTTTATCTGCTGATTATAATCAAATTGAAATGAGAATACTTTCTGATTTAGCAGATGTGAAAGAATTAAAAAAAGCGTTTAATAATAATGAAGATATTCATTCATTAACAGCCAGCCAAATTTTTAACGTAGAAATTAATAAAGTCACTAAAGAGATGAGGAGAAAAGCAAAGGCAATTAATTTTGGAATTATCTATGGTATTTCACAGTATGGACTAGCTAAACAAATTTCTGTTTCAAAAGCTGATGCTGAAATTTTTCTAAAGGCGTATTTTAAAAAATTCCCTGAGATAAAAGACTACATGTCGTCCACAATAAAACATTGTAGAAGGACTGGATTTGTTAACAATATTTTTGGGAGAAAAACACACATTATAGGTATAAATGATAAGAATTTTAACATTAGAAATTTTCAAGAAAGGGCAGCGATTAATGCACCAATACAAGGGTCAGCATCGGAATTAATGCGAATAGCGATGATAAGAATTTTTAATAAACTTAATAATGATACAAAATTTAAAACAAAATTATTACTGCAAATTCACGATGAACTAATATTTGAAATACCTAATAACGAGCTAGATAGAATCAAAAAACTGATTAAAACAGAAATGACCAGTGTCAAATCAAGTGAGCATCACACTTTCTCTATACCTATTCTAGTAGATGTAAATATTGGGGATAATTGGGGTATGTTGCATTAAATATTAGTGTATTGTCTAAATTGGGACAATTTAGTATTTTTATATCAGGCTATGACACAAACAATTGCACTAATAGATGATGACAGAAATATTCTTACCAGCTTAAGTATTGCCCTAGAAAAAGAAGGTTTTAAAGTCCAAACTTATTTAGATGGAGAGAGTGCGCTTATAGGATTGACAAGAACACCTCCAGATTTAGCAATCATTGATATTAAAATGCCTAAAATGGATGGTGAGGAGTTACTTAAAAAATTAAGAAAAAAAAGTTCATTACCAGTAATTTTTTTAACTTCAAAAGATGAGGAAGTAGATGAACTTTTAGGTTTAAAGTTAGGAGCAGATGACTTTGTAAAAAAATCTGGTGGTTTTTCAATAAAAGTATTAGTTGAGAGAATTAGGGTTCAACTAAGAAAGAAAAATATTAGTGTAGATGATAGTAAAAACATTATTACTCATGGCAAACTCAAATTAGATCCCTCACAACTTGAGTGTGAATGGGACGGAAAACAGTTGCCAGATAAATTGACAACAACAGAATTTTTAATCGTTCAAGAACTTGCTAAAAGACCGGGGATAATTAAAGAAAGAGCACAATTGATGGATATTGCGTATAGAGAAGATACTGATATCGAAGATAGGACTATTGATAGTCACGTTAAAAGAATTAGAAAAAAATTTAAAAAAATTGACTCGAGTTTTTCCGCAATAGAAACAAGGTATGGAAGTGGCTATAGGTGGAATGTTAATTAATGTTTTCTTCACTCATTAAAAACCTCTCTATTCTTAAAAAATTTTTGTTCATCAATCTTTTAATCTTTATATTTATTGGTACATTAACAATAATCTATCTTAATTACGTTCAACCAAACTTAATTAAAAAAAAAACATCTCTCCAAATTGAAGTTATAAATAATACAATTAATAATCTTAATAGACTAAATATTGAATTTGAAAAAAATGAGGTAAAAAAATTTTTATTGTCGACAAGATTTTTATTTCAAAATCTTGATAGGGTTATTTTTTTTGATAAATCATTCGAGATTTTAGCAGATACAGATACACTAGATCTTGACCCAAGATCCTTTTCATCAAGAATTGAAATAGTTGAATTTGATTTACAAAATAACCAAGATAAAGAAAAATCTACAGATGAATTAATTAATTCAGAAAAAAGGAGTGAATTTAAAGAAACACTTCAAGAATATTCAATATCTGATGATTATGGTAAGCCTATTACTTTTACAAATGAAACTTATAATAAATTTAAATTATCAACGATAAAGAATGTTTTAATTGATGATGAAAATGTTGGATATATCCTGATATCTCAAAACGCCAATGATGTTAAAACAGCAATCAATGAAAGAAAAACTTTTGTAATTCGTACGGCAATATTAATCGCAGTTGTAATCTTTATTTTTTCATTAGTGTTAAATAAATATTTTTTAAAACCAATTAAAAATCTTGTTAATTACACTGAAAATATAAAAGAAAAGAGTAAAAAGAAAATAGATATTAAAAGTTTAATAAAACGAAATGATGAACTGGGAACTTTGTCGTTATCTCTAGATGAAATGACAAATGAATTACAAAAACGAGTAAATACAGCTGAAAACTTCTCCACAGATTTAGTTCATGAAATTAGAAATCCTTTAGCTTCGCTTAAAAGTGCATCTGAATTATTAGAAGTTACTAACAGCAACCCTGAAAAGGAAAAATTAACAAAAATTTTGACCCACGATGTAGAGAGAATTGAAAGATTAATAACTGATTATTCCCAGATGCTTAAAGATGAAGTCGCGATCACAAGGGAAAGTATGAAAATTTTAGACTTAAAAAAAATTGCTGACTCAGTTGTTGATGACTTTAACGCCATATATAATACAAAACGGGGTATTAATATAGATTTACAGTTTAAAAATTCTGGTGAAAAATTTAATATTAAAGGTATTGAAAATAGAATTGAACAAGTCTTAGCAAACCTTCTTGAAAATTCCATTTCATTTAGTAAAGATAATCAGAATATTGTAGTCAAACTCTCACAGAAAAAAGATGGAAAAATTTCTCTCAGTGTAATTGATGAAGGAATTGGGTTTAAAGAAAAAAACACGGAAAAGATTTTTAAAAGATTTTATAGCAACAGACCAGATAAATTTGGTGAACACTCTGGATTAGGATTGAATATTGTTAAAAATCTGGTCGATCTTCATGGAGGTCAAGTAATCGCATCTAATAATATTAATAAAAAGGGAGCAAAAGTAGAAATTATTTTTCCAAAATTAAATTGATATGTTGAATAAATTATCCTTTAATGTAAAAGATTTGCAATAATGAGTGATTATAAAGTAAAAGATATCAAGCTAGCTGAGTTCGGTAGAAAAGAAATTTCTCTTGCCGAGACTGAAATGCCTGGACTTATGGCATTAAGAAAAGAATACAAAGGAAAGTTTCCTTTAAAAGGAGCTAGAATTTTAGGTTGTCTGCACATGACAATTCAAACCGCTGTACTTATTGAGACATTGGTAGCCCTTGGTGCGGAGTGTAGATGGTCATCATGCAATATTTTTTCAACACAAGATCATGCTGCTGCAGCGATAGCAAAAGCTGGAATACCTGTGTTTGCTTGGAAAGGTGAAACCGAGGAAGAGTATTGGTGGTGTGTAAAGCAAACAATCGAAGGTAAAAAAGATTGGAAGCCAAACATGATTTTAGATGATGGTGGTGACTTAACAGCTCTAATGCATAAAGATTATAAACATTTAATGAAAGATATTAAAGGTCTGTCAGAAGAGACAACGACAGGTGTTTTAGCATTAAAAAAGATGGAGAGCGAAGGGACATTATTAGTGCCGGCAATAAACGTTAATGACTCAGTGACAAAATCAAAATTTGATAATTTATATGGGTGTAGAGAAAGTTTAGTCGACGGAATTAAAAGAGCTACAGATGTAATGATGTCAGGTAAAGTGGCAATTGTTGCAGGATTTGGTGACGTAGGCAAAGGCAGTGCAGCATCATTGAGGCAATCTGGAGCAAGAGTTATGATTACTGAAACTGATCCAATATGTGCCTTGCAGGCAGCGATGGAAGGTTATGAAGTAGTCTTAATGGATGAAATGATTAAAGAGGCTGACATAGTGGTAACCGCGACTGGCAACAAAGATATTATAACAGCAGATCATATGAGAGATATGAAGGATAGAGCGATACTATGTAATATTGGACACTTTGATAATGAAATCCAAGTTGAGGCATTAAAAAATTATAAGTGGGATGAAATTAAACCCCAAGTGCACGAAATAGAATTACCAAGCAAAAAAAGAATTATTCTTTTAGCTGAAGGTAGACTTGTTAATCTTGGATGTGCAACAGGGCACCCAAGTTTTGTAATGAGCGCATCTTTTACAAATCAAGTCACTGCTCAAATAGAACTTTGGAATAATTCTTCTAAATATGAAAAAAAGGTTTATGTTTTACCAAAACATCTTGATGAAAAAGTAGCTATGTTACACTTAGAGAAAGTGGGTGCAAAATTAACAAAACTATCAAAAGAACAAGCTGATTATATTAGCGTAAAACAAGAAGGGCCATATAAGCCAGATGCTTACCGCTACTAATCGTAGCAATATAAAAATTTCAAAAGAAATTGAGTTAAAAAGATTTTCTGAGAAAACTTCTAGATTTGTAAAAAAATTTAATACAATTTTTTTATATGGTGAACTTGGAGTTGGGAAAACTACATTTGCTAAATATTTGATCAATAACCTGCAAAAAAAGGAAAAAACCAAGATTTCAGAAATACCAAGCCCAACATTCAATTTAGTTTACGAGTACAAAATTAAAAAATTTAGAATTCAGCATTTTGATTTGTATAGGTTAAAAAAAAAAAAAGAATGTCTAAATATTGGTCTTTTTGAAGATGATAATGTGATTTCAATAATTGAATGGCCAGAAAAAGTACATTTTAAACCCAAAAAAAGGATAGAAATTTATTTTAAGTATTTTGATAACTATAATTCAAGATTATTAAAAATTAAATTTTTTGGAAAAAATGAGGTTAAATAACAAAAAAGTAATAAAATTAGAAGGGGATGCTTCAGAAAGAAAATTCTTCAGATCAAAAGATTCTATAATAATTTTTTCAAAAAAAAATAAAAAAAAAGATTTATTAATCTATGATGCAATAAATAGAATACTAAATTCAGGGGGTATTTGTGCTCCTAGATTATTAAAAAATAATTACAAAAAAAATCTAATAGAGGTAAATGATTTGGGAGATGTTACATTGCTCAAATTTCTTAAAAATAGAAAAAATAAAAAAAAAATTTTTATAAAAGTATTAGATTTATTATTTAAAGTTCAAAAAATAAAAAAATTCTATAATAAAGATTTTACAGGTAGAAAATATAAAATGGTAAGATATTCAAAAGATAAACTTTTAAAAGAGGCTTATTTGTTTAACGAATGGTATCTTCCTAGAAAACTTAGTAAGAAAAAATTAAGTCAATTTAAAAAAAAATTTAAGAACATTTTTTTAAGATTATCAAAGGCAATTAAATTACCTGATAATGTTTTTGTGCATCGAGACTTCCACGTTTCAAATATAATGCTTAAACAAAAAAAATTTCATTTAATAGATAGTCAAGATGCAGTTATTGGAAATCCAGCTTATGATCTTGCTTCATTAATTGATGACGTCAGACTTAAAACATCAAATAGTTTAAAAGAAGAAATGTTTAATCATTTTACAAAAAAATACTCAAATAGAGATCTTAAAAAATTTGAAAATGACTTCTTAATTTTATCAGTATTAAGAAATTTTAAGATTCTTGGAATTTTTTCAAGACTTGCAAAAAGAGATAATAAAAACAAATATCTTAAATACATTCCTTATACATGGAGTCTTATTAAATTAAGAACTAAAAATGGAAAAGTATTTGATGAGTTAAGGTTTATTTTAAATAATAATAAATTTATATAAAATTTAATTGTATGAAAAAAATTGAGGTTGCGGTGATATTAGGTGCTGGCTTTGGAAAAAGATTAACTCCCATTACAAACGAAATTCCAAAACCTCTTGTCGAAATCGGAAATGAAACTATACTAGAAAAGACTATTAAACTTGTAAAAAAATTAAATCTCAAAAAAATTCTGATAAACACCCATTACAAACGAGACCAGCTTAAAAATTTTATTGAAAAAAAAAATTTTGATATTGATATAGAATTATTCGAGGAAGTCCCTGAAATTCTCAATACTGGTGGAGGCATTTTAAATATGATCAAGGAAAACAAAAATGAATATTTTTTAACTTTAAATCCAGATACTTTATGGAACGAAAATTATATTGATGAAATCTTAGAAATGGAGAATCATTTTTTTAACTCAAATTCAAAAAATATTTTATTAGTGGTAAATAAGGATAAAAGCTTCGATCAAAATTTGATAGGAGACTTTAATCTTGAAGCGGACAAGCTTAACAAAACTAAGCCCTTAAATTTTATTTACACAGGATGTCAGATACTAGAAAAGAAAATATTTAAAAAATTTCATAATAAATCTTTCCCAATGTCGAAGGTGTGGAATGATTTATTATCAAGAAATGAATTGATAGGTTTTGAAAGTAAAGTGAACTTTAAACATGTCACTAATTATGATATTTATAATAAACTTCTAAAAAGCAACTAAATTTTTGGCTCTTCCTTGATCAAGATATGTTACAGATGAAATTTGAAGTTTGTCCTCAAAAATTATTAAAAGAGGATTTCCAGTTGGTATTTCCATTTTAGAAATTTCCCTCTCATTGATTTTAAAAAGAAACTTGCATAGAGCTCTTAAAGAATTTCCATGGGCCGAGATGCATACACTTTTACCATTTTGAAGATCTTTTAAGATTAATTCATTATAACAATCCACTACCCGTTTATGGGTATCTTTTAAAGACTCAGTATCTGGAATATCAGACACTGGAATATCCTTATAAGTTTCTATATTGAGCGGATGGTAAGGGCTTTTCCTATCTAAAGCCCCAGGTTTAACATCCCATGATCTTCTGAATTGATGGATTTTCTCTTCTCCATATTTTTTCTTCATATCTTCTTTATTTAAACCTGTAAGCTCTCCATAATGTCTTTCATTTAATTGCCATTTTTTAGTAATTAAGTTTTCATCTTCATTTAATTCTTTCATTACAATTTTAAGAGTATCATTTGCTCTTTTTTGGTAGGAGCTATAAAAAGAATCAAGTTTAATTTTTTTCTCTTTTATTAATTCACCAGCTTTTTTAGCCTCAGCTCTACCTTTGTCTGTTAATCCGACATCGACCCAACCAGTAAATCTTTTTTGTTGGTTCCACTCACTTTGTCCATGCCTTATAAGAATAAGATGTTTCATTGAAATATTTGATATATTAATTAATAAATAAAATAAATAAAATTAATGAAAATTTTTACAAATAATCTTCAATTAATTTTCAAAATATCCAATATATGTTTAATAATTTTATATCTATATCCAGGAAGTATATTAGGTTTTTTTTTATACAATGATTTTAGTAATCAACCTCAAATCACTAGAGATTTTTTTCAAATATCCTCAAATCACATTTACGCTTTTTCTCTGATTTCAATTCTTGGTCTTTTCGCTTTTAAAATAAAAAAAAGATTATTTGTATATTTGGTTTGTTTATCCATAGTCCTTGAACTTTTCCATTTGGTCATACCAAATCGAAGCTTTCAAACAGGTGATCTAAATGGTAACTTGCTGGGTGTAATAATACCTTTTTTGATTTACAAAGTTTATGAAATCCTATTTAAAACAAAAAAAGAATAAAATTATATATTTAATTTTATTAATAATCTTTTTTTCCAAAACCAATTCTTATTCAGGGGAAATAACAGGATATGCAAAAGTAATAGATGGTGACACAATTAGAATAAAGGGAAATAAAATTAGACTTTACGGTATCGATGCACCTGAAAACAATCAAATATGCTCTAAGCCTTGGTTGAGCCTGAACGTAATCACATTTAATAAAGATTATGAGTGTGGACTTAAAACTACTAGTTTATTAAAAAAGTTCGTTAAAAACGAAATAATAGTATGTAAAAAGAAATCCATGGACAAATATAATAGAGTTGTGGCTATTTGCTTTAAGAAAAGACGGGATATTAATTCTTGGCTTGTTAGGAACGGTTTAGCTGTTGCTTACACTAAATATTCAAAAAAATATATTATAAATGAAAATGATGCAAAAAAAGAAAAAAAAGGTTTATGGGCAGGAAATTTTGAAATGCCTTGGGAATGGAGAAAAAAACGTAAATAAATTATAAATAAAGGGTGATTCGTTTTAAATTTTTTTTATCTTTATCGATTTTTTTATTTTTGCTGAGCTGTTCATCTATTCCAAAAAATACCTCAAGTAGTTGCTCAATATTTTCTGAAAGATACTTTTGGTATAAACATGCAAAAAAGACTGAAGAAAAATGGGGAATACCTATGCACATTCAACTTGCATTTATTAAATTTGAGTCAGATTTCCATTGGCTTGCAAAACCTAAACGACAAAAACTTTTTAAAATAATTCCTTTTAAAAGACCCTCAAGTTCATTTGGATATTCTCAGGCTGTAAAGGGAACATGGAAACAATATAAGGAGGAACAGAATAAACCATTAGCTCTTAGAACAAGATTTAAGGATAGTGTTGATTTTATTGGCTGGTATACAAATAAATCATCAAAACTTTTGAAGATCCCTAAAAACGATGCATTCAAACAATACATTGCATATCACGAGGGATGGGGAAATTATAAAAATTATAAAAAAAATGAAAAGGTAATTTCTTATGCAAAAAAAGTAAAAAAGTATTCAGATCAATATAAAACTCAGCTTTTAAAATGTAAAAAAAAGCTTAACAGGAAAAAATTTATTGTTTATTGATTAAGTTCTTTTTCTAACTCTTTTTCAATATGATTTATACTTCTTGTATTCTTTCCTAATAATAAATAAATTATTGGAACTACATAAAGTGTAAAAAAAGTCGAAAATATCATTCCAGCAAATATAGTAATACCAACAGATAATCTACTCGCCTCACCTGGTCCACTACTTATTACTAATGGTAGAACTCCAATAATGGTAGATATAGAAGTCATTAAGATTGGTCTTAATCTTAGTGCTGATGATTCCAAAATCGCGGTTAATTGATTTTTCCCCTCATCTCTTAACTGATTTGCAAATTCAACAATCAATATTCCGTTTTTTGTTGCTAATCCAATTAGTATTATTAAAGCTACCTGACTGTAAACATTAATTGAACTGCCGACAAGCAGCAGACCTATAATTCCACCAAATATTGCTAGCGGGACTGTCAGCATTATTGTGAAAGGATGAACAAAGCTTTCAAACTGAGCCGCCATCACAAGATATGCTGTAACTAAAGCTAAAAAGAATATTACATAAATCTGAAAACTTATTTCTTTTAGTTGCTCACTTTCCCCTTTGAAATCAATTCTGGCATTAGGTGTATTTTCTTGAACAACTTTTTCTAAAAAAGTTAAGGCATTTTGAAGGGTATAATCTCCTACGATATTTGCAGAAATAGTAACTGCTTTTTGTCTATTGTACCTTGATAGAAATGGAGCAGTTCCTCTTTCATTAATTGTTACTAAATTTGATAAAGCAATTAATTGACCTGAGTTTTTTGATCTAACATAAACTTTATTTAAACTTGAGGGTTCATTTCTATTTTTAATATCTCCCTGCAGGATAATTGAATATTCTTTACCATCCTTCGTAAATTTTGTGACACTTTTCGAGCCAAAGATAGTTTCAATTGTTCGACCTATTTCTGAAGTAGACACTCCAAGATCTGATGCTTTCTTTTGATCGATCTTTACATTTATAATCGGTTTATTTAATTCAAAATCATCTTCGATATTAGTTAAATTATTATTTTTTCTGGCCTCTTTTTTTATAGTTTCTTTCCATTGAATTAATTCTTCATAGGTATTACCTAATATTACAAATTGGACCGGTTTCTCTACACCACCGGTTCTTATTCCCTGGGGCATAACAGGAAATGATAAAACACCTGGAACTTTTGAAATTTCTCTAAAAGACTCCATCATTATTCTGTTACCTTTTCTGTCTCTTTTTTTCCAATCCTCCAATAATACAATTATAAAAGCCGAGTTGACTTGTTTGCTACTTTTTCCGAAACCTGGCACCCTTAAAATTAGTCTTCTATACTCACCTTGCCCCACTTTTGGTAATAACAATTTTTCAATATCCTGAGTTTTTGAGGAGGTAAACTCAAACCCTGAGCTTTGAGGTGCTTTTACTATAACAAAGAAAGCACCTCTATCTTCTTTTGGTATAAGTTGTTTTGGAATATAAATAAATAAACCAATACTCAATATTAAAATTGATATTAAAAAAGTGATTATACTTTTTTTCTTTAATATCCAATATTTTAAAGTGTAAATATAAAATTCCTTAAAATCATTTAACTTTTTTTCAAATTTAAGAGTTAATTTATTTCTTTTTGATTTTGTGCCTAAAACTTTGCTAGCAATCATCGGGCTTAAGGATAATGCTACAAAACTTGATATTATCACTGCGAAACTTAAAGTTACAGCTGTTTCAGCATACAACACTCCAGCTAAGCCCTCTATAAAAATTAAAGGTATGAATACAGCGACAAGAACTAAGGTAGTTGCTATAATTGCAAAAGACACTTGTCTCGATCCCTTATATGCAGCAACCAATGAACTCTCACCTTTCTCAACCCTTCGGTATATATTCTCTAACATTACAATTGCATCGTCCACCACGATTCCTATTGCAAGAACTAATGCCATAAGAGTGAAAAGGTTTATTGAAAAATCAAAAAAATAAATTGCTAAAAAAGTTGATATTAAAGAGACCGGCAACGCTACAATTGGTACTACCAAAGCTCTGATGTTACCCAAAAAAAGATAAATAATGAGCGTGACTAAAATTAGTGCCACAAATAATGTTTTGTACACCTCTTTAATTGCATTTGAGACATAATTCGATCTATCAAAAGAAACCTCTAATGTAGATCCATCAGGGATAGAACTTTGTATTTCTTTAATCTTCTTTTTTACTTTTGTAGCTACCGCAATTGTGTTTGCATCTGAGTTTTGATAAATACCAATACCTACAACTTTTTTTCCATTTCCTTTAAAAAGTGTTCTTGTAGAGACTGGACCAAATTCAATCCTAGAAACATCTTCCAAAGTTGTTACAGAACCATCAATTGCCCTCTTCAAAGGTAGTTTTTTATAAGAGTCTAAATTTTCATAAGCGTTTTCAAGTTTAATTGAAAGATCTACATCTTTTGACTCTATTCGACCTGCAGGAAATTCTAAGTTTTCTGTATTTAAAACTTGTTCAACATCCTGAGTTGTTAAATTTCTAGCAGCCAGCGAAAGAGGATCTAACCAAACTCTCACAGAGAGCTCCCTTTCACCACCTAATCTCACACGTCCTACTCCTTCTACAGTTGAGAAATAATCTACCAAATATCGATCAGCAAAATCAGTGAGTTCTAAATCACTCATAAAATCTGAGCTAAAACTTAACCACATAGTAGTTCTAAAGCCCGCAGATTGTTTGAAAATTTCTGGAGCGCTAGCCTCTTTTGGTAAATTATCCACCACTCTTGAGATTGCACTTCTCACATCGTTAGCTACATCGTCAATATCAAGGTTATCTTTGAAGGTCATATCAATTCTCGACCTTTCATCTTCACTCATAGAGTCAATTGAAACGAGACCAGGGGTGCCTCCAATAAAATCCTCAATCTTTTGTGTTATCTGAGTGTCAATAACCTGAGCTGAAGCCCCTTTGTAATCAGTTTGAACTGATACTACTGGTCGGTCAATATCTGGTAATTCATTAGTTGGTATTTCAAAAAAAACTAAAATACCAAACATAACCATGACTATACTCATTACCATTGAGACGACCGGTCGTTTGATTGATAAGTCTGTTAAGAACATCTTTTAATTAATGATTTTAATTTTAATTTTATCTCTTACTTTTGAAATTCCTTCTTTTACTATCTTGTCGCCCACAGACAAACCATCAAGAATAGAAACTTTTCCATAATTTCTTTTTCCAATTTTTACTTCAATTTTCTCGACAGTATTATCCTCTAAAACTTTATATGCAAAAGCTGTATCACCCTGAATCAATAATGAGTTTTCAGGAACTCCTATTTCTTGAGTTTCATTATAAATAATTTGTATATCTAGAAGCATTCCCGGGACCAATTCTAAATCTTTGTTGTCCACTGTGATGCTTGCAAGAACTGACCTTGTACTAGGATCCACACGAGAACTCACAGAGTCAATTTTGCCATAAAATTTTTTATCTAACGCGTCCGATCTAACTTCAGCGATAAGTCCGGGTTTTAAAATTTTAAGATAAATCTCGGGAACTTTAATATTTAGAATAATCGATGAAGTATCATCTAGAGTGAGAATAAATGACTCTGTTCCTAGAACACCTTGTGCAATTTCTCTTTTTCCCAAAACTCCTTTAAATGGGGCAATTATAATTTCATTTTTTGTTCTTAATAAAACTTCACCTTCATTAAATACTTTTCCAATAAGAATTTTTTCATCAAGTATTTCACTTTTTTTGACTCTAAAGTTTTTATTTTTTTTTGATAAAGCAGTTCCAAATGTTTCAATGCTATCAAAAAAATTGGATGATTGAACAACTTCCACAATTACTCCTGGTGGTGGATATTTAGAAAATTTCTTCTGAAAATGTTTTCCAACAAAGTGTCTTGCTACTATCACCGAAGCAATGACAATTGCCAATATTATTAAAAATATGGTAATTTTTTTTGAAGTTTTCATGCTGGATATTTACCATATTCACTCCAAGAACCATCATAAATTTTTGGAATATAATCGTTATTTACCATTTTATAGGCATAAGCTAGGACTGCGGCGGTAACACCAGATCCACAAGTAAAAACTGGATCTAATCTTTTTTCTATATTTTTATTTTGATTGAAAAGTTCTTTTAATTCTTCCACATTTTTAAACTCTCCGGTTTTTTGATTTATACAAAGATTAAAAGGTAAACAAAAAGAGTTTTGGATATGTCCACTTCTCAAACCTTTCCTTGGCTCAGATACTTTTCCCTCAAATCTTTCAAGGCTTCTTGCATCAATAACATTAAAACTCTTACTTAAAATATTCTTTTTGATTTGATCGAGGCTTACTACTAAATTTTCTTTTTTATTTGCAGCATAATTACTTTCAATAATTTCTGTCCTATCTTTAGTTGTAGGTTTATTTTCAAAAATCCATTTTTTCAGTCCACCATTTAAAATATGTATTTTCTTTTCATCATGACCAAAATATAAAAGACTAAACCAACACCTACACGAACTTTTTAAATCAGAGTCGTCATATATGAGAATATCGTCATTATTATTTATTCCTAAGGAGGACATTATTTTTTCCCAAGTTTTTTGTTTTGGAAGCATATGTGGAAGATCCGTATCTTTATCAGAATTTTCATCTAAATCAAAAAAAATAGAATTTGGAATATGGCCATCTCGATATTCTTCAGCAGGATTTCTTTTTTGAGCTGGCATATGCCAAGAGGCATCTATTATTTTAAGGCTATTTAAATTTTCAAGAACCCAATCTGTCGTGACTAAACTCATCTAAAATTTCTTGTCTAAATATTTTTGATGGTATTCCTCAGCTATGCAATAATTCTTTAGTAAAGATAATTTAGTAACAATTTTTCCTGAAAAATCACTATTTTTTAATTTTAAGACTTTTTCAGCAATTTCTTTTTGTTTTGAGTTTAAATAAAAAATTTCACTTCTGTACTGAGTTCCAAAATCTGGACCTTGAGAATTTAAAGTAGTCGGATCATGAATTTTAAAAAAAAAATTTAAAATTTCCTCATAAGTAATAATTCTTGGATCAAAATTTATTTTTACTACTTCAGCATGATTTGTTTCACCAGAACAAACTTCTTTATAAGTTGTGCTTTCAGTTTTGCCACCACAATAACCCACCTCAGTTTTATAAACTCCATCGAGACTACCAAATTTTTTTTCAGGTCCCCAAAAACATCCACAAGCTAAAACTGCTATTTCCATTGATTATTTAAATTATATAACTAAGTTAAACTTATGCTTTCTAAAAATCAATTAGGCTTTTTGTACATGTTTTTGTCTGTTTGTGCATTTTCCATTATGGACTTATTAGTGAAGTGGTCTGATGAATATCCATTAGGCCAAGTTCTATTTTTTAGAGGTTTTTTTGGGATCGTTATATATTTTTTTATTATACCTAAGGACAGATTAAAGGATTTTTATATCACTGGAAGACCATTACTACATTTTTATAGGTGCTTATTTGGTCTCATCGCTTTATTATCAATCTTTACGGCATTAAGAAATCTACCATTAGCAACCGTAGTCAGTATTTCATTTGCTGCACCAATATTCACTACTATCTTCTCGATTTTTTTTTTAGGAGAAAAAGTTGGGTATTATAGATGGTTAGCAGTATTTGTGGGATTTGTTGGAATTATAATCATTTCAGAGCCTGGTTATAGTTCTTTAAATATATATTATATTTTTCCAGTAATCTTTGTACTAGGTATGTCCTATGTTGCTATAAGCATAAGACAGTTATCTACAACTGAACCCGTTTGGTTAATCTCACTTTTTTTTTCAATAGCAATAACTCTTTCAAGTTTTTTTTCAATTCCTTGGGGCTGGAAAATGCCTGACTTTCTAGATTTATTTCTTTTGATATTAGTAGGAGTTTTTGGTGGATTTGCTAATTTGTGGCTAAGCCAATCATACAAATATTCTGAAGTTTCATTAGTGACACCACTTAAGTATTTAACTTTAGTTTTTGCAATTATTTTTGGATATTTAATTTGGAATGAAATTCCATCGATAAAAACTCTGATTGGTGCTTTTTTAGTTATCATCTCGTCTATAATTATTTTTAGAAGAGAAATTATTTTGAATAAACAAATTTCAGCTGCACGTCATGAGTAAAAGGCCCAAGTATTGGAATAGTGCTGTAAAATACTTATCCAAAAAAGACCCTGTGATGAAAAAACTGATATCTCAGTATAAAGATAAAACATTAACGACTAGAAAAGATATTTTCTATTCTTTATGTAAAAGCATTATTGGCCAACAAATAAGTGTACAAGCTGCTAATTCTGTCTTTAAAAAATTTGAAAAAGCATGTAACGGGAAGATAAATCCTAAAAAAATAAATAAACTACGGCCTGTTACGCTTAAAAGATGTGGTTTAAGTAGACAAAAAGTAAAAGGTATTAAGGAATTAGCTATTAAATTTGAAAACAAATCTTTTGATCCAAATAAAATTAAGTTTATGACCGATGAAGAGGCAATAATTTATTTATCATCGTTAAGACAAATTGGAAGATGGTCAGCAGAGATGATATTATTATTCACACTGAATAGACCAGACATCTGGCCAGTCCAAGATATCGGGTTGTTAAGATCTATTTCTAACAATTATAAAAAAAAATATTTTCCCCCTAAAAAATTCATTGAATTTTTAAGAAAAAAATTTACACCATATTGCTCAGTTGCAACATGGTATTTGTGGAGATCTATAGATGATGAACCTATTCAGTATTAGTTCAATCAAGCCAATCCTTAAATTTACTTTCATGATTCTGAATGTAATGTGGTAATTTACCTTTAGGAAATAAACTTAGTTTTCTTTTTTTTTCAGTAAACTTATTATCTGTTTTGTCTGCATACATGTCATAAATAGTTTCATTATTTCTCATTAATCTTGATATTTCTTTTAAATCAATATTTTCAACTTCAAAATCTCTGTGGTGCAAATAAGATTTTAATTTGATCTCAATATCAGCTGGACTTTTCAAATTTGAAAAATGCCAACCCCCATCATTAATGAAAATTTTATTGATATATTTTGTCTCTGAAAAAATAGTATCCAGTCTCCAAAATCCAAATTTTTTATTCTTAATGTTTCTAATCCATTGAGGTGATTTAAGATTTTTCTTTTTGCAAGCTTTTGTTCCATACCACTTAAAACCTTCAAGGTATCTATTCAACTTATAATAAAAAATGTTTTGTTCAAAAATAACAATCTTATTTTGCACTTTTGCTACATTTAGATTTTTTAAATCTGGTATTTCATCTACATCAGATATCATTATCAAATCATCTTCGTTAGCTTTATCTAGCCCTTTATGAATTCGATTTCTTTGAAAATTTTCTCTTTTGTGAGCATTAAAAATTAATTTATGAGATTTTAACGCTTCATCATCCTCTTTATTAACTTTTTCTAAATTTGGAGGTTCATCATCTTGTACAATGTAAATTATCTTATCTTTAAATTTGGGGTACTTTTTAATATCAAATTTTAAATCCCTTTTTTTACCGTTGTGGTAGAATTTACTCTCAACGATGACGAAACAATCAACAGAATTTTTTAAAGAGTTCAGTCTTATGTCTAATACGGCCTCTTCATCATAAAACATAAAACAATCAAAGATTCGCATTAAATGATTTCTAACTTATATATCTTGATATATAAATCTAAAAATAAAAAATTTTTTATGTCTAAAAAACTTATTATTGACTGGAATGAATACAATAGATCAATAGACGAGCTCGCCGTTAAGATAAGCGAAAGTGGATTTAAACCTTCTTTTATAATCTGCATTGCACGGGGTGGCTTGAGAGTAGGGGACATACTAAGTAGAATTTTTAAAGTAAAATGTGGTTACCTTGGAGTTGAAAGCTATTCATCAGCTGGTGAGGGAAAAGTATCCGATGTTCAAAATGAACTTACATTTGCAAGAGACTTATCTACAACAAGTAAAATTTATGGGGAAAACATTTTAGTAACTGATGATCTTATTGATACTGGTGTGACACTTGAAAAGACTTTAGATTGGCTTAAAAGCTATAAAGATTTTGAAAATAAGAAAATTACTTTTAAATCTGCTGTTCTTTACAAAAAAGAAAAATCTGAATTTAGATCAGATTATATTGTTCATAATCTAAAAGATAACCCTTGGATTGTTTTTCCTTACGAACTGCGAGAATTGATTTCAATAGAACAACTGAAAAAAGAACTGAAAAAAAAGGGCTAGGATTTTTTATCTAGCCCTTTTTTCATAACTTTAAATTAAGCAACTACAAAACTTAAAACGCTTAAAATAGCAATAATCCATATTGCTGGTGAAGTGGTTGCAAATTTTCCTGTAAAAATTTTAATTAAAGCATACGCCACAAAAGCAAGTGCTATACCATTGCTAATACTGTACGTTAAAGGCATGGTAATCATCGCAACTATAGCAGGAGCAGACTCAGAAATATCATCCCAGGAAATATCCGTGATATTTCTCACGAATAAAACTGCCACATATAATAATGCTGCTCCATCAATTTCTTTAGGCAAACTTGTTGCTAAAGGAGAAAAAAATAAACATGACAAAAATAATACACCAATAACTAACGATGTCATTCCTGTTCTTCCACCTGCTTTTACTCCAGCTCCAGACTCAACATAACTTGTTACAGTAGTTGTTCCCATTAAAGCACCAGCAACTGTGCCCACACTGTCAGACAACATCGCCTTGTTGATATCTTGAACTTTACCTTTGCTGTCTACCTTACCTGCAACATTTGCTACTGAAGTTAATGTTCCAGCTGTGTCAAAGAAATCAATAAATAGCAAAGTAAAAACTACTGTAGACATACTTGCAGTCAAAGCAGCTTTGAGATCAAAGTCAAACAAGTAAGTCATAGGAGGTGGTGTATCAACTATACCATTAAACTTTGCAAGACCTGTTGCCCATGCAATTATACTAAACGCAATTATTCCAATTATAATATTGCCTTTTACTTTAAGTTTTTCTAAAACAACCATGGCTACAAAAGCTAAACATCCTAAAAGTACCAACGGATTTTTAATATCACCTAAAGTAACTAAGGTAACTGGATGATCTCCAACTACACCCATAATTTCAAGACCAATTATAGCTAAGAATAAACCTATCCCAGCACCAATCCCTAATTTCAAACTTCTTGGTATGGAATTTATTAACCAAGCTCTTAAAGGAGTGAGTGAAATTATTAAAAATAGAACCCCCGCAACGAGCACCGCACCAAGAGCAGCTTGTGGAGAGTAACCCATTCCACCTACAACTCCGAAAGCAACAAATGCATTTATTCCCATTCCAGGCGCAAGACCTATTGGCCAAGTTTTTCCATAAAAAGCCATTATGAAACAAGCTACGGCAGTTGCTAAAATTGTTGCGGTGAAAACTGCTCCAAAATCAAAAAAACCTTTTTCAGGACCAGCAAATTCTCCTGACAATATAAAAGGATTTAAAAACATAATATAAGCCATTGTTAGGAAAGTTGTTATCCCTGCAATAACCTCTGTTTTAAAACTAGTTTTATGTTTTTTATATTCAAAATATTTATCTAACATGAGACCTCCAATTCAATAGATTGATTATCAGATTCTTTTTTTAATTACTTTAATTACTTGTTTTTTATTAACAAATTTCAACTTGAAGTTTATTTTTTAGGTAAAGTAATTATAATAAGTAATTTAAATGATAAAAAAAATTCTAATTATAACTTTATTGATACCGTTGGTTTACGGATGTCAAACAGTCCAAGACAAAACAAACAATCTTGTTGAAAAAGAGGAAAAATATCTTGAAAAATTTATTCACAAAAGAATTGAGAGAGTTATTCAAGAATTCGGAGAACCAACACAATATTTACCACCAGAACCCGATAATGGTGGAGGAAAATTAATATACAATACAAAAAAACTGGGAATTAAATGTGTGAGAACTTTCGAAGTTGATGAATCAGAGAGAATCGTGGGGTTTTCATCAAAAGGATGTTTTTAACTTGTGGGGAAAACCCCACAAGCAAGGTTGAACTTATTTAATTTCAATAAGCTTTTTTTTCTTATAATCAGGCATTACTCTTTCGCAAGCGATAGTTAGCAAACCATCTTTTAACTCAGCTCCATTTACTTTAACATCATCTGCTATAGTAAAAGATCTTGCAAATTGTCTTTGAGATATTCCTTTATGTAAAATCTCTCCATCCTGATCTTTGTTTTCTGATTTATCTGTCTGTTTTGTTCTAACAGTCAGCATATTATCTTCAAACTCCACCTCTACATCTTTTTTAGTAAAACCGGCTAAAGCAACTTCAATAGAATATTTATCTTTGCCTGTTTTTCTAATGTTGTAAGGCGGGTAATTTGATTGCAAACTCATTCCTCCATTACCCAACATGTTTTCAAATTGATCAAACATGTCGTCAAAACCAATTGAGAATGGTCTTAGAGAATTGAATATTGATAGATCCTTACTTGTCATATTATCCTCCTTTGTTAGCAAGAATTATAAAGGTCCCATTAGGCAACCTTAGTAAATATATGGTAATTATTTCTATTTTTTCAAGATGCTGAAATTAAATTTTTTTTGCAATCTTACATATGAAAGCATAGTCAAAAGCTATCTCCTCAATAATTCCATCGCGACCAGATTTACCTCCATGACCTGCATTCATTTCAGTTTTTAAAAGTAAAAGATTATTGTCAGTTTTGTTGTCTCTTAACTTTGCTGTAAATTTGAGAGGTTCATCAAATAAAACTCTATTGTCACTGAGGCTAGTAGTAATTAAAATGTTTGGATAATCCATTTTTTTTATATTGTTGTATGGCGCGTATGAGTAAATATAATCAAAGTGTTCCTTGTTGTCTTTTGCATTCCCAAACTCATCAAATTCTCCAATCGTCAAAGGTAAAGAATGATCAAGATTAGTTGTCAAACTATCAACAAAAGGAACAGCCATTATCATACCTAAAAATAAATCTGGTTTTTCATTAACTACCGCTCCCATTAGTAATCCACCGGCTGATCCTCCCATACCAATAATTTTTTTCTTTGAAGTATATTTTTTATCAATTAAAAATTTTGCACACGAAATATAGTCTTGAAAAGTATTCTTCTTGTTTAATAATTTCCCTTCTTTCCACCACTTCATGCCTCTTTCCATTCCTCCTCTAATATGAGCGGTTGCCCAAATAATATCCCTATTGATTAAGCTTAATCTGGTAGAGGAAAACGACGGCCACATTGAATTTCCATAGGAACCATATCCATATAAAAGTAAATTTGAATTTCCATCCAGTTTTGTAGTTTTTTTTCTTGTAATTGTGATTGGAATTATTCTTCCATCATGTCCTTCGCACTCAAGCCTTTCAACAATATAATCATTTGAATTATGACCTGATGGAATTATTTGTTCTTTGACAAGTTTTTTTTCTTTGGTTTTTAGGTTGTAAATAAAAGTTCTAGATGGAGTTTTTGGAGTAGAGTAGGAAATATATATATCATCTGTGTTACGATCTCTCTGCATAAGAGAAACAGATGAATCGTAAACTATTTCTTCAGTAAAGATTATTTCTTCCTCCTCATTTGTTTCAAGATTTTTGACATAAATTTTATCAAGTGCATTTTTAAGTTCTGATCGGATTTGCCAATTTTTGAGGAATGTTAAATTTCCAATCATAGTTTCAGATTGGTTTGGAATATAAGTTTTCCATTCTTTAGACTCAATATTGTTTGAAACCAAAATTTTAAAATCTTCGGCATCCTCATTTGTGTGCATGTAAAAATTTCCACCCCATGAATTCACACTATAAATTATCCCCTTTTTTCTTTGTTGAATTAGTTTAGGCTCAGGTTTTTTTTCATCTGTCCCAAAGTAATATTTCTCTGATGTGTTGTGATCTGAGCTATTTATAAAATAATATTTTTCATCAGAACTTATACCTATGCTAACCGTAAATGCTTTTGTTTTTTCCTCAAATATAAGTAGATCTTCATTACTAGATGATCCAATTTGATGTCTAAATATTGATCTTGGTCTGTGATTTTCATCCAACTTTGAATAAAATATATATAAGTCATCAAGACTAAAGTTTATTGAGCCAGATGTATTTTCAATTTTTTCAGTAACTAACTTGCCAGTTTTAATGTCTCTTATATAAATTGTGAAATATTCTGAACCTTTTAAGTCTAAAGAGTATGCAAGAAATTTATCATTATAACTTACTTCAAGATCGCCAACCCCAAAATACTCAGTCTTAAGTTTATTTTTTTCTTTATCGCCATTCCAAATTTCTTCAACTTCATCAGTTCCAATTTTCTTCCGGCATTTAATTGAGTAGTTTCCTTTTTTAGTTGTTTTCGTCCAATACTCATAATTTTTATCTTTATAAGGAAGAGACTCATCATCTAACTTTATTCTTCCTTTGATTTCATTAAATAATATTTTTTGAAATTCTTTAGTATCTTGTAAGTGAAACTCAGTATACTTATTTTCCTCTTCTAAATACTTTCTTACCTCAGGTAAAAGCTTTGAACTATCTTTTAAAACTTCCAATATATTTTTTTGGTGAACCCAGCTATAATCGTCCGTCCAGGTGACGTTATGACAGGATTTTGTTTCTGATTTTTTTGAAAGTTGTGGTATTTTCATAATAACTATTTACATGAATTTTTTTTTTATAACACTTGTTATTTTTGTCGTAATATATTTGATATTAAATTGGTTTGCTAAAACCTCGAGTAGAAAAATTTCAAAGTTTATTAGATCATTTGTAATTATCTTATCTATTGTCCTTGCAATTGCCATGGTAGTTGCAGGTAGATATATATTTTCACTACCTTTTTTACTTATGGTGCTTCCTATATTAAAAACAAAAGCTGGTTTTACCCTTTTTCAATTATTTAGGTTCTGGGGCTTATTAAACGTTCTAAAAAATTCTGGAAGATTTAATTTCAATAATTTTAATAAAAATCTTAATACTAGCGAGATTACTCTGGATGAGGCGTACAAAATTCTTAATCTTGATCCAAAAAAAAAATACTCAAAAGATGAAATTTTAAATTCTTATAAAAAGATAATGAAAAAAATTCATCCAGACATAAGCCCTGAATTGACCAGATTAGCTTCAATTGTCAATGAGGCTAAGGACGTTGTTTTAAAAAACATTTGACAGAATTTCGTCTAGTTTTTTTTGAATTTCTGAGGGACTTATCTTATCCTTCCCCAAAGTATCATGGCTGACCGTGTTTGCTCCCTCAGGAAGTATAGGGTGCATTAGAGAACTGTAACTTCCGTAAACTAGAGGTGTATCAGCCATAAGCACAATTGTCGGAATATTTAAAGCAGCAGATAAATGGCTGAAACTTGAGTCATTACATATTGAGACATCACAATTTTTAATAATAGGAATTATTTTGCTAATATTTAAATTGTTTAATGGTATACAAAATTCTTTTAAATCTGATTTTAAAATCTGATCCAAAATTTCAATTTCCTCCTTTGCATTTCCTGTTGCAATAAAAAATTTACATTTCCCTCTTTTTAATGTGTTTTTCATCACTTCTAAAAATATTCTCGAGGGAACTCTTTTTGTTTCACCTGATCCACCTGTTCCAAGAACAATGTTAGTTTCATCATTACTAATTGAGTAATTTTTCTTTTCTTGGGCAACAGAGTCCGACCTAAGATTTATAGTAGGGTTTTCTTTGACATCAACTTTTAATGTATCTCTTATAAACTTTTTAGCTGTCTCAATAATATGCTGATTTTTTTTTCTAAGAAGCTTGTAAGAATTTATATTCTTAATTCCACCTATTTTAGCGGCCATATAAAATCTAAGCGAAGAATTAAAAATAAAAACTTTATCAAATTTTTTTTCTTTAAAATCTTCTATAAGATTAAAGAACCCTTTAACACCGGCATGTTTTTTTTCACCCTCGCTTCTTTCGAGATAAATTATTTCTTTTATATATTTTTCCTCATTTAAATATTCCGAGGCTTTAGTACTTTTTTTTACCATTAAAGAAACCTGTTCCCCATAATAATTTGAAATTGCTTTAATGAAAGGAAGAAACATGATCATATCCCCAATTCCCATTCGATTTTGAATAACAAGTATTTTCATAGATTCTTTGTATCTTTACTAAAAAAAAAATATTAGTTAAATTTAATTATGGGAGAAATAAAAGGCATTTATGCGGCGGCTGTTTCTATACTAAATGATGACTTATCATTAGATGTTAACAAAACAGTAAAACACTGTGAAAATATAATAAATGATGGTTGTCATGGAGCGGTTTTATTTGGGAGCACTGGTCAATCACAGTTAATACCTCTTAATGAAAAAATTGAGATGATTAATTTTGTCTCAAAAAACGACAAAATTAAAGAAAAGTTGATCATTGGAACTGGACTAAATTCACTAGTAGAAAATATAAATTTCTTAAAATTATCTTTGAATATTGGTTTTAATAAATTTTTGATTATGCCTCCAGCTTACTATAATTACGGAGATAAAGAGGTAATAGAATATTATACAAAATTAATTAAATCTGTTCCAGATGCGAAAATAATTCTTTATAACTTTGAAAAACTTTGTGGATATAAATTTTCTGTTGATTGTGTTGAAAATTTAGCAGCCAAATTTCCCAAAAATATAATTGGTGTAAAAGACAGCTCATACAATCTTATGGGAAACCTTAAAATCAGAAATTTTTCTATTTTACCTGGATCAGAATTGAAACTCCTAACTGGGCTTAAGAAAGATTGTTCTGGAATAATAACAGCCACATGTAATGTTACCGCCAAACTTGCGAGAAAAGTTTTTGATGACTTTGAACAAAATAAAGATCAAACTGTAAATGATAAATTGTGTGAAGTTAGAAAAGCTTTTGATCAGTTTAATTTAATATCAGGCTTACATTCATTTCTTAGTTTAACTGATAAGCAGTTTTTAAATATATTACCTACATGTTCCCTACTTAGTAAACAGGATGAGAAAACACTCATAGATAAACTTAAAGATTTAGACTTTTTAGGAAAGGATTTTAAAGCTGCATAAAATGAAACTAGTTAATTTTTTAAATGATCTATTCAAAGAAGATGGATTTAGATTAATTGATGCGAATAAAAGAGAATATTTAATTGGAAAACCCAAGAAAAAAAATCCTATTATCTTGGAACTACTAGACTCATCTATGCATTACAAACTTTTGCTACTTCCTGAATTATACTTAGGAGAAGGTTATATGGATGGTAAAATTAAGATACACAATGGTACTATCACAGAATTTTTAGAAATTACTTTAAAAAATCTTGGAAAACGACATCCAAATAATTTAAGCAAGATGGTAAATAAAATATTAGGCACATATAAATATTTGACCAATTTTAATTTTGCAAAACAATCAAAAAAAAATGTAGCTCATCATTACGATATATCTGAAAAACTTTATGATCTATTTTTAGATAAAAAAAGACAATATTCTTGTGCTTATTTTAAAAACGATAATGACACTTTGGAAGAAGCACAAAATAACAAAATTAATCATATAATAAAAAAATTAAATATTAAGGATAATCAAACTGTTCTTGATATTGGTTCAGGATGGGGCGGAATGGCAATAGAAATTGCAAAAAAAACAAAAGCCAGAGTCCTTGGTATAACCTTATCAGAAAACCAACTCAAGTATAGCAGACAAAAAGCAAAGGAAATGAATCTTGAAAACCAAGTAGAGTTCAATCTAATTGATTACAGAGAATTAAAATCAAAATTTGATAGAATTGTAAGTGTTGGTATGTTTGAACATGTTGGAAAAAAATTTTATAGAAAATACTTTAAATGTGTCCACGATCTTTTAAATGAAAATGGAGCTGCATTAATCCATACTATTGGTTCGATTGATAGGCCTAGAGACCCACAACCTTGGATTTCTAAATACATTTTTCCAGGTGGCTACACACCTAGCTTAAGCGAAATTGCAAGACCGATAGAGGACTCAAACTTAATTCTAAATGATTTAGAAGTTTTAAGATTGCATTACGCACACACTTTAAGAAATTGGAGAGAAAGATTTCTTAATAAAAAAGATAAAGTATTGGAAATGTTTGATGAAAGATTTTTAAGAATGTGGGAATTTTATTTAGCTGGTTGTGAGATGGCTTTTAAATGGGGAGATCAGGTTGTATTTCAATTACAATTGAGCAAGAATAAAACCACAATACCACCTACAAGAGACTATATTTATCAATAAATTACTGATAATTTTGAAATCTCCTGATGAAAAAAAATAAAAAAAGAAAAAAAAAAATCATTAAGAAAAAAAAATCTCAGAAAAAAGCCAAAAGAAGTTTTAAGCGAGCCAAAATAAGAAAAAAGAGTAAAAAAAAAATAAAAAAAATCTCAAAAAAAAGGTCTCAAAAACAGACGGGTTTTTTAGCAAAATTCATTTTTTTACAAGAAAGTATAAAAAGTAAACTACGTTTCAAAATCAACCTTAATCCTGAAAAGAAAATTCAGGGTTTTTTTGATTTAATTGAAAAGAAAATTATTGATACTAGGAAGTTAATTATTGAAGAAAAGCAGAAGTTTAAAATACGAGAGGTTGAGAGGGAAAGACAACAAAAAAGAGCGGAGGAAAAAGCTAAAATAGATTTATTAAAGAAACAGGTTGAGCTTAAAAAAACCGAGTTAAAAGAGGAAAAAAAGTTACAAATAGAGAGAGCTAGAGATCTTAAGAAATTTTTAAGACAAGAACAGGCAATTTTAAGAGAAGAGCAAGCTGAGGTTCAAAGGAAGTTTCTTGAAGAAATTAAGATAGAAAAACAAATTGAAAAATTCAGAATAAGAGAGGTAAAAGAGTTAGAAAATCTAGAGCGAATTTCCTTAAAAGAAAAAAGAGACGACTATAGCGAAATCCAAGAGAGAATAGATAAGTTAAAAGAAAAATATAGGCTAATTAGAGATCAAAAAATTCGCGAGCGATTAGAAGCGTTAGGAATAAAAACTTTAGATGAAGATGATAGAGAAACTTTATTAAAAAAGGAAAAAAATTATATTGCTGCTAGACAACTAGTAGAAACATCTTTAGAGAGCTTTTATAGAAGTGCCTCAAGTTTAGTTTTTCAATTAAACAAAAGACATCTTACAAGGGACATGTCTATATTCAGATGTATTGATAGAAGGTTTGAAACAGGTGAGATATTTATAAAGTGGGATGAGTCCAATGATGATGAATGGCTTATACTGATTTATATTAAAGATAATTCACCAGAGGGAAAAATAATTATTGAAGATAAATGCAATCATGAAAAATATTTTTCAGATGAATATCAGTCAAATGAAATATTTAAGGCATCAGATAAAATGGTAGACTCACTAACACAACTTTTATATCGTGAGCGAAGTAAGAATGTTAATCAATCACTTACGTAAACAGATACGCCTCTAGCATTCACATCAACATCAAATTTTTTGTGAAGAGGAGGGAAGGCTCTTTGTGAACAATCAAGCCTATCACAAGTTCTGCAGGATACACCAATTGGAATTTCTGTTTTCTTATCACTTAAACTTAAATTTTCAGTGTAAACGAAATCTTTGGCATACTTGGCTTCGCAACCAAGACCTATTGAAAGCATACTTTTTTTTTGTCCGTATCTTCCAACACCTTTTTCAACAGTTCTTGCAATACAAACATATTTTTCCCCGTTAGTCATTTTACTTACAGCAGCTTGTATTACGCCAGGTCTTGAAAATGCTGAATATACGTTCCATCTCGGACAAGCGCCCCCATATCTTGGAATTTCTATACCAGACAAAGAAAACCTTTTTGAGATATTTCCGGCAACATCTACCCTTAAAAAATGAAAGGGGATACCCGGTAACTTAGGATCCTGCAAGCTTGTTACTCTATGCGCAACTTGTTCAAACGAGGTTGCAAAAGTATTTTGAAGCAGTTCTAAGTCATATTTCAGTTTTTTACATTCAGAATGGAATAATTTGTAAGGCATCAAAATTGCTGCTCCACAATAATTCAATAACGCAATTTGGGTAAGTCTTTTGGACTCTTCTGTTGGAAATTTAAATTCAGACAAATAATTGTTTATTTTTTCCATGGCCCCTTCCTGAGCTATTTGGGCTGCTGCATGTAGTTTCTTAGTTTCTAATGAATTATAATCGCTTAACAAAAGTTCTTTTTTATTTTTATCAAAAATTTTTGAGAAAGGTTTACCCTCGTCAGGAATTACATCTTTAACTGTGATTGAATACTCTGTTTTTAAAAACTCACATAATGCAACATATCTTGTACGATTATTCTTTTGAACTTTTTCAAAAACACTATTTGCAAATTCCTCTAATTTTGGAAAATAATTTTTCTTTTCTTGTAAAAAATCAGAAATTACTTCACCAGGGAAAGCAGTTTTTCTGCTGTCAATAATTTTTCCTGATAAGTTTTCTACTTTGTTAATTATTTCATGATCTTTTTGCTTAAAATTATCTCCTAACTTTATTAAAGCTTTTGCAATTTTAGGGTTTGTATTTACAAGATCTTTAACCTCTGGTCCCACAATGTCTAAATCCTCAAATAACTTATCGTCTAGCAATTCTGATATGTCATTAACTAGGTTTAAGTCAGATTTATTCGTTAAATCTGAAAGTTCAATTTTTAACTCTTCACAAACTTTTAATAATAAATCCCCGTCAATTTTTCTTTTTCCACTCTCAATTAAATTCAGATAGCTTGCAGAAATCCCTAGTTGTTCTGCTAATTTATTCGCCTGGATCCCTAATTGACGTCTAAAAGACTTGATTTTTGGTCCTATTTTAAGATCAACTTGACTCATATTTTCTATTTGTAAACTTTGTAAATTATTATTTACAATAAATTTCTTTATTTTACAAGGGTTTTATTTAATTTAATTGATTTTGTAAATTTTGTAAATTATAAGATCCATATGGACAACAAAAACAAAAAAAACTACTTAAAAAACCACGAAAATACATCAGAGAATATGCCCTCTAACAGCAGCTCAGGTATTTATTTAAGAGATGATCACTGTGATTGGGGTTCTAGCGGGATGAACGAATTCACTCAAGAATTTGTTGAAAATAACTAATTTCGCTTAAATCTGACAACATCAACAAAAGGCAATTTAATGGGTGCTGAAAAAAAGGTTTCTTACGATTTAAAAAGATTTGCAGGTATAAAAAGAGATTACAATCAAGAAGACGTTGAAAGATTAAGAGGTTCAATAAAAATTGAATACTCAATTTGCAAACAACAATCCACAAAATTGTGGAATTTATTAAATTCTGAGCCATACGTTAATACACTTGGTTCTTTATCAGGTAATCACGCAGTTCAACATGCAAAAGCAGGTTTAAAGGCAATCTACTTAAGTGGGTGGCAAGTTGCAGCTGACTCCAATAGTGCGGGGGAAATGTATCCTGATCAATCTCTTTATCCATATGACAGTGCACCAAAATTAGTTGAGGCGATGAATAATGCTTTGCTGAGAGCTGACCAAATTCAGCATATGGAAATTAAAGATGGAGATCAAAAGAAAGAAAAGAGAATAGATTACATGCTTCCAATAATTGCTGATGGTGAAGCTGGTTTTGGAGGACCATTGAATGTTTTTGAATTAACTAAAAAATTTATAAAAGCCGGAGCAGCCGGAGTTCACTTTGAAGATCAATTAGCAAGTGAAAAAAAATGTGGTCATATGGGTGGTAAAGTTTTGATACCGACAAGCCAAGCAATAAAAAATTTAAAAGCCGCTAGATTAGCAGCTGACATAGCTGAAGTTCCTTTAATTATTCTTGCTCGAACTGATGCAAATGCAGCAAAACTAATTACAAATGATCACGATGAAAATGACAAACCTTTCCTAACAGGAGAAAGATCTCCAGAAGGATTTTATTACGTTAAATCTGGAATCGATCAAGCAATTTCAAGAGGTCTTGCTTATGCACCATACTCAGATCTTATATGGTGCGAAACCGCAACACCAAATTTGGACGAAGCGAAAAAATTTGCTGATGCTATTCACAAAAAATATCCTGGAAAATTGTTAGCTTATAATTGCTCACCATCCTTTAACTGGAAAAAACATCTATCTGAAAATGAAATTGCAACTTTTCAGAAAAAAATTAGTGAGATGGGCTATAAATTTCAATTTATCACTTTAGCAGGTTTCCATACTCAAAACATAGCAATATTTGAATTAGCAGAAAAATACAAAGCCGAAGGTATGACAGCTTATTCAAAAATTCAAGAACGTGAATTTGCTAGGGAAAAGGATGGCTACACTAGCGTTAAACATCAAAGAGAAGTAGGAACATCCTATTTCGATGCAGTTTCAAATACAATAAGTTCTGGAAAAAGTTCAACAACAGCAATGGAAGGATCAACTGAGTCCGAACAGTTTTAAATGATTACAAGTGGATTAATTCTAATCGTTTTATATTTATTATTATTGTACGCTTTTGAATGTATAAAATATTTCAATAAGATAGATGAAAGATTTGGAAACTCTTTATGGAGATGGTCATATGATTACCCTGTAAAAGGAAAACAAGATATCTCCAACATAGATGATCCGGAATTTGTGGCGTTGAGAAGAAGAAGAAATACTGCCGTAACTTGCATGTATTGGATTTTTTTCATAGGTTTTTTTGTGCTAATGAATTTTATAAGCCAAGTATTATTAAAAATATTTATTTAATTAAATTTTTCAATATTTTTAACAATATACTCCCAATTCCCAAATTTAGAATAAGTTATTTTTAAAATAATCTTTGATTGATCGTCTAGCCAAATATTAAATTCCTCTTTTTTTTTATCATCAATATTTTTCTTTAACACAATTTTAAATCGACTTGTGTCATAACGATTATTGTCTATTTTAATAATTTCTTTCGATAAAAAGTAGACTTCTTGATGTTTTAAACTCCCAGAAAGTGGACTTATAATTATATCTGATTGAAATATATTATGATTCCACCAATTTCCGATTACAACGTTAGATGATGCAGTACCGGTAAAAGAAGAACCTTTTATTTTGTAAATTTTATTTTTTTCATCAAAAAATAAATTATTGTATTTTTTTTTTTTATTTTGAGTGGTTCTAGACTTATATTTCACTAATTTTCCATTTTTATAAGTCTCAGTAGATGATCCATCAATACTCAATAAATTATAACCTATGACATTTGCTTCAAAATTTATCTCATTTTTTACGATAAAAAAATTATTTTCAGCAGTAAAGAAATATTTATTGTAACCTATTTTTTTGCCATTTCTTAGCACATCCATTTCAATAGATTTTATTTTATTATAATGATCCTCATGAGAATATAAAAACGAAGGGTATATTAGAAAAAAAAAAAGAAAAAATAATTTAAATTTCATTATTTATTTTCCCACAAACTCAATTTTATACCACCTTGTAAAATTCTTTCTCTTAAAACTTTAATGTTAGTTGACGGTTTGAAACAATCATTAACTGGAAGCGTTAAACAAAGGTTCCAAACTTTCCCTCTATAATTTTCAAGATTTCTATTTACAAGATTAATTTCGTATCTTTTGTTCTTTATTATCGTGTGTACATAATTAGATAAAACTATACCACTATGATCTGGTTTTTTATCAAACTTTGCTTCTCTATAAAGGATAATTTTGTTTGTTTCAGATTTTTTTATTATTTCAAAAGCAGCATCAAAGTCTGGCTTGAATTTTCCTCTCTCATGAAAAAATTGTTTAAAAGTACTTTCAGTTAAATGATTACCCAAATTTATAAATACAAAAAGAAAGATTAAAAATTTTTTCAAATTTTTATTTTCTAAATAAAAAATTAAAATAGAAATTATCAAAATAATCGGAATTAAAACAAACATTATGTATCTCGGAAAAATAATTGGTTTTAAAAAATAACCATAAACTAAAGGAGTGAAATATGATAAAAACAACATTATAAACAAAAAAATCATTTTTTTATTACTGATAATTCTTCTCCATAGGCAGAGAGATAATAAAATCAAAATAATTAAATGAATTAAACCTAATAATCTTGATCCAAAAAATTTTGAAAAGTAAAAATTTGAATAGAATTTCAAATCTGGTTGTTTTATCCAATTAATCGTATCTGTAACTAAAGAGATGTACTGCAAGTAGTGAAATAAAAAAAACAAAGTTAAAATCGAAACTATTGTCAATGAGATGTTTATTTTTTGTTTTTTTTCTTTAAAAAAAAAATAGTTTACAAATGTAAAACCGACTAAAGAAGCTAAAATAATAATGCTAAAGGGATGACTAAAAATAGACATAGACATAAATAAAGAAAAAAAGAAAAAGTTTTTAGTTAAAACTTTAGATCCGATCTCATCATAAAGATTGAAAAAAAATATCAAAGCCAGTGAGATTAAAAAAAATGTTAAAGTATAAACCCTCATTTCTTGAGAGTAAGCAATTAAGAATATATTTAAACTTGTTAAACAAAGTGAAAGTAGATAACTTTTATTATCTACAAATTTCTTACATAAAATACTTATTGTAAAAATACTTGAAAAACCTAATACAGCAGAAAATATTCTTCCTACGATTGGATCATAACCAAAAATTGAATTACAAATTTTGATTAAGTAATAATACAAAAAAGGTATTGACTCAGTTGATTTTACTCTTGAGAAGGTTTCAGTATATGACAAATTAGGGTCTGTAACCCAAAAAGAAAAAATTTCATCAAGCCAAAGGTTTTCATAACCAATGTTATAAAATCTAAAAATTAATCCTAACAAAATTATTAATAAAACCGAAACGTATATAAAAATATTATTTTCTTGAAACTTTAAAATTTTGAACATATTTAAAAGTAAATAGTTTTCCGATTTTTAAAAAACTAAAATTATATTATATTGACTAAAAATATGTTTTTAACAATTAAAAAGATCCCTAAAAATTATTGGAGTTCAAAAAAGCCCCTAAATTTAAAACCTAAGTTGCTAACTGTTTTATATCTTACTTTGGGTCTAACAATTTTTGGTTTAGGTGAGGGATTGTTGATTGTATCTTACTCTGGTGCATCACCTTGGAGCGTTCTTGCACAAGGAATCTCATTAAATATTGATTTGTCAATTGGAGTGGTAACTTTTGTTGTAAGTGTCTGCACTTTAAGCTTGTGGTTTTTTTTGAAACAAAAACCGGGCATTGGAACAGTTTTTAATATCATTATTATTGCTGCAATGATTGATTTAACAATTTTTTATTTTGTAACACCAGAAACTTACTTTGGAAAATTATTAATGGCAGTATTTGCAGTTTTATTAGTAGGTTTAGGAAGTGGTTTTTATTTGATTGCAAATTTAGGTCCTGGGCCTAGAGATGGATTAATGACTGGAATTCAAAGAATAACAAAATTTCCAATAGCTGTAGTCAGAGCGGGAATAGAGATAACAGTTGTATCTATTGGCTGGTACTTAGGAGGCACAGTTGGCGTGGGAACTTTATTATTTGCCTTTGGAATTGGTCCAGCTGTGGCACTTGGTCTTTATTTAGTAGGGAAATTCTTTAATTGATTTTTGTCTTAAAAAAAACTATTAATTTTTTATGTCATTAAAAAATTTTATGATCGAGTCAGCAAACATTTTGTTTGATGATAGTAAAAACGATTTAAGAGCTTTACCTAAAACTGTAAGACTTCAAATTTTGCTAGTTTTGAGTTTCATTTGGTCAGTGGTATTTAGTTTATACATTTTTACGTACACAACATTTATCTTTGGTTGGGCGGGAGTATTTCTTGCTCATTTAGGTCTTATTTTTGCAGTCTATCATACTTTTAAGCAATTTCATAAAGCTGAGGAAAAGTCAGCAAGCGTTTTTGAGACTAAAAATTTTAACCCCTTTAAAATAATGGCAATTGTTTTTGTGATAGTTTTTATATTTGTTTTCTCAAAGGGAATTGAGGTTCTAACAAATACAAATTCGTATAAAATTCCTTATGGAGGACCAGATAAGTCTGCAATAGAAAAATGGTTACCATTTACTCAAAAAAAATCAGAAGATTAAACATATATTTTAAGTTTAGAATCAGCTATATTTAAACCAATGAAAAATCTTGTCAAAAATTTGCAGCTTCTTTTATTAGGAATAATTTTACTTAGTACAATTATCGCGGTGGTCCTAGAAATAAGAACGATGTTCTTAAATCAAACTGTTACGTTAGCTGATTTATTATTAATGTTTCTATACTTAGAGGTTATGGCAATGGTAAGAGTATTTTGGGAAGAGCAATCGATAAGTATCTCTTTGCCTTTGTTGATTGCAATTACTGCATTAAGTAGATTTATTATTTTGCAAGGTAAACAGATGGATGCTTCTCAGCTTCTTTATGAGTCAATCGCAATAGTTCTGATCGCTCTCGCAATAGTAGTATTAAGACTAAGGCACAGTGATAAATTAGGCTTATCTAAAAAGAAAAAAAGAAAATAAATATTTAATACAACCTAATCAATTGTTATAATTTGTTTATGTGGTTTATCAGAATCAGGCTACATAAATTTGTAAGATTAACATTTCATCCACCATGAATTAAATAAAGTTTAAAAATTTAGACAAAAAAAAACCCTCTTTTGAGGGTTTTTTTTAAATCTTTTTAAGTGGAATTTTACATTCCCATTCCACCCATGCCACCCATACCGCCCATACCTCCAGCCGGCATTCCTGGTGTTGAATCTTTTTCTTCTGGTTTATCTGCAACCATTGCTTCAGTTGTAACCAGCAAACCTGAGATTGAAGCTGCATCTTGAAGAGCAGTTCTTACAACTTTGACAGGGTCAATGATTCCTTCTTTAAACATATCAACATACTGTTCTGACTGTGCATCGTAACCGTTTGAGCTCTTGTTGGTTTCTAACAATTTTCCTACAACAACAGATCCATCAACACCCGCGTTTTTAGTAATTTGTCTTATTGGAGCTTGTAGTGCACTTTTAACAATTTCAACCCCTGCTTTTTGATCGTCACCTTTTACTTTTACTTTATCAAGATCTTGTGAAGCATAAAGCAACGCACAACCACCACCAACAACTATTCCTTCTTCAACAGCTGCCCTTGTTGCATTAAGAGCATCTTCTACTCTATCTTTTCTTTCTTTTACCTCAACTTCAGTAGCACCACCTACTTTAATCACTGCTACTCCACCAGCAAGTTTCGCTAATCTTTCTTGTAGTTTTTCTTTATCGTAATCAGAAGTAGTTTCTTCAGCTTGTTGTTTGATTTGAGCACATCTAGCTTCAATGTCAGATTTTTTGCCTGATCCACTAACAATTGTACTATTCTCTTTATCAACTTTTACTCTTTTTGCTGAACCTAAATCATTAAGTTTAACATTTTCAAGTTTGATACCTAAATCTTCTGAAATTACCTGTCCACCAGTTAAAATTGCGATGTCCTCAAGCATTGCTTTTCTTCTATCGCCAAAACCAGGTGCCTTGACTGCAACAACCTTAAGACCTCCTCTTAATTTATTTACAACTAATGTTGCTAAAGCTTCACCTTCAACATCTTCAGAAATTATCATAAGAGGTCTGCCAGCTTGAACAACTGCTTCTAAAAGTGGAACCATTGGTTGAAGATTAGTCAATTTTTTTTCATGTAATAATATCAGCGGGTTTTCTAATTCAGTTGTCATTTTATCACCGTTGGTAATAAAATAAGGAGAGAGATAACCTCTATCAAATTGCATACCCTCTACAACATCAAGTTCCGTCTCAATACCTTTTGCTTCTTCAACAGTTATAACACCTTCATTACCAACTTTTTGCATAGCTTTAGAGATCATATTACCGATTTCTTTATCACCGTTAGCTGAAATTGTACCAACTTGAGCAATTTCATCACTATCTTTCACCTTTTTGGCCGAGGAAATTAATTTTTGTTTTACATGGTCAACGGCTGAGTCTATTCCTCTTTTAACATCCATTGGATTCATTCCAGCTGTAACGTACTTACAACCTTCTTTTACAATTGCTTGAGCTAAGATCGTAGCTGTAGTTGTCCCATCTCCAGCTTCATCATTAGTTTTGCTGGCTACTTCTTTAACCATTTGAGCACCCATGTTTTCAAACTTATCTTCCAGCTCTATTTCTTTAGCCACTGACACTCCATCTTTAGTAGTTCTTGGTGCACCATAAGATTTATCTATAACAACGTTTCTACCTTTTGGACCTAATGTTACTTTCACAGTGTTCGCAAGTATATCAACACCTTTCAGCATCGCTGTTCTTGCATCTGAGTCAAACTTTACTATTTTTGCCATTTTATACTCCTTTATTAAAAATTATTTTGCTGTTGATATTCCCATTATGTCAGACTCTTTCATTATGCTGTATTCTTTCCCACCAATTTTAACCTCAGTGCCTGACCATTTGCCAAATAAAACTTTGTCACCAACTTTTACATCCATTGGAATAATTTTACCATCTTCAGTTTTAGCTCCACCACCAACTGCAACGACTTTTCCTTCCTGAGGTTTTTCTTGTGCAGTATCTGGTATTATAATTCCGCCAGCAGTTTTCTCACTGCTATCCAAAACTTCTATCAAAACTCTGTCATGTAACGGTTTAAACTTCATAAAAACTCCTTTAAATATGAAGATCATATAAAGACCAAAAGATAATTTTTCAAGACAAAGGATAAAATATATATTTTAAAAAAAACCAAGAAATATGCATATTTTTGAGTTATATCATAAAAAATGACTTCAAATTTAGATGAAAAAGGACTTAGATCAATCGTTGGGGAATACGATGTGTTTTTTATAGATATCTGGGGAGTTTTACACAACGGTTTAAATATATTTAAAAATTCGGTTGAAGTTCTTGAAAAGTTAGAAAAAAATAAAAAACAATATGTGTTGCTAACAAATGCACCAAGACCAAATCTAACTGTAATTGAATATTTAAAAAAAATGGGTTTAGATGAAAAAAAAGCTCAACAAGTTTATACTTCTGGACAAGCTGCTTTAGATCAACTCAAAAATATGAATTCCAAAAGTTTTTTTCATATAGGTCCACCGAGAGATTTTGATTTATTCAAAACATTTGAAAATCAAAAAGTTGAAAAGATAGACAGCTGCGATTTTTTGTTATGCACAGGATTGTTTGATGATCACCAATCAGAATTAATTTTTTATGAAAAATTACTTCTAGACCATATTGAAAAAAAAATGATTTGCACCAATCCAGATCTTGTTGTTGATCGAGGTGAAGAAAGAGAATTTTGCGCAGGGACAATAGCAAAAATTTTTGAAAATTTAGGTGGTGAAGTTAAGTACTTTGGTAAACCTTATCCGGAAGTTTACGAAAAAGCATTTAAAAATTTACAAGGAAAAAAAGTAATTTGTATAGGTGATAATTTAAATACAGATATCAAAGGTGCGAATATGCAAAATTTTGACTCTCTTCTAATAAATAACGGAATTCATAAAAATGAAATAAGTAACGGTATTAAAGAATTAACAAAAAAGTATAATGTTAATGTAAATTATACTCAAACAGAGCTTAAATGGTAAATAATTTTAGAATTTATAAAAATTTCAACTTGTCCAAAAAGGATAAAGAGGCAATTATTCTGATCGGAAACTTTGATGGTCTTCATAGAGGTCATCAAAAACTTTTTAACAAAGCAAAAAGTTTCAAAAAAAAATTTAAGTTAAGAATAGGAGTAATTACTTTTGACCCAATTCCAAAGATGTTTTTTAAAAAACTTTATAATTATAGGCTCTCAAACTTTGACCAAAAAATTCAACTTTTCAAAAAAAATTATGTGGATTTTATTGTAAATCAAAAATTCGATAAAAAATTTTCAAAAATTAGTTGTTTTGATTTTATAAAAAAAAATTTATTTAATAAAATAAAACCGAAATATATTTTTGTTTCGGACAATTTTAGATTTGGCTATAAGCGCGCTGGAGACATAAAACTTTTAAAGTCATTAGAGAAAGATTATGACTACAAAATCATTAATCCATCTCCTCTTAAGAGTAAAAAATTTGTGATCTCATCGACCTTGATAAGAAAAAATCTTGAAATGGGAAATTTGAAAAAAGTAAAAAAATTTTTGGGTAGAAATTGGTGCATAGAGGGCAAAGTTGAGAAAGGGAGACAGCTTGGTAAAAAAATCGGATTTCCAACATGTAACATTGATATTAAAAACTATAAAATTCCAAAAATTGGTGTTTATGCAGTAAAAGTTTCTTCTATAAACAAAAGGAAATTAAAAGGGATTGCAAATATTGGATACAGACCAACATTTAATCAAAAAAAATTAATTTTAGAAGTAAATATATTTAATTTTTCTGGAAATCTTTATAATAAAAATTTATCAATAGAATTTATAGAATTTATAAGGGGTGAGAAAAAATTTAATGGGGTACTTAACTTGAAAAAACAAATTAAAATAGATTGTAAAAAAGCAAGGGCAATATTATCAAATGAGTAAAAGTTCTGTAAATCTTCCGAAAACATCATTTTCAATGAGAGCAAATCTTCCTTTAAAGGAACCCGATCTAATTGATTATTGGAACAAAATATCACTTTATGAAAAGCTTCGAGCAAACAGTAAAGGAAATGAAAAATTTGTTTTACATGATGGTCCACCTTATGCAAATGGAAATATTCATATGGGAACTGCTTTAAATAAAATTTTAAAAGATATTGTTACAAAGTTCCATCAAATGAATGGAAAAGACTCTGTATATGTTCCAGGATGGGATTGTCATGGCTTACCGATTGAATGGAAAATTGAAGAACAATATAAAAAGAATAAAAAAAATAAGAATGATGTGCCAATAGTTGAATTTAGAAAAGAATGCAGAGATTTTGCAAATAAATGGATCGATGTTCATAAAAAACAATTTCAAAGGTTAGGTGTCATTGGAGATTGGAAAGATTATTATTCGACTATGAGTTTCAAAGCTGAAGCTCAAATTGTTAGGGAGTTAGCGAAATTTTTAAAAGAGGGTAGCTTATACAAAGGTTATAAACCTGTCTTATGGTCTACTGTTGAAAAAACTGCCCTTGCAGATGCTGAGGTAGAGTATATGGATCATATTTCTGATACTATTTACACTTCATTTCCAATAAAGAAAACTTCAATCAAAAGTCTAGAGGGTTGCGAAATTATTATTTGGACCACAACTCCTTGGACTATACCAGCCAATAAGGCGCTAGCTTATAATAAAGATATTAGCTACCAAATAATTAAGATTGAAGATGACGGTGATTTCAAAAATAAAAAAATTATTATAGCTCATGATTTACTAGAGACAGTTTTGAAGGAATGTGAGATTAAAAAATTCGAGAAACTCGACAAGTTATCTGGCAAAGAATTTAAAAATATAATCTGTAGCCACCCTTTAGAAAAAGAAGGTTACACTCACGATATTCCAATGTTAGAGGCGAACTTTGTTACAACAGAGCAAGGTTCCGGAATAGTTCATTGTGCACCAAGTCATGGACCTGACGATTTTAACTTATGTATTAATAATGGAATTCAGGCAGTTGAAACAGTAGATAATGATGGAAAATATACTAAGAATATTCTGAATTATGAGGGAATACATGTTTTTAAGGCAAATCCAATTATTATTGAAAGTTTAAAAAAAAATAGCAGATTACTTTCTAATGGAAAATTAAACCATACTTATCCTCACTCTTGGAGATCAAAGGCGCCATTAATTCACAGAGCAACTCCTCAGTGGTTTATATCTATGGAAAGTCATGGACTTAGAGAAAAAGCGTTAGTTGCAATTGAAAAAACTGAATTTTATCCTAACAAAGGCAAGGACAGACTTAAATCAATGATAGAAACTAGACCAGATTGGTGTGTCTCTAGACAGAGAGTTTGGGGAGTTCCTCTTCCTATATTTATCTCTAAAAAGGATGAGAAAGTTTTAGTTGATGAGGAAGTCTTTAATAACATTGCCAATATTTTTGAGAAAGAAGGTTCGGATTGTTGGTTTGAAGATAATAAACAAAAGTTTCTTGGAAAGAAATATAATGAAAATGATTTTTACCAGACCACTGACATAGTAGAGGTTTGGTTTGACAGTGGTTCTACCCATTCTTTTGTTTTAGAACAAAGAGATGATTTAAAATGGCCAGCGTCTCTTTATCTCGAAGGCTCTGATCAGCATAGGGGTTGGTTTCATTCATCTCTTTTAGAGTCTTGTGGTACAAGGGGTGAGGCACCTTTTGAAGCTATTCTATCACATGGTTTTGTTGTCGATGGAAAAGGTTTAAAAATGTCAAAGTCATTAGGTAACGTCATTTCGCCAGAGGAAATATTAAAAAAATATGGTGCCGATATTCTTAGGATATGGGTTGCTGCATCAAATTACGCTGAAGATTTAAGGATAGATCATAAAATTTTGGAGCAACATGCAGATGCTTACAGAAAACTAAGAAATACATTTAGATATTTATTAGGTAATTTGAACGATGAATTAAAAGAAATCGATTTTAATAAAATTAAAGTAAATACATTACCAGAACTTGAGCAACTTATGCTCCACAAATTACATAATTTGAATGAAAGCTTCATGAAACATTTCAATTCTTATAATATTCACCTTATTTATAAAGAATTACTAAATTTTTGCACTGTTGATCTCTCGTCTTTTTATTTTGATATAAGAAAAGATACTTTGTACTGTGATGAAAAAAATTCAAAAAAAAGAAAAGATTGCAAGTTACTACTCAACATAATACTAGATAGTTTACTTAAATGGTTTGCTCCCATATTATCTTTCACTACTGAAGAAATATTTAAGTTAGTAAATAAAAATGATAGAGAAAAGAGTATTCATTTGAAAAAATTAAATGTATTTCCTCAATCATGGCATAATACGAAGCTAGAGCAAAACTGGCAGAGAATAATTGACATTAGAAATGAAGTTAACTCAAGTATTGAGACTATGCGAGCTGAAAAAATTATAGGATCGAGTTTAGAGGCGAATATTGAAATAGTGTTAGATGATGAAAATTATAATCTGGGAAAAAACTATGATTTTTCAGAAATTTGCATTACCTCATCAGCAAAAATAACTAAAGCAAAAGAAAAGGAAAATCCAATTAAAGTAAATACTGTTAAAGCAGAAGGACAAAAATGCCCGATTTGTTGGAAAATTAATAAAAATGGATGTGAAAGACATTCATGTTCTAATAAAAATCAAGGTGAATAAATTTTTACTTAACTCAACATTTGTTCTTATTCTTTTTTTAATAGATAGATTTTCCAAAGTTTACGTCATTGAGCTTGTAGAAAAAACTGAGATTTCAGAAATATATATTACTTCTTTTTTAAACTCATATTTAGTTTGGAATACCGGAATAGCTTTTGGATTATTTTCATTTTCAAATGAATTTACTTATAATTTATTTACTACACTTATCATTTTAGTAAATTTAATAATTATTTATTTAGCAACTGTCACCAAAGACTTTAGAAGATATTTTTTTTTATTAATTTTGGGCGGGTCTTTTGGAAATCTATTTGATAGGCTATATTATGGATCAGTGCCAGATTTCATTGATTTTCATATAGGTAATTTTCACTGGTTTATATTTAATATTGCTGATATCTTTATAACTGTGGGTATAATTTGCCTTATTTTAGCTGAACTATTATATAAAAAAGCAAATGATGAATAAAAAATATTTTTTGATATTTTTATTACTTTTTCTCAGTTCGTGTCAAAATGTTAAAGATGCTTTGAGTGGAAAAAAATATGAAAATAGCGATGAGTTTCTGGTTATAAAAAAAAATCCTTTAATTTTACCACCAAATTTTAATGAATTGCCAACACCTAAAGACGTTATTGATGTTACCCAAATTGAAGGTATCGAAAATGAGATTGAAGATCTTTTGAGCTCTATTAAAGAAAATGATGAGGTTTCGGAGTCTTCCTCTGGCGATACTGAGAGTTTTGTTTTAGAAAAAATCAAAGATTGATGTTTTCTAAAAAAATAAAGATTAGTTGTTTTAATTTAAAAAAAAAAAAAGATAAAAAAATAAAAAATATTTTTTACAAAATTTTACAAAAAAACGACCCTGATTATAAAGTAATTGATACTTTTTCGAATAACTATAATTATTCTTTTAATAGAAAAAAAATCACTAAATACAAAAAGTATAAAGTATTAAGTATATTTGGATTAGGTGGTTCATCTTTGTGTATTAAAGCTATTTATGATTTTTTAAAATTTAAAATAAAAAAAAAGGTGTACTTTTATGACAACCTCGGTGTTACAGTTCCAAAGATAGCTCAAAAAAAAAATTTAGACATAGTGATCTCAAAGTCAGGCTCAACTCTCGAGACAATTGTAAATCAAAATATCTTCTCCAAGAGTAAAAAATTATTTATAACTGAGTACAAAAAAAGTTACTTGACGGATTTAGCTTCAAAATTAAAATCTGAAGTTTTTGAACATAAAAATTTTGTTGGGGGTAGATACTCAGCTTTATCTGAAGTTGGGATGTTGCCAGCTGAACTTTTGGGGTTAAAAAGTGAGAAATTTAAAAAGTTTGATAATCTCATAAAAAATAAAAAATTCACTAACACATTGATCAATAATGTCGACATGATGTATAAATTTTATTTATCGGGAAAAACTAATTCTGTAATACTTAATTTTGATTATAGCTTAACCAGCTTGTTAGAATGGTATCAGCAATTATTATCAGAAAGTTTGGGCAAAAAAGGTAAAGGTTTTTTTCCAATCATTTCAAATTTACCTAAAGATAATCATAGCTTAATGCAGCTATATTTAGATGGGAATAAAAATAATTTTTTTACTATCTTTGATACTGTTGATCACAATACACCAAAAATAAAGAATAAAAATTTGTTATCAGGTTATAACTTTTTAAAAAACAAAAGTATAAAATCAATAATGATTGCACAAAGGTGTGCAGTAGAAAGAGTTTTTAAAAAGCAAGGCTTAAAGTTTAGAAACTTTGAAATATTGAATAAAGACGAGGAAAGTTTGGGAATAATTTTTACTTATTTTATGCTTGAAACAATATTGTTAGGAAAATTAATGAAATTAAATCCATTCGATCAGCCGGCAGTTGAGTCGATTAAAAAAGAAACAAAAAGAATACTTAGTTAGATTTTCCAAAAATAAAAGTTGATAAACCATAAGTCTTTTTGTCAATTACCTCAAATTTATTTGGAAAAGTGTCTAAATCACCTTTTTTTCTGTGAATAATTATTATTCCATTTTTCTCTAAGATATCCATTTCAATAATGTTTTCTATCAATAATTCTATTTTTTTTTCTTTGTAAGGCGGATCACAAAAAATCATTTGAAATTTTTGATCTTTTTCAAATGTATTATTATTTATTTTAAATGCATCAATATCTATTACTTTCGACTTGTTCTCATATTTAAGATTTGAAATATTTATTTTTAAGATTTCTAAAACCGGAGGATAATTTTCAAGAAAAAATACAAATTTTGAACCCCTTGAAATACACTCTAATCCAAACGAGCCAATTCCCGAAAATAAATCTAGAACTTTGCTATCTTTAAGACAAAAATTAATATATTTGGCATGTGTCAAAATATTAAAAACAGACTCTTTTGCCATATCTTTTAGAGGTCTAGTTGTTTTATCATTAGGCATAATTAATTTTTTTCCTTTATTTGAACCTGAAATAATTCTCATGTTTTAATTACTTTATGACCAATATCTCTTCTAAAGTAGCCGTACTTCCAATTTAATTTTTTAATCAAATTAATTGCCTCATCTCTACATTTCAAAAAATCATCTGAAGTTGAAACAAAGTTTAATACTCTTCCACCATTAGAAACTAAACCATTCACCGTTTTTAATGTGCCAGCATGAAAAATATTTTGATTTTTAAGTAGTTTAATTTGTTCTAAATCTTTAATTTCAATATTATTCTCAAATTTTTCTGGGTAGCCTTTTGAACATAAAACAATACAAATACTTTTTGACTCAGAAAAATCTATACTTGTTTGATTTAATGTACCATCACAACATGAAATTAAAACATCAAACAAATCTGTATTAAGAGTAGGTAAAATTGTTTGACATTCTGGGTCTCCCATTCTCACATTAAATTCTATTAAAAAGGGATCGTTATTTTTAATCATAAGTCCGACATATAAAAAACCTTTATAGACCCCACCTTGCTCATTTATTGCATTTAAAGTTGGTTCAATTATTTTTTTTTTAATTTTCAATTCTAAATCCTTATTGAGAAGTCTTGACGGAGAGTAACAACCCATACCTCCTGTATTTTTACCTTTATCACCTTCACCAACTCTTTTGTGATCTTGAGCTGAACCAAAAAATTTATAATTTTTACCGTCTGTAACTATAAAGTAACTCATCTCCTCACCTTCTAGAAATTCTTCCACTAAAATTTGTTTAGCTGATCCAAACTTCCCGTTAAAAATTTCTTCCGAAGCCTCTTTTGCATCATTTAAATTTTTACAGATATAAACCCCCTTTCCTGAAGCCAAACCATCAGCTTTAATAACGATTGGAAAATTTACACTCTTTAAGTAATCTATTGTTTCTTTCAAACTTTCAAATATTTTGAACTTTGATGTAGGAATATTATTTTTTTGACAAATTTTTTTAGTAAAAATTTTTGAACCTTCGAGCTTAGAAGATATTTCGTCAGGACCAAACACTTTAATTGATTTTCTTTTAAAAAAATTTACTATTCCATTCACTAAAGGTTTTTCTGGACCGACAACTAACAACTCAATTTCTTTTTTTATGCAATATTCCTCTATTTCAAAAAAATTATCAGGATCAAGATTGATATTCTTAGCAATTAAACTTGTGCCCGCATTACCTGGAAAACAAAAAATTTTGGAAACTTTTTTTGATTTATTGAGCATATAACAAATTGCATGCTCTCTACCACCACTTCCAATAATTCCTACATTCATTTATAATGATCTTACAACTTAAAAAATGAAAAATAAATTAGCTAAATTAAAATACTTACCGAATAAATTTGAAATAATCGAACCAGGGGACCACGTAATTTGCGCGGTATCTAAGCAGAAAATATATCTTCAAAATCTCAATTATTGGAATGTTAAACTTCAAGAACCATATTTCTCGTACAAAGAAGCGCAATTAAAAAGAGAAACAGAAAAAAAATGAAAAATCATTTCCATCTATTATGTGACCATATCCATTGAGAAGGATTTTTTCTAATTTTTTTCTCCAACCATTGATTTAGTTTAATACTGATCAAAGTTTCATCTGCATTTTCCTCAATAAATATTTGCTCATCGAAAGTAATTTTAAAATGAATTTTGTTATGTCTTTCAATATGTACTGGTTGAATTTTACATCCGAATTTTTTTACAAATTGTGCTGGGATAGTTGTTGTAAGTGCTGGATGATTAAAAAAATTTATTTTTTCTCCCTCACTTACTCGCTGATCAATCATAATTGCAATACTTGTACCTTGTTTAAAAAATTTCAAAGACTCTCTAACTCCGTTTATCCCTTTTTTAATTTGATTTTTACAAATGTATTTTTTACGAATAGGTTCCATTATTGAATTGACCATTTTATTATTTAAGGGTCTATAGATCGCAGACAAATTTACTCCTGCTTTTTCGATAATCATAGCCATTAACTCAAAATTATTGAAGTGACCTGAAATAAAAATGACTGGTTGACCCTTTTTAATTTCTTCTAATTTTTCTATATTTTCAATTTTAATATATTTATCTAAATCACCTTTTCTGAATTTAGAAATATATGGATATTCAGACAATATTCTTCCATAATTACCCCACATCTCAGATGTAATTTTTTTTATTTTTTCAGAACTCAAGGAATTATCAAATTTAATTAAATTATTTTTAATTATTTTTTTTGATCTAAAAAACTGACCAAATGTCTTTCCAAGTAGATACCCAACTTCGGATGAAATTTTGTATCCCAATAATTTAAATAGCCCAAAAAGAATAACAATCGAAATATACTCAAATAAATATCTTATAATCTTCATAACTTACCACTTAAATATTTAAAGAATTCTTTTTCATATTCGATTGATAATTCAACTTTTAAAAAATTTATATTTTTTATATAAGATTTTTTAATTCTAAAATAATCTTTCTCTGTTGTTAACAATTCACAGCCTTTTTGTTTTGCTAGTTGCTTTAATTTTTGTAAATCTGAGTCTTTATAATTATAATGGTCAGGAAATACTTCATGCTTTATAAATTTTATTTTCATATCTTTAAGTGTGTCAGTGAAAGTGTGTGGATTGCCTATACCACTAAATGCTATAAATTTTTTTTTCTTAAGTTTAAAATAATTTTTTGGAACATATTTTCCTGAAAAAACTTTGATATTTGGATTTATATTTTTAATTTTATTTATAAAATTTTTAGTTCCTTTATTGATATTTCCATTAATTAAAGCGACATCATAATTTTTTATGCTATTTAGTCTTTCTCGCAATGGACCAGCTGGAATTACAAATCCATTTCCGTCTAATTTTAGTGAATTAAAACATACTATTTTTATATCGTAATTTATTGTTTTTTCTTGCAACCCGTCATCAAAAATTACTATCTTTGCTTTTTCTTGTTCAGCTTTAAACAAAGAAAGTTCTCTAGTTTTTTCAAAAAAAACTTTGTGATTTAACTCTAAAAGCCTTTTTTCGTCTTGATGAGAAGTATAATTCTTTTTAATTATGAAAGTTTTAAATTTCTTTTTAAAATGATTTGCCAAATTATTTACGAGAGGTGTTTTACCAGTTCCACCGATATAAATATTTCCAACACAAATTGTTCTAAAATTATAATAATTCTTTTTAATTTTACTATTTTCATAATAGTTTTTTATAATGATAATTAATGATAACGGCAGTAGCAATAATGATATTAGATTGAAGTTTTTTTTATCCCAAAATTTTGGCTTATAAAATTTCATAAAACAATCCTTTTTAGTTCACTTAAATTTTTTTTTAAAATCAAATTTCCAATTTTATTGAGCTTTTTAATCTTGTTAGAATTATTTCTTTTTTTGAATAAGGCAAAAGCCTTCCTTTCCAAGTCCTTGCTTCCTGACACTTTAAGAGAAAGCTTTTCTTTTTCTAACATTTTATAAACATCCTTAAAATTATAAGTGTAATTTCCGTGCATTATATTGCAACCGAATCTCAAAGCCTCTAATGGATTCTGTCCACCTTTTGAAACCAAAGATCCACCTAAAAAAACAACATTACTTATTTTATAAAATGACTTACTTTCACCATAACTATCGACTATATAAATATCACAATCTTTTAAGTCTCTTTTATTTTCACTGTATTTCATAAATTTCAATTTTTTTTTATCCAACATTCGTGTAATTTCATCTGTTCTCTCTATATGTCTTGGAATAATGATCGTTATTAAATTTGAAATTTTTTTTTTATACTTAATATGTAAATTTGCAAAAATTTCTTCCTCATTATAGTGAGTGCTCGCTGAACATAAAATTATTTTATTTTTAAAATATTGATTTTTCACTTTTATCTTCTCATCATTTTTAGAGCCGATAAACTTAAGATTTCCTAAAAATTTAAGTTTTTTAACACCAAGTTTTTTGAAGTATTGAAAAGTCTCTTTATTTTGAGGGAATATGTAATCAAATTTCTCTAATATACCTTTCCCAAAGCCTCTAAGATACGACCATCTTCTAAATGATTTCTCGCTCATTCTGGCATTAATTAGAACAACTTTAATTCCTCTTTCTTTTAATTCTGAGATCATTATGGGCCAAATTTCAGACTCTACAAAAAAAACATATGACGGTTTCCAGTAATTTAAGAAATTTTTGATTATGTAATTATTATCTAAAGGATAAAATTGGTGTAAGGTTTTTTTAAACCTAAATTTCTCAAAAATTTTTGAAGAGCTTAGTGTTGAAGTTGTAATAAGAATTTGTTTGATACTTTTCATTTTTTCAAACTCTTGAATTAAAGGCACGATACTTAAAAATTCGCCTACACTTGAACAATGGAACCAAACAAGTTTACCCTTGCTTCTTTTTTTTTTGTTTATTGAGAACTTTTCAAAGAATCTTTTAGGATTTTCTTTTCCTTTTAATATTCTGTAAAAGATAATAATAGGTGATAAAATAATAACTATGTGTACTAAAAAACTATAGATTATCCTCATCAATTTTTTTGAATTTGTTTTTCGTAAAAATTTTTGTAAATTTTGGAATTTTTAATTAATTCATCATGTTTACCATCTCCTATAACCTTCCCGTTATCAATAACGTAAATTTTATCTGAATTTAAAATAGTTGATAATCTATGTGCAATAACCAAAGTAGTTCTTCCTCTAGTTAAAAAATTAATAGCATCCTGTATTTTTTGCTCTGTTTCAGCATCTAAAGAGGATGTTGCTTCATCTAAAAGAATAATTTTGCTCTTTTTTAAAATTGCTCGAGCTATTGAAATTCTCTGTTTTTCACCTCCAGATAACCTTACCCCATTTTCACCAATTAAAGTGTTATATTTTTTAGGAAGTGTGTCAATGAACTCTGATGAGTGAGATAACTTTGCTGCCTCTCGAACTTGCTCATCTGTTGCATCTAAGTTTGCATATTTTATATTATTTAACACCGTATCATCAAACAAGGTAGTTTCCTGGCTTACTAGAGAAATATTATTTCTTAGTGAAGATAATCTTTTTGAATAAATAGACTGATCGTCAATTTTTATGTCACCAGATTGGGGGTCATAAAATCGAGGAATTAAATTAAGTATTGTAGATTTACCTGCGCCACTGTGACCAACAAGAGATGTCATTTTTCCACCAGCAATTAATAAATTTATATCATTTAGAACCACTCTTTCCTCTTTATCGTAAGTAAAATTTACATTTTTAAATTCAATGTTTCCACTATTCAAATTAATTTTCTCCAAACTATCATCTTCAGAAATTTTTTCTTTTAAATCAAGGATTGGCAGTATTCTTTTTGCACCAGCTAATCCTTGATTGATAGTTATATTGAGCGTAGCAAGTGATCTAACTGGTTGATACGCTAGCATCATTGCAGCTAAAAATGAAAAAAAGTTTCCAATACCTAATTCATCATTAATTATGAGATTACCTGAATAAAAAATAAGTATTGCAATCATAATTCCCGTTAAAGCTTCCATTATTGGAGAGGATCTTGCGTAAATTATATTTAGTTTCTTTGCTCTGCTCATAAGCTCCTTTAAAACATTATCAGCCCGAGCTATCTCATATGATTCTTTTTGAAAAATTTTAATCAGTTTATGATTTTTAAAAATTTCTAGTAAATAGGTATTAACCAAACCAGCTTTGTCCATTGCTTGTGTAGTGATTTTTGTAATTCGCCTACCTAAAAAATTTGCAAAAAAACTTGCTAGTGGAATCATTATTATTGCAACAAGAGACAGTTTCCAGTTCTGGTAAAACATAACAGACAATAAACCAATTAGGGTTAAACTATCTTTAAACAAATTTAATATAGCCACACTTACCAGTCCCGTCATAAAATTTACATCATTCATAATATTTGTTATTATTTTTCCTGAATGTTTTTTTTCTATAAAATTTGTATCGGCCTTTATAAGCGACTTCATCATATCAATCTGTAAGGTTTTTCTTACTTCTTCTGAAATTTTTATCATGATAACTTTTGCTCCATAAAGTGACGCTCCCTTTGAAGCAAAAGCCACTACTATCAAGAAAGGAATTAAATAAATTAAAGTTTCATCTTTATTTAAAAAGATTTTTTCAATTGCTGGGTCTAACAGGTAAGCAATAGAAGAGGTACTTCCAGCGAGTACTAATGACAGAATGAAAGCAATAATTATTTTGAATAAATATTTTCTTGTATAGTCTTTATACAATCTTTTTAGTATATCACTATTTTTCATTAAAGATATCCGCCTATCAAAATATTTAAAAAAACTAAAAATCCTAAAAAATTATTACTTTTAAATTTTTTTAAACATTTTTCTGGTTTTGAAATATTCAAAGGCTTAATTTGGAACATCATCAATTGTAAAAAAACAATTATGGAAAAGATAAAATAAAATACACTATAAGACATTATTACTCCTGTTAGAAAAAGAGACATATAAAAAATTAAATAACATAAAAATAAAAATAATTTTGGATTTTTTTTAAATATAATTGATGTTGATTTTACTCCTATAATTTCATCATCTTTAATATCTTGAAATCCATATATTGTGTCGTAACCTAGTGTCCAAAATATGGCTCCAAAATATAATATTAGAGGATAAATACTAAACTCATTTGTTAATGAAACCCAGGCCATTACCAAACCATAATTAAATGTAACGCCTAAAAAAAGTTGAGGCCAATAAGTAAATCTTTTCATCATGGGGTATGAAAATGCAAAAGGCATTGAGGCTAAGCCTAAAATAATTGTATTTAAATTAAACTGAATTAAAATTAAAAATGCAATAGAGCATAACAAAAAAACATAGATAAGACTTTTTTTCACAGAAATTTTTCCAGATGCAATAGGTCTATTTTTTGTTCTTTCAACCATTACATCAATGTTTCTATCCAAAATATCATTAACAATACATCCTGCGGACCTCATCAAGACTGCTCCAAAAAAAAACAAAAAACAATACTTTAAAAAAATCAAGTGATCATTTGAAAATTGAAGAGCAAGTGTTAGACCCCAAAGACATGGCCAAAACAATAGCATAAAACCAATAGGCTTTTTAAGTCTTGTTAATTCTAAAAATAATTCAAAATTTTTCATGATAATTTTCTTGTAAATAACAAAGCATCGTTTCATAATCAAATTGATTCGTTATGGATATTGATTACACAGTCACAGCTCTGATGTTTCCTGCAATTCCATTAATAATGGGTGTTTACAGCAACAGGTTTCATACCTTAAGTAATTTAATAAGAAAAATTCACGACGAACATGTATTTGAAAAACACACCCCACCTGAGTGGAAGAATCAATTAATTAATTTAAATGATAGGATAGGAGTTTTAAAACTTACAATCATGTTTTCAGCATTTGGATTCTTATTTAATATGTTAACAGTGTTTGCGCTATATTTAGATAAAATACTAGTTGCAAGAATTATATTTGGATCTTGTTGCCTCTCTATGATGGTGTCTATAGTTTTTTTTATAAGAGAAATTCAAATTTCAACAAAAGCTCTAAAATTGCACATTTCAGATATGGATGTACAGTTTAAGGAGTAATAATAGCAGGTCCTAAAATTTTTCTTCCCTCTAAATCCTGATGTGCAATTGATGCATCTTTCAAAAAGTATTTCTTATATATTTCAACTTTTACTGCCCCTGATTTAACCATTTCAAAAAGTTTATTTGACGCTTCATCTAATTCTTCTCTTGTAGATGTGTAGTGAGCGATGCTTGGTCTTGTAAGATATAATCCTTTTGGTGCAATAAGTTTTCCAACATCAACAGGATCTAATTTTCCAGATGCGTTTCCAAATGAAACCATTGTTCCTCGCATTTTTAAACATCCTAATGAATTTTCTAAAGTATTTTTTCCAACCCCATCATATACCACTGGTAAACCCTCATTATTGGTTAATTCTAAAACCTTATCTTTAAAATTTTCTTTATTATAATTTATTACTTCATCACATCCGTATTTTTTTGCTAACTTAATTTTTTCGTCTGATCCAACTGTTCCTATTACTTTGCAACCTAAACTTTTAGCCCATTGACAAAAAATTTGACCAACCCCACCAGCTGCAGCGTGGAATAAAACTGTTTGACCTTTTTTAACTGGATATGTTTTGTGTAAAAGATAGAAAGTTGTTAAACCTTTGGTCATTAAACAAGCCACAATCTCAAGGTCTATTCCATCTGGCACTTTAACTAAATTTTTTGTTGGATAAATTCTATGTGTTGAATATGAACCAAGAGGTGCAGCTGCGTAAGCCACTTTATCACCTTCTTTAAAATTTTTAACACCTGGCCCAACTTTTTCTATAATCCCCGCACCCTCAAGTCCGATTCCTGATGGAAGAGGAACAGGATATAGTCCCGATCTATGATATGTATCTATAAAGTTTAAACCTATGGCTGAATGCTTTATTAATACTTCACTCTCTTTAGGATCTGAGATAGAAAGCTTTTCATATTTTAAAACCTCAGGACCACCAGTTTTTGAAAAATTTACAGAATACATTTAATATTTTGCGAAAGTACCATTTTGATAATCGTTTATTGCTTCAATAATTTCAGCTTTAGTATTCATAACAAATGGACCCCCTCTAGCTATTGGTTCGCCAATTGGTTTACCTGCGATAAATAAAAATTCGCTATCTTTTTCAGCTTTGACTTGAAGGTTCTTGCCTTGTTTTAACAATATCAAATTTGAGTCATTTGTTTTTTCATGATTTGTTGCGCCAACTTTAATTTGACCCTTTAACAAATAAATAAATGAATTGTGTCCTTCTGGAACCTCGCAAGAGAATTCCTTCCCATTTTTTAATACAATGTGGAAATAGATTGGTTCAACATTATGGTTTTTTTCGGGACCTTCAACATCTTTGTACTTTCCAGCAATAACTTTAACTACTTTTTCATCATCACTATAAGTTCCAAGCTCCTTGTTTTTAATATAAATATATTCGGGTTTATTTTTTTTTAATTTTGCGGGCATGTTAATCCACAATTGAAACCCAAGTAATTGACCATCAGACATGGCAGGCATTTCAGAATGTATTATTCCTCTTCCAGTTTTCATCCATTGTACATCTCCAGATGACATTATTCCTTTAGCACCAGTGCTATCCTCATGCTCAAATTTTCCTTTAAGCATATAAGTGACTGTTTCAATACCTCTGTGAGGATGAGGCGGAAAACCTGCAACATAATCATCTTTATTTTCTGAACCAAATTCATCCAACATTAAAAAAGGATCAATATAATCTGCCTCTGGTGTTCCTATACTTCTTTTTAGTTTTACACCCGCACCATCTGATGTTTCAATAGATTTAACAATTTTTTTGATTTCAATATTTGACATGGCTTTAGTTTAATTATGTTTCAAACTATTTCAAGTAGTCCTTTTAAATTTTTAATTTCTTTTTTTGGTTTATAATCAAGATTATCAAAATGAGAGTTGTTACGATTTACCCAGACAGCGTTGTAACCAAAATTACCACCACCTGATACATCCCAAGTATTTGCACTCAAAAAAACAACTTCTTTGGGTTGAATTTTATATTTATTAACCGGAAGATCGTATACCCTTGAGTCAGGCTTGTAAATTTTCACTTCCTCAATTGAAAAAAGATCATCAAAAGTAGTGTCTAATTTATTGGTATTTACTAATTCATTAATCAAATCCGGAGTGCCATTTGAAAGTATCGCGAGCTTAAGATTTTTCTCTTTTAAGTCTGTTAAAACCTCTTTTACCTCTGGGTAGGGGGATAAAACTTTATAAAGGTTAAGTAATTCATTTTTCATGCTTGTATCTATGTTAAAAACATTAATAGATTTATCCAAACTATCTTCAGTTATTTGCCAAAAGTCTTTATGTCTTTTCATTAAACTTCTCAACCAAGTATATTCAAGTTGTGTAGTTCGCCAAAAATTTGCAAAGGCTTCCCATCTATCTCCTATTTTATGTTTACATTTCTCTGCCGCTGAATTTACGTCAAATAATGTTCCATAAGCATCAAATACTATTGCTTTAAAATCCATACTTAAATTTAATTTTTTATATTATACTATATTTTATGAATATTAGATTATATCACCCAAACAGTATAGTCGAAAATACAATTAAGTTACTTTCAAAGGAACATGGTCATTATGTAGCAAACGTGATGAGACTTAAAATAGGTTCATGTATAAATTTTTTTAATAAAGATGGGGAGTGGGAAAGTGAAATAACTTTAATTCAAAAAGATAAGGTTGAAGTAAAATTTACAAAAAAAATAAAACAAGCAAGCAATGAATCTAAAATTGAACTTGCAATTTGTTTAGTCAAAAAAACTCCAATGGAAACAATTTTACAAAAATCTACTGAACTAGGTGTGAGCAAAATAATCCCAATTGTTTCTGAGAGAACAGAAGTAAAAGACTTAAATTATGAAAGAGCAAGAAAAATAGTTATTGAAGCTACAGAACAATCCAATCAATTAAATCCTCCAGAAATTTCAGAAGTCAAAAAACTTAAAGACTTTCTAAAAAACTTAGATAGTTCCACTAAACTATTATTTGCCGATGTGAATTCCCAAACTGTTTTAAAAAATGATAATATCAAAAAAGGAGAAGCTTTAAGTATTTTGATAGGACCCGAAGGTGATTTTTCACCAGCTGAACGCGAGTCTATTTTGAAAGTTCCTGATGTGAAATCTTTTACTATATCAAAGAATATTTTAAGGTCAGATACTGCCGTTATAACCGCTATTTCATTAGTGAATTTCATCTATTTCAATTCGTAATTGTCGCATTAATTGAATTTGTTAATTGAATTAAAAACTGTATAAAAACGAGATAAAAATGCTGAAAAAATTATTATACACATTTGCTTTATTAATACCGTTTACATTGTATGCTAACGAACCAAAAGATTGGCAATTAGGATTCCAAAAACCAGCCTCTCAATCTATGTATGAAATTGTAAAATTTCACGACTATATGTTGGTGCCAATAATTGTTGCGATAAGTGGATTTGTGCTATTTTTGATGGCTTATACATGTATAAGATTCAGAGCTTCAAGAAATCCTAACCCGTCTAAAAGAACGCACAATGTTGCTGTTGAAATACTATGGACACTTATTCCATGTTTAATCTTAATTGTAATGGCAGTTCCATCTTTTAAAATTCTTTATTCACAAGATACAATCCCTAAAGCTGATGTAACGATTAAAGCCATAGGTTACCAGTGGTATTGGGGTTATGAATATCCTGACGAAAATATAATATTCGACTCTTACATGGTAGAAGAAGAAGATTTAAAACCAGGTCAACCTAGACTTTTGGCAGTTGATAATGAGGTTGTAGTGCCAGTAAACAAAGTTGTTAAAGTTTTAATAACAGCAAATGATGTTTTGCATGCTTGGGCGCTACCATCATTTGGAGTAAAAAGAGACGCGATGCCTGGAAGAGTAAACGAAACTTGGTTTAAGGCAGATAGGGTTGGAACGTATTACGGACAATGTTCAGAATTATGTGGTATTAAACATGCATTCATGCCAATCACAGTTAGAGTTGTAACAGATGAAGAGTATAACACTTGGTTGGAAGAGGCCAAAATAAAGTTTGCAAAAGAGGAGATAGAAACTAATAAAAATAAATTATTAGCAAAAAATTAATATGACAACAATTACTTCACAAGATCATTCACATCACCATCCAACAGGATGGAAACGATGGGCTTATTCCACAAATCATAAAGATATAGGTACAATGTATTTAATCTTTGCAATTATTGCTGGAATAATTGGAACTGCTTTTTCCGTTTTAATGAGAATGGAGTTGATGCACCCAGGTGATGGAATACTAGGTGGCAATTATCACTTATATAATGTTTTAGTAACTGGTCATGGTTTGATAATGATTTTCTTTATGGTCATGCCAGCAATGATTGGTGGTTTTGGAAATTGGTTTGTACCAATTATGATAGGGGCCCCAGACATGGCTTTTCCAAGAATGAATAATATATCTTTTTGGTTATTACCAGTGTCATTCATTTTATTACTTTCATCAATATTTGTAGATGGGCCTCCAGGCGCACAAGGTGTAGGAGGAGGCTGGACAATCTATCCGCCATTGTCATCTAAAACTGGTCAACCAGGTCCTGCAATGGATTTAGCAATACTTAGTCTTCATATAGCGGGAGCTTCTTCAATACTCGGTGCTGTAAATTTTATTACTACGATATTAAATATGAGAACACCAGGAATGACTTTGCATAAGATGCCATTGTTTGCTTGGTCAATTCTTGTAACAGCTTTTTTATTACTTTTATCTTTACCAGTTTTAGCTGGAGCAATAACAATGTTGTTAACAGATAGGAATTTTGGAACAGCATTCTTTGATGCGCAAACAGGTGGAGATCCACTTTTATTTCAACATTTATTTTGGTTCTTTGGTCATCCAGAGGTTTATATTTTGATTTTACCAGGTTTTGGAATGATAAGTCATATTGTTTCAACTTTTTCTAAAAAACCAGTTTTTGGATATTTAGGTATGGCTTATGCAATGGTCGCGATTGGCATTGTTGGTTTTGTAGTTTGGGCACATCACATGTATACGGTAGGATTGAACACTGATACAAAAGCATATTTTCTTGCAGCAACAATGATCATTGCTGTTCCTACAGGAATAAAAATTTTCTCTTGGATAGCAACTATGTGGGGTGGCTCTATATCTTTTAAAACTCCAATGATGTGGGCTCTTGGTTTTATTTTCTTATTTACAGTCGGAGGTGTTACTGGTGTAGTTCTAGCTAACGCTGGTGTTGATACAGCCTTACACGATACATATTATGTAGTAGCACACTTTCATTACGTGTTGTCTCTCGGAGCAGTTTTTGCAATTTTTGCAGGGTTCTATTATTGGTTTGGAAAAATGTCTGGTTACGAATATTCAGAATGGCTCGGACAACTACATTTTTGGCTAACATTTATTGGAGTAAATTTAATATTTTTCCCTCAACATTTTTTAGGATTAGCTGGTATGCCAAGAAGATACGCTGATTATCCAGATGCATTTGCAGATTGGAATTATATTTCTTCAATTGGTTCATATATTTCAGTTGTAGGATTAGCAGTATTTTTAATTAATTTAGCTTACGCATTTATGAAAAAAAAAGCAGCAGCTCAAAATCCTTGGGGCGAAGGTGCAACTACTTTAGAGTGGACAGTTCCATCACCACCAAACTTTCATACATTTGAGGAATTACCAAAAGTAAATGAGTACGGGGAAGCTGAAAAAACAAGCACATAATTATTGGCATTAGATGACAACTTATAATTCTAGAGCAAAAAGTATTTCACTATTTGATGTATCCATTTTCTTAGAATTGCTAAGACTGATGAAACCTAGAGTAATGTCATTGGTGATATTTACCTGCGCGGTTGGTTTATTAACTGCTCCGGGTGAAATCAGTTTTGTTAAATCAATAACAAACATTTTCTTTGTGACACTTGGTGCTGGAGCAGCAGGGGCTCTTAATATGTGGTATGAGGCAGATTTAGATAAACTAATGAGCAGAACATGTTTAAGGCCTCTTCCAACAGGAAAACTAAAAAAAAAACATGCACTTGTTTTTGGAATAGTCCTTTCGCTAGTTTCAGTTATAGGACTTTACTATTTTTCAAACCTGCTGTCTGCTTTAGTATTACTCTTTACAATTAGTTTTTATTTATTTGTTTATACAATTTGGCTTAAAAGAAGAACACCACAAAACATAGTAATTGGTGGAGCATCTGGTGCGTTGCCCCCTGTAATTGGATGGACAATTGTTACTAATTCTTTAAGTTTGGAAGCGCTATCATTTTTCTTAATAATATTTTTTTGGACACCTTCACATTTTTGGGCTTTAAGCTTGTATAAAGTAAGTGACTACAAAAGAGCTAAAATTCCAATGTTACCAGTTACAAATGGTATAGAAAATACAAAAAAAAATATTTTTGTATACTCACTTTTAATGCTTCCGACATTGGCGCTACCTTACATAATAGGTTTTGTTGGAGAATTATTTCTGATTAGCACCTTTGGCCTTACAATTTATTATATTTTATTGTGTTTTGCTTTATTAAGAACAAAAAAGGACTCTTTTGATTTACAAAAAGCCAAAAGAGTTTTTGGGTATTCAATCTTTTACTTGTTTTTTATATTTGTATTATTTTTAATTGATAAATTATTCTAATGGAAGTTGATAAAAAAATTAAAAAGAAAAATATATTTACTGCTATTGGACTTATAGTATTTATCTTATTACTTTTTATATTTACACTTTACAATGTTGGAGTTTTTGAAAGAGCCATATGATTAGTAAAAAAAACCTAACGCCATTAATTTTATCTTTAATATTCTTTCTAATGCTGGGATTATCATTTGCCGCTGTTCCACTCTATGATTTATTCTGCCGTGTCACAGGATTTGGGGGCACTACTCAAATCTCAAAAGAAGCTCCAAAAATAGTAATTGATGAACCTGTTAGAGTAAGATTTGACACAAATGTTCAAACAGACTTGGCTTGGAATTTTAAAGCTAATAAATCTTTATACGATATAAAACCAGGCAAGGTTTATAAAGTTGAGTTTGAAGTAGAAAACTTTGGAAAAGAACCATCAAGTGGAGTTGCAAGTTACAACGTATCCCCATCAACCTTTGGACAATATTTTAATAAACTAGGATGTTTTTGTTTTGAAAAGCAAACACTTAAAAGTGGAGAAAAAATGAGTTATATTTTAACTTTCTATTTAGATCCTGAAATGGTAAATGATCCAAAAACTAAAAACATTGATGATATTACAATGTCATATACATTTTTTTCTTCTGACTATTATAAACAATCAAAGGTTAATTAAATATGAGCTCTAAAGATCAAAAACATGATTACCACTTGGTTGATCCAAGTCCGTGGCCAATCTATACATCTTTTGCTACCTTAATTACTGCTGTGGGATCAGTTTATTATTTTCACTCAAAAGTCATGTGGGCTATGTTACTTGGTTTCGCTCTTTTAATTTATGGGGCATACATGTGGTTCAGAGATGTTGTTAATGAAGCTGAACATCAAGGTCACCATACACCAGTTGTTCAGATACATCATCGTTATGGAATGACATTGTTTATAGCATCTGAAGTAATGTTTTTTGTTGCCTGGTTTTGGGCTTACTTTGATGCCAGTTTGTATCCAAGCGCTTTTGTTGGTGGAGTTTGGCCGCCAAAAGATATTGAAGTTTTTAACCCGTGGGACATTCCATTAATCAATACTCTAGTTTTATTATTATCTGGAACAACTGTCACATGGGCTCACCACTCTTTGTTAGAAGATGATAGAAAAGGTTTTATTCAAGGCTTATGGGCAACAGTTCTACTAGGTTTCTTTTTTACTCTTCTTCAAATATATGAGTATCAACATGCGAGTTTTGATTTTTCAGGGCACATTTACGGTGCAACATTTTACATGGCCACAGGCTTTCATGGCTTTCACGTGGTAATTGGAACTATCTTTTTAGCTGTTTGTTTGTGGAGAGGAAAACTTGGTCATTTTAATAAGGATCATCATTTTGGATTTGAAGCTGCAGCATGGTATTGGCATTTTGTTGATGTAGTTTGGTTGTTTTTATTTGCAGCAATCTACGTTTGGGGAAGCTAATTTCATTGAGATATAAGTTTCTTTTCACAATATTTGTTTCTTTTTTTATTACCCTTTTTCTTGCTCTTGGATTTTGGCAATTGTACAGACTTAATTGGAAAAACAATCTAATTGAAGAAATTAATTCTTCTCTCATAAACAATCCAGTAAAATTTGAGGCTCAGAAAATTAAAAATTTTCAAAAAATTAAATTCAAAGGAAAAATCGATAATAAGAATTTAATTTATTTATATGGACTCAGTGATAATGGGGAACCAGGTTTTAATATAATTAAAGAAGTTGATATTGAAGGAGAAAACTTTTTAATTAACCAAGGATGGATACCAAGAGATTTGAAAGGCAATTCATTTGATCTAAAACAATCAGAATACTTTGGTATTACAAAGTTAAAATCAAGTAAAAATTATTTCAAACCTAATAATGATTTAACAAAAAATTATTGGTTTAAACTTGATGATATAGATTTAAAAAAACATACTGGCAAAACATTTTCTCCTTTTATAATTTTTATTCAAAATGGAGAACAAACAAACTCTTTTCCAATACCAAAAAAAATTTCATCAGATCTGCCTAATAATCACCTTAAATACTCCTTAACATGGTTTTCAATAGCGATATCAATTCTTTTGATATATCTATATTTTAGAAAAAAAAATTATTAATGGAATATATAAGTACAAGGGGTGATAATAAGAAATTTTCCTTTAGCGAGGTATTTCTCAAAGGTCTTGCTGATGACGGAGGCCTTTTTATACCTTTGAATATCAAAAAATTTGATGAGAGCAAAATGAACTCTCTAAAAAAATTAAATTATATAGATCTAGCTACCGAAATTATCTATTTATACACTGGTGATTTCTTAAGTAAAAAAGAATTAAATGAAATTGTTAAAAAATCTTATTCTAACTTTAGAGAAAAAGATGTTGTCAAAATAGTTGATTTAAATCAATTAAAAATCTTGGAATTGTTTCATGGACCCACTTTAGCTTTTAAAGATATTGCGATGCAATTAATTGGAAATATGTATGAGCATTTCTTAAAATCAAATAACAAAACAATAAATATAGTTGTCGCAACTTCAGGGGACACCGGTGCAGCAGCTATTGATGCGATTAAAGGAAAATCTAATTTAAATATATTTGTTTTACATCCAAATAATAGGATTTCCTCTGTTCAAAGAAAAATTATGACTACTGTGGAAGAAAAAAATGTTTTTAATATCGCAATTGACGGAAACTTTGATGATTGTCAAAATATTGTAAAACAAATGTTTTCTGATCTTGAGTTTTCAAAATCTATAAATATGTCAGGAGTAAACTCAATAAATTGGGCGAGAATAATTGCTCAAGCGGTATATTATTTTTATGCATATTTTAAATTAGAAAAAGACAATATCTCTTTTTCAGTTCCAACAGGAAACTTTGGTGATGTCTTTGCAGGATTTCTCGCAAAAAAAATGGGATTGCCAATTAATAAATTAATTGTTGCAACAAATGAAAATGATATTTTGCATAGAGCCATTACAAAAGGAAACTATATTTCAAAAGAAGTTAGAGAAACTTTATCACCAAGTATGGATATTCAATTAGCCAGTAACTTTGAGAGATTAATTTATTACGTGAATAATTCTAACTGTGAAAAAACGGCAGAAATTATGAAAAAAGTTAAGCAGAATTCTTACAAAATTGAAAAGTCAGATTTAGACATAATTCAAAAAGATTTTTTATCAGAAAGTTGTAATGAAAAAGAAACTCTAGAGATTATTAAAAAAAATTATGAGGAAAATGATATGGTTTTAGATCCGCATACAGCCATTGGAGTAGGTGCTGCACAAAAACTATCTTTGAATGATTGTATAGTTTTATCAACTGCACACCCATGTAAATTTCCAGATGCCACAAATAACGCGATTAATAAACATGAAAAATTACCAAAAGAACTTCAGCATGTGCTGGACAAACAGGAAAGTTTTCACTTATTAAAAAAAAATACCGAAGAGGTAAAAAGCTTTATTAAAAGCAAAATTTAATGCTTATTAAGTAATCTTTGACTATTGCTAAAAATGTCTATAATTATCATTTATGGGTTTTCAAGAAGCATTAAGAACTTGTTTTTCAAAATACGCTAAAGCAGATGGCAGGGCATCTAGATCTGAATTTTGGTATTTTCATTTAGCAATTTTCCTTTATATGTTTGTTGCTGGGTTTGGACTAGGTATCGTCGGTGCCTCAGATGCTCAAATGGACTTAGCTATTTTGTTTTTGCTTGTTCCAGTTTTCGCACCATCTGTTTGTGTCACAGCTAGAAGATTACACGATTTAAATTATTCTGGTTGGATGCAGTTAATTTTCTATCCAGGCTTCCTTGCTGATGAACTTTTAGGAACGGGTTATGTAATTTATTTAGTTACGCTTGCGGTTTGGGCTTTTTGGTATTCTCAACCAGGTAAAAGAGCAAAAAATAAATATGGAGCTCAACCTAAAAAATAATTAAATTAAACTTTGGCAGCTTCTCTTGCAATAAAATCAACTTCATTGTTTAACTCGTCATTAGAGTGTGCTTTTACCCAATTCCAACTTATTTCAAATTCATTAGCTAAAATATCCAGCTCTGTCCAAAGATCTTTATTTTTAACTTCTTGCTTGTTTGCGGTTTTCCATCCATTTTTTTTCCAGTTATAAATCCATTCTGTTATTCCTGATTTAACATATTTAGAGTCTGTAAAAATTTGAACTTTACTTCCTTTGGGAATTTTTTTTAATGCTTCAATAGGGGCGAGTAACTCCATTTGATTATTTGTAGTATTCTTTTTACTTCCTTTAATCTTAGTTTTTTGTCCATTGTTTATAATTATTGCTGCCCACCCACCATTGCCAGGATTTTCTAAACAGGATCCATCAGTATAAATTTTAATCATTAAGGTATTCCTCAAATTTTTCTATAGAGTCATGAAACCTAAGTTTTTGTATATATTCTGATGGATCCTTTTTTTTTATTAAAATATTTTTAGGAGTATTTACGTAATCATACGCTCTTGTAGCCAGATATCTTAAGGCAGATCCTTTACAAAGAATTTTCATACTCCTTTTTTCCTCTGGTTCAAGTTTTCTTATACTTTCATAACCCTTGAAAAGCTTAGAAGCTTTTTTCTTATTAAAATTAAATTTATTTTTTGTTTTATTAAAACAAAGAGAATTTATACAAATAGCAAGTTCATAAGCTTGAAAATCATAAGCTGAAAAATAAAAATCAATAAACCCCCCGAATTTTCCCTTGTGAAAAAAAATATTGTCAATGAACAAGTCACCATGAATCACACTACTTGGTATTCCTTTTGGCCATTTTTTGCTGATATCACGAAAACTTTCCTTCATTTCTTCTTTAAGATTCTTAGGTAACTTCGAATTTCTTAATTTAATTTTATTTATAAGACTATTTATTTTGAGGGGTGAAAAGCTATTTTTTCTTTTAAGTTTTATCTTTGTTAATTTTTTATGCATTAAACCAATTTTTTTTCCAATGACTAATAAATCTTTTTCCAAAAGCTTTTTTTTATCGTTACCCTCTAAGAAGGAAACTAGACAAGCTTTTTTTCTTTTTAAATTAAATATGTATTTTCCAAATTTATTTTTGATTGGAGATGGGCATTTAATACCTTTTTTCGAAAGTGCATCCATCAACTTCATAAAGTAAGGCAAATCCTTATTATTAACTCTACTTTCAAAAATCGTTAAGACGTATTTTTTATTTTTTGTGGCAACAGTATAATTTGTATTCTCTATTCCTTTTTTAATACCCTTAAAGCTTGTGATTTTTTTAAATCCAAAAATATTTTGGACATTATAAATGTCAGCTTGATTTAACTTTGTAAATACAGCCATTAATTGAGTTTTCCTGGAACTTTAAAAGTTACGTTTTCTTTTACTATTTCGACTTCTTGAATTTCGACATTAAATTTTTCTTTAATTTTTTCTATAAAATTCTGAACTAAAATTTCAGGTGCTGATGCACCTGATGAAATACCTATACTATTACACTTAGAAATTTTTTCTAAAGGAACTGAACTTTCAGAATGTATTAACTCTGAGTAATCACATCCTGCTTTATTTGCTACCTCAACAAGCCTTTTTGAATTAGAAGAATTCCTACTTCCAATCACAAAGAACATATCACACTTTGATGCAATCTGTTTAACGGCTGCTTGTCTATTAGTCGTGGCATAACAGATGTCTTCTTTATTTGGCTCTTTAATTTGTGGAAATTTTTTTTTTAAAGCATCAATAATATCTTTTGTATCATCAACAGAAAGAGTTGTTTGAGTTACAAAAGCTAATTTTTTGCTTGATGGAATATTTAGATTTTTAACATCATCAATCGTTTCAACTAATTCTATCGATCCTTCTGGTATTTGACCCATAGTGCCAACTACTTCAGGATGATTTTTGTGACCAATTAAAAAAATATGGAAACCCGCTTTATTTAAATTTTCAGCTTCTCTATGTACTTTAGAAACCAAAGGACAAGTAGCATCTACATATTCCATTTTTAAGTCTTGAGCTTCTTTTGGAACTTTTTTTGGCACTCCATGAGCTGAAAAAATTACTGGTCTAGTTTTGTCTTTAATTTCACTTAGTTCTTCTACAAATATTGCCCCAATTTTTTTTAAATTTTCTACTACATGTTTATTATGCACTATCTCATGTCGTACATAAACTGGCGACCCAAATTTATTTATACTTTTTTTAACAATTTCTATTGCTCTATCAACTCCAGCACAAAATCCTCTAGGAGCAGCTAAATATATTTTTAAATCTTTATTTTTCATTTTTTTCTATAAGGTACTCTAATAATATATGCGGAAAGGTTAAAGACGCCAAACCTATAAATATTACTTTTAAAATTGCGTTATCAAAAGCATAATAATTAGCTAAAAAATAAAGACTTATTATAAATAGTAATAAAGTCATTAATGTAAGTGGTAATGCTTTTCTTATAAACTTATAAAAACCAACTTTAAAATTATTACTATCAATTTCATATATTAGAGAAAGAGAATGTCTTACAGAGTGTAAAAAACAAAAATAAATTGTGAAGGCAATTAATGGAGAAAGAAACACATTAAGCAATATAATATTTGTCCAATCTGCAATTAAGAATCCACCATTGTTCGATTGGACTGTTATAATAATGTTTGCGATAAAACTTATAAATATCATTAATATTAAAAATTTACTGCTTAAAAAACCTAAGTCTAAGTTTAAGATTTGGAAAATTTCATTGGTTTTTTCATTATGAAATAGAAGGGGTGCAAAAATGATTACACTTCCTTTAAATAAATATAGAAAATCGTAAACTAAACTTTTTGTGTTTTGCTCTACGCAACTGTCCTCTTTACCAAAATGATATGAAGCAACCATTAAAAAAATTATTAAAACAATTTCTGGAACTATCATCCAAGTAAAAATTACTATCAACGAGACAGCTATATAAGCTAAGTAAAAGTATGACTTATTTTCCACTTTATAGATTTTCATTAATTTATAACCTTTTAGGTGATCAAGAGCTCCGTGAGAAACACCTATGATAGATATTAAAAAGAAACAGATGATAGTTTGATATTGAAATTCTATTTGTTTATTTTCAAAATATTTTGAAATTGAAATTAAAAAAATGATATTGAATAGAAGTAAAAAAAACGAATATTTTTTATTTATTTTATATAAATCCATTAATTGAATAAAGCCTTTATAAAAGGCCACTTTGGCATTTTCGATATTATTGATAAGTCTTGAAAAATATTACTTTTATTTGAGAGAAATTTTATACTTGTTTCCGAGCTAGAATTAAAGATTTCAAAAAAAATATTTGGCATTCTTTGAGCATTCTTTTTCAATACTTTTAAAAATATTTTATCAAGAATTTCATATTTTTTTCCGATATTATAAGTTTTTAAACTATCTAAATTTTTAACAATATATTTGCAATGTTCTTGAATATTCAAAAAAGTATATCCAGTACTTAACCTTGTCATTTTACCTGCTGTTCCGATATTAATTTTTTTTTCACCGTTTAAATTTGTTGGATAAAATAATGGAATCTGTCCTTTTTCTTTATAAATAATTTTGTAATTTTTAATCTTAAGAATATTTTCAATATATTCCTTAATCTGAAAATCATAGTCTTTTTCTGAAGGATCTTTCATATTTGATAACCAAGTTGTTTCAATTAAAGCTTTATTTTTTGAAAACGGAAGAGTGTAAAAAAAATGAACGCTATTTTTTTGGTCACAATCAAAATCCATTAAATTAATTATAGAATCATCAAATATATTCTTATCCGTTTCAATTTCATAACCTCCAAAATGTTGCCAAAGATCATTTTCATTTGAATTTATTTTAGGAACACTATTAAACACGTACGAATTTTCTGTATTCACATCCTCCTTATTTCTGAAGAAATGAATATTTTTATTTGCTTTAAGTCTGTTTAAAGTTTTTTTGTAAAATAGACCACTGTCAACAGATTGATACGGTAGACTTTCACACTCAACCTGCTTTGATTTATTGGGAATATTAATTGAAAAAGAATCCCAACTTTTAATCACACAATCTTCAAAATTATGTGGAAATGTTTTCCAAAAAGACCATGTTTTATCTCGTTGGTATTCAGTCCTAGGCTCAATAATAGCTAAGGTTTTATCACTTAACTTGTTATTGATTTCAAGCTCGTAAGCTAAGGAGAGGCCAGCGCAACCACCACCAATTATTGTATAATCAAATTCTTTCATCTATATTAATTTCTAAACCAATCTCATTATGCTCTTCATTTCTGTAATAATTATCTGATTGAATAAATAATAATCTAAAAAAATCAAAAATACTTAAAATAGTTTGAACGATTTTGCCAGATTTAGTAACATAAATTTTTCCAGATTGATTATATTCCTCAATGTCTCTTTTTTTAATGATTTTATAACCAATCTCTCTATAAACTCTGCGAGCGACTAATATAGCGAAACGGCACCTAATTGGAATTTCTCTGATTGAATTAAAACAACTATTATAAAACAAATCTGCAGTAGTAATTGTATTTTTTATATTTGAAATATCATGCTTAATATATTCTCTATTTTTCTCTCTATCTTCTATTACATCTCTAGAGATATTTGTAAGCTGCATCGCTATCCCTAAATCAATTGCAGATTTCAGAGCTGTTTTAGATTTTACTCTAAGAATTTTCGCCATCATCAAACCTACCGTTCCAGCCACTCTATAAGAATATACTAGCAGCTCTCTTTTAGATTTAAATTCTATTTTTTCTTTTAGATCAGACTCAATGCCATCAAAAAGATCGAGAACAATTTTTTCTGATACATCGAAGTTTTTAATAATGCGATGTATCTTTTTGATACTATCGTTTTCGAAGTTGTGGTTAATAAAGTCATTTTTATAGTTAAGGAATTTCTTCTTTTTAATCTCTAAAGATATTTCTTCATCAGCAATATCGTCTAATATTCTACAAAAATCATACAGGTCAGATCCATTTTTATAAACATCGTTAGGCAAGAAAAATCCAGCCCAGCTAAAAGACTTTGCATGAATTGATAAAAGATTATTTACCATTAAAGAATTTTATCTAAAACTTTTGCCGATGATAAAACTCCAGGCACACCAGCACCAGGATGTGTTCCAGCACCAACAAAATATAATCCATCATAAATTTCAGACTTATTGTGAAATCTAAAATAAGCAGATTGCGTAAATTTTGGTTGAATTGAAAAGCCTGATCCAAATTTTGTGTTAAGATCTTTTTCAAAGTAGTCGGGCGTTAAGTAGAAATCCTCTACTATGTTTTCTCTTAAATTTGGAAGCAAATCCTTTTCCATTTTATCAATTACTAAATTTTTAATTTTTTCACCGCTCACCGACCAATTTATATTTGATTGATTATTAGGGACTGGGACTAGAACATAAAAACAATCACATCCATCTGGAGCCATTGAATTATCTGTTGCTGTAGGTCGATGCAGATAATAGCTAATATCATCGTTAAGTTTCTTTTTATCAAAAATATCATCCAAATGTTCTTTATATTTGTCACCAAACTTAATTGTGTGGTGAGCGACATCCTTATAAATTTTTTTAGTTCCAAAGTAATAAACAAATAAACCCATTGAATAATCCATTCTTTTTCTCTTAAAGTTGAAAAAAAAATTCAGGTCTTTTTTATCTAATAATCTCTCATAGACATCGGGTGGATCAGCATTACAAACCACATTATTTGCAGAAATTTCGTCACCGTTTTCCAATCGAATACCTTTAATTGTTTTTCCATTTGAAATAATTTTGTTTACCTCAAAGCCTTTTTTTATTTTTATATTTTCCTCATTCATTAATGTTTCAAGACTTTCAATTATATTTCCAGTTCCCCCCATCGAGTAATGAATTCCCCATTTCTTTTCTAAATATAGAATTAAGCCATAAATCGAAGTTGTTGTGAAAGGATTACCACCCACAAGTAGAGGATGCATGCTAAGAATTCTTCTTAGTTTTTCGTGTTTAACATATGAGGACACAAGAGAATAAACAGATTTATAACTTTTTAACTTTAATAAAGATGGAATTTGTTTCATCATGAAAAAAGGTTTCGTAAAAGGAACATCTGAAAGTTCTAAATACCCCTTTTCAAAAATTTTTTTGGTGAAATTTACTAATTTAATATAACCTTTCAAATCATCTGGAGAAATTGCAGATATTTGCTTTTCCATTTCTTCTTCATTTCCTGAGTAATTGAATTTTGTGCCATCTTCAAAAACGAATTGATACCAAATATCTAAAGGTTTTATGTTTAAATAGTCTTTTGGATCTTTTCCAAATAGTTCGAACAACTCATATATCAAATAAGGTGCGGTAATTACTGTCGGTCCAGCATCAAATGAAAACCCATTCTTTCTAAAAATTCTTGCTCTACCACCTAAATCATTTTGTTTTTCAATTAAGGTCACCTCGTGGCCTTTTGCTCTCAGCCTAAGGGCTGCAGATATACCACCAAAACCTGAACCTATGACTATGGATTTCATAACAATAATTTATATTTTTTTTCTAAAAATGTAAGAATTTATTTTAATTTGAGCTAGTTTTTTTCAAAGCATCTTTAGCATCTTCTAAATTTTTTTGAAATAAATTGTCGAGCTTCGATTTTTCAATTGAATTTTTAATAAAATTTTCTGAGGCAGAGAATGCAACATCAACTGAAGTATTTTTAATTTCTCTAACAGCTTCATCCCTCATTTGTTTAATTTTGCTTAAAGATAGTTCTTTTTTAATTTTAGCCGAGTTCTCAAACTTAAGTTCTAATTCACTCACCATTTTTTCAGAGTCATTTTTTGCTTGATCTATAATTTTTTTGCTTTCCTTCACGGCTGAGCTTAATTTTGATTGAGAGTCTTCTAATAATTTTTTTGTTTCTATTCTTAACTTTTCACTTTCATCTAATTCATTTTTTATCTCAGAGATCTTTGTGTCTAAAGCCTCATTTATTTTTCTTGGGATTTTAAAATAAATTAGAACTCCGAAAAAAATTACAAAAGATACAGCTACCCAAAAAGTTGAATCAAATTCCATTTTTGCTCCTGCTCAATTTTTTAAGTTCATCTTCAACTAAAGCAGAAACACTGCTTTCATTTACATCAGTTCCAATTAACCTTTTTATGACTTCGTTGGTTATATTAGAAGCTATTGAATTTATTTTTTTTGGTGAAGATAATTTTAACTCGATTATTTCTTTTTCAACATTTTGAATTTCTGAATTTAAGTCTTCATCGAGTTTCGTTTTTTTTCTTGTTATTTCAGAGACAATCTTCTCTCTTGCGGCTAACATTACTTCTTTAGCTTTGTTTTTACTTTTCAAAATTATCTCTTCAAATTCTTTGAGATTTTTTTCACTTTGTTCTCTTTGCTTTTCAGCTGTCTCAATATTTTCTAAAATTTGTAATCTTCTCTGCTCTAGGTTTTTACTTATTTTAGGCAAGATAAATTTAGAAAGGACTAAAAAAAGGGTACCGAAAGTTATGGTCAACCAAAAAATTTGCGATACCCAAAATTCAGGATCCAATTGAGGCATTCCCCCTTTTTCTGCACTTTTAACTGCCACAGTACAGAATGAGAGATAAAAAATATTAAGTAAAATAATTTTTTTCACAATTATTTAAAAAGCAAATAAAATTATTAAAGCTACAACAAGTCCAAACAACCCAGTGGCCTCAGCTAATGCGAAACCTAAAAGTAAATTTGGAAATTGTTTTTGAGCTGCAGATGGATTTCTCATAGCGCCAGATAGATAGTTACCAAAAATAATACCTATTCCAACTCCTGCTCCTGCTAGAGCAATCGCCGCTAATCCTGCTCCAATCATTTTTGCTGCTTCTAACTCCATATTATCCTCCTTATGATTAATGGTGTAAATTTAATGCATCATTTAAATAAATGCATGTTAAAATTGCAAAAACATAAGCTTGAAGAAAAGCAACTAATATCTCCAAACCTGTTAATGCAACTGAAAAACTCAGTGGAAGCCATCCACCGACAATTCCAAGACTTACTACAAAGCCTCCGAATACTTTCATCATTGTATGTCCCGCCATCATATTTGCAAATAATCTTACAGATAAACTGATGGGCCTACTTAAATAAGAAATAATTTCTATAACTACTATTAGTGGTAACAAGACAGCTGGCACTCCGCTGGGTACAAAAAGTTTTAAATAGCCAAATCCATGTTTAATAAATCCAATAATTGTCACTCCAATGAAAATAAATGCTGCTAAAACAAATGTTACGATTATGTGGCTTGTTACTGTAAAAGAATAGGGGATCATACCGAACATGTTACAAAAAAGAACAAACATAAAAAGTGAAAATATAAATGAAAAATATGGTTTTGCTTTCGAACCAGCTGTATCACTTATCATCTTAGACACAAATGTATAGCTAAGTTCTGAGAGCAATTGTATTTTATCAGGAATTATATTTTTCTTTTGTGCACCTAAATTAAAAATTATCAATATTGCTAATGAGCTTATGACCATAAATAAACTAGCATTAGTAAAGGATAAATCTATTTCCCCTATTTTAATTTCTGGACCAATTCTATAAACATTAAATTGGTACATCGGATTTGCTGCCATAAAATCAATTCTGTAGTCTTTTTGCTGACCTGATTACATTTAATATACCCGCAACTACACCAACAAAAAAAAATATTATTATTAACCATGGTTTAGTATCAAACCAATTATCTAAAATAAACCCTATAATTGTCCCTACTAATACAGCCGCTACTAATTCAGTGCTCAATTTGAAAGCTTGTCCAATATTAGATGTTTGGGGATTTTCTTTTTCTACTTTTAACTTTTTACGTGCATTTTTTAGGCGATCTTTTAGCCGTTCTTTACCCATCTAGGCAACCATGCTCTCAGCTTTTTCAAGGTCAACTGAAACTAGCTGGCTTATGCCTTTCTCTGGCATGGTTACACCATAAAGTCTATTCATTTTTGACATCGTAAGGGCGTGATGGGTAACAATAATAAATTTTGTTTTAGTAATTTTTATGAGTTCATCCAAGAGATTACAAAAACGAGTGACGTTTGCGTCATCTAAAGGTGCATCTACTTCATCAAGAACACATATTGGTGAAGGGTTAGTTAAGAAAACTGCAAAGACTAAAGATAAAGCAGTGAGTGCTTGCTCTCCACCTGAAAGAAGAGTAATTGACTGAAGTCTTTTTCCTGGAGGACTTACCAACATTTCTAAACCTGCATCAAGCGGATCATCAGAGTCAACTAATTCCAGTTTCGCGCTTCCACCGTTAAATAATTTTGTGTAAACTTCATTAAACTTTCTATTAACCTTTTCAAAGGCCTCAAGGAGTCTTTCTCGACCTTTTTGATTAAGTTCATTAATACTTTCTTTAAGTTTGACAATAGCTGTCACTAAGTCTGATCGATCTTTTTCCATTTTTTTAATTTCAATTTCGTATTTACTTGTTTCTTCATCTGCTCTTAGATTTACTGATCCTAGTTTATCTCTCTCTCTTTTCTTTTCATCAAGCAATTCTTCTTGTGTGAGTGCGTCCGGGAGATCACTTTGATCTTTCAAGTTTGAGAATTCAAAAACATCTTTTTCTGCAAGATTTAATTCATTTTCAATTCTCTCTAACAAATCAATTCTTCTTTTTGACAGGCCATCAATTGTTGCTGTTGAACTCGCTTTTCTTTCTCTGATTTCTATAGAATTTTCTCTGATCTCTGAAAGCTCAAGATTTAGGGCGTTAGATTTTTTATCTGATATTTCAATTAATTTTTCATTCTCCTCTTTCTCAATTTCAGAAAGTCTTAAATTTTCAGTTAATTGCCCTTTTTTTTCTGCTTGGGTGTTTGGTTTATTTTCTAATAGATTTAATTGACTAGATGATTTTTGTCTTCTTTCATTTAGTTGTTTTATTGATTTGTCGGAGTTTTCAAGTAGGTTTTTCCAACTTTCAATTTCAGTATCAATAATTTTTATTCTTTCTTTTCTTTTAATAGAATCGTTTTTTATGTTTTGATTTTTACTGTAGCTTTCAGCATATTCTTCAATTATGTTTTTACATTCTTCAATAGCTTTTATAGCATCATCATTTTGGTTCTGACTGATTAAAGTCTTTACGTTTTCAAGATTGTTTTTAAGTTTATCTTTTACGGAAAAAAGATCGTCATTAGATTTTTTTTCAGTATCGTAGTATTTTGTATCAATATCGATTAAATCATTTTTTTCTTCTTTTAATCTTTTTTCATTTGAATTAGCATCGATCGTAATACTTTTTTCTCTATCTAAATCATTATCGATTTCAACAAGGCTATTTTTAAAATTTTCGATCTCTTTTTGTATTCTATCATTTTCCTCATCCAAACTTTTAAGTTCCAAGTTTAATCTTTGGATTTTAGAAAGTATTTCAAAATTTTTCTCTTTGATTGGATTATTTGTTGCATTTTCACTTTCTATATTTTTTTCAATTTCATTTATTTTATTTGAAATATTCTCAAATTCCTGATCAGAGTCTTTATTAATTTCTTTTTCTAAAGTAATTTCTTTATCTATCTCCTGCAATTTGAGAAAATATAATCCAGCCTCAATTTTTTTAATCTCTTCTGAGATCACCTTATATTTCCCGGCTTCTTCTGCTTGTTTTTGTAAATTTGCTAGTTGTTTCTCTTGTTGTCTCCTTAATTCATCTGCTCTTTTTAAATTATTTTCTGCAGCATTTAATCTTACTTCAGCCTCATGTCTTCTAGCATGTAAACCAGAAATTCCCGCAGCCTCCTCAAGAATTGCCCGTCTATCACTCGGTTTTGCTGTTACTAACGATCCAATTCTACCTTGGCTTATTAATGATGGAGAGTGAGCCCCAGTTGAAAGGTCAGCAAAAAACATTTGAGCATCTTTTGCCCTTACTTCTTTTCCATTTATATGAAACTTTGATCCCTTATCTTTTTCAATCTTTCTTCTAATTTCTATTTCGGGAATGTGTTTATAATTGTGTGATCCTAAACTTCCATCATTCGATAGGTTTACAATTACCTCAGCTATATTTTTGGAAGGTTTGTTTGAAGTACCGGAAAAAATTACATCTTCCATACCTGAGCCTCTCATACTTTTTGCTGATGTTTCACCCATGCACCATCTTAAAGACTCAACGATATTTGATTTACCACAACCGTTTGGACCAACTATTCCAGTTAGACCGTCCTCAATAAGTAAACTTGTTTTATCTGCGAAAGATTTAAAACCGTTTAGTTGAATTTTTTTAAATTCCATTAAGGAATTATAACAGTTTTTCTATGGCTTTTTTTAAATTTTTAAACGATAGCGTCTTTTCAAACTTTTGGTCGTTTAAAATAAGTGTAGGGGTTGAATTTATATCAAATTCTTTTACACCCTCGATTCGTTCGTTTAAGATAAAGGCCTCTAACTCAGTGTTAGAAAAACACTTTTCTTCATCTAGAGGTTTTCCAAATAATTTTATAACTGAAGACAAATTTGAATTAAGTTCTTCAATTGTTGATCCTTTAGCCCACTTTTTTTGGTTAGAATATAAAAAATGCAGTAAGTCTGATTTGCCATCATTGTTACAATGAGCCAGTTTAGATGCATTTAATGCTGCCATGTCTAATGGGAAATTTCTAAATTCAATATTTATAATACCAGTATCAATAAATTCTTTTTTTAATTCAGGGTAAACTTTATTATGAAAATCTGCACAGAATGAACAAGTAAGAGACTCGTAAATTATTAGTTTAATTTTTGCATCTTCTCTTCCTTCAATTATTGGTTTGAAGGAAGATGCGTTAATATTTGTCTGAAATAGAACGAAAATTATTAGTACAAAAATTTTCTTAATCATTTTTTTCTCTATACACTTTAGCAAATTCTTTTAAAGAATTTTCAATTTTTTTATTTTTAATTTCCCCTAAATTATATTTGGAATTACTTTTTTTAACACTTTTTATTTTTTCATCTTTCCTGTCAAAGGTATACACTTTTAATGTTGAAATTAAATCATATCCAAAAAAAGAATTGATCTTATCTATTATATTTTTTTTCGAATACTCTAACTCGACTTCGTGACCTCTCTTAACCATTACTTCCAATACGGATTTTCTAAACTTATTAGAACTCAAATATTTTTTTGGATAACTTAAAGAAAATAGCTCATCACCAACAAACATTCTCCAATTTTCTATAAGTTCAGAATAAACCTCTCCTTTTTGTTTCAATAACTTTTTTACCTTTGTGGGCAAAGTGTCTTTAAAAGATCTTAATCCTTGAATGACTTTAAATCTCTGATTAGAATTAAATTTCATGACTAAATCAATTATATCAAAAAAAATTTTATTTTGGTACGATAATAATAAGAGAATTCTCCCATGGAGAAAAAATAATTCTAACGAACAAAAACTTTATTTCACGTTGGTTAGTGAGTTTATGTTGCAACAAACTCAAGTTACAACTGTAATTCCTTATTTCAAAAGATTTGTGCAAAAAATTCCAAACTTTAAAAAGTTGTCTAAAGCAAATGACCAAACACTAATGAAGTTGTGGGAAGGACTGGGTTACTACTCTAGAGCTAGAAATCTAAAAAAATCTGCTATAATGATCAATGGTAAATTTGGTGGAACTTTACCATCCAATATTGAAGATTTAAAATCTTTACCCGGAGTTGGTGACTATACGTCTACTGCAATAATGGCTATTGCTTTCAATCAAAAATTTATTCCTTTGGATGGAAATGTTGAAAGAATTCTTAAAAGAGTTCTATATCTTAGAAGCGAAAAAGCTATATCAAAAGAAAATATGCAAATTTCAAAAAAATTTTTCGGTTTATCAGAAAGAGCAAGTGATTATGCTCAAGCTATAATGGAATTAGGTGCTTTAGTATGCAGGCCCACCTCTCCATTATGCGACAAGTGTCCAATAAGAATTAATTGTATTTCATATAAACGAAAAGATTTTTCTTTAATAAAAAAAACAAAAAAAAATAAGATCAAATATTTTGAGGCAAATATTTATATGAATGAAAATAAAATGTTATTAGTTAGAAATAATAAATTTAACTTTCTTAAAAATTTATTAATCTTTCCGATGAACGAAATAGATAAGTCAAAATTTAACTCTTCACCAAAAGTAAAAACAAAAATTAAGATATCTAATATAGATATGAATATTGTAATTAATAAAAATAAAATTAAATCAACAAATAAAGGCTTAATTTTAAACCGAAAAAAAATAGTAAGTGAAGTAATACCATCTTTTACAAAAAAATTATTTAGAGTAGCTTCAAGTAATGTATGAAAAAAATTGGAATTATCGGAGCAGGGATATCAGGATTATACATAGCTAATCTTTTTAAAAAAAACCCTAAATATCAAGTATCAATTTTTGATAAAAAAAACTCTCTTAATCTAGATGAGGGGTACGGCGTACAATTATCTACAAATAGTGTCAAACTTTTAAATGAAATTGGATTTAACAAAATAGAAAAAAACGAAAAATTTAATCCAGAAAAAATAAATTTTTATTCAAAAAAAGATGAAGATAAAATATGTGAACTAGATATATCTAAATTTAATTCAAATAATTGTAAATATACTACTTTGAAAAGATCTACTTTGATCAATTTTCTTAAAAAAGATTTAAAGGATTTGATCAAAACAAATTATAGTGTATCGAAAATTGATCAAGAGCAAGAAAAAATAAAGCTTAGTTTTCAAAATAAAGAAACTTACGAATGTGATTATTTAATTATTTCTGATGGAGTTTTTTCAAAAAGTAGACATCTTGTTTCAAATAATCAAATTCACCCAAAATTTAACAATACTTTAGCCATAAGAGGTATGATACCCGCAAAATCTAATATCATTGATAAAAAAAATATTTTGCTATTTTTAGGCTCTGATTTTCATCATGTAATTTATCCTGTTTCTCCAAGTGGAGATTTAAATTTTATAGCCATAATGAAATATAAACTTTTAGCAGAAGAGCAGAAAAATTACTCATTGTTCAGTGATAAATCTTTTATACAAAAAATTTTAAAAAATATTCCTCAAGAAAACAAAGATTTTTTTAATAATCTTAAAGAAGTAAAAATCTTTCCTGTGTTTGTCAGTGATAGTTTTTTTGAAGTAAAAAATAAGAACATTCATTTAATAGGGGATGCTTTTTTTGCTTTTCCACCATCATTTGCTCAAGGCGCGTCTCAGTCTATAGAGGGGGCACATGAACTATTTGCGAGTATAGAAAATAATTCTAATGCTAACTTTTTTGAAAATAGGGTTAATAAAACAAAAATGGTCAATAATAGATCAAAATTAAATCAGTTAGCCTTTCATTTATCTAATCCTTTAACTGTATATCTTAGAAATATTTTTTTAAAAAGATTAGTAAAAAATCAAAGGTTTTTAGAAAGTTATTTAGGAAAAATTTATAGATAACTTTTTGACAAGAATTTTTGTCTTAAATTATCTATTGGCACGAAAGTATTTCCTAATTCACAATGCCAATAAGTCCATCCATTACAACTTTCAGCTCCTAAAATTGTAGCTGCAACCTTATGAATTGAACCTTCAGTTTGAGCATGTTTGATACTCCCATCAACCATAATTTTTGCACTGATTTTCTTTTTATTATCAAAAATAATAGTACCAGGCTTAATTATTCCCAATTCAACCAATGAACCAAAAGGTACTCTTGGTTTGGATTTATTGTTTTTAAGCGTGTCTAAATAATGATCTTCTATTGGTTTTGTATTCTTTAATCTTTGTTCGGCAGCTTTGAAATAGGATTTTTCTTTTTCTATACCGTAATAATTTCTACTCAATTTTTTTGCAACCGTTGCAGTTGTGCCTGATCCCAAAAACGGATCAAGAATTAAATCATCTTTATTTGAAGTTGCTAATAAAATTCTATGAAGTAAAGCTTCTGGTTTTTGTGTAGAATGAACCTTCTTTCCATTTTTTTTTAAACGTTCTGTTCCATTGCAAATGGGTAAATCCCAATTAGATCTCATTTGTAAATCATCGTTCAAACATTTTAATGATTGATAATTAAAAGTATATTTTGAATTCTCTGATTTTGAAGCCCAAATTAAAGTCTCATGAGCGTTAGTAAACCTTGTTCCCCTAAAATTTGGCATTGGATTTTTTTTGTTCCAAATTACATCATTTAATATCCAAAAACCTAAATTTTGAATGGCTGTACCAACTCTAAATATATTATGATAACTTCCTATAACCCAAATTGCTCCATTCTTTTTTAAAATTCTCTTGCACTCTCTTAACCACGCATATGTGAAATCATCATATTTCTTAAAACTTTCAAATTGATCCCATTTATCATTTACTGCATTAACTTTTGATCTATCTGGTCTAATAAGTTTATTTTTTAGTTGAAGGTTGTAAGGGGGATCTGCAAAAACTAAATCGAAAGTCTCATCTGGAATTTTTTTTAATTCTTTAAGACTGTCTCCGTTAATAATTTTGTTTTTTAATTCTAACTCTCTCATTTTAAAAGAGACAATTAGACTCTAGGTCGGAGTCCAGGTCAACTTATGATTGAATTATTTTTGATTAATTGTGCCTTCGATTATTTGGGACTCAATATATTGTGTATTGGTTTAAATGTTTTTCTATGATGTTTTGTAATTCCGAATTTTTTAATTGCTGAAAGATGATCTCTGGTTCCATAGCCAACATTTTTATCCCACAAATAAGCTTTAAATTTTTTTGACATTTTTTTTATCAATCGGTCTCTTGAGACTTTTGCTAAAATAGATGCTGCAGAAATTTCCGGAATTTTCTGGTCACCTCTAACAACTGATTTTATATTTAGGTTATTAATATTAGGTTTTTTATTTCCATCAACTTTTACTATTTTAGGTTTGAATTTTAATTTTAAAATTGATCTTTTCATTGCCAAAAGAGATGCGTTTAAAATATTAATTTTTTCAATTTCTTTCTTTGAAGCAGTCCCAATAGCCCAATAAGAATTTTTTTTTATGTAATTTTCCAAAAATTCTCTTTTCTTAGGAGATAATTTTTTTGAGTCTTTTACTCTCTTTTTATCGAAACCTTTTTTAAAAACTACTGCCGCCGCATATACAGGCCCAATAAGACTACCTCTACCGACCTCATCTACCCCAGCTACACTTTTTTGAGATTTATATTCCAATTTTCAGTTGTTCAATCTTATTTTTTATTTCTTTTAAATCTGCCCAAGAAAATTTTTTTTGATCAGGCTGTCTTAACAAATAAGCAGGGTGGAAGGTAACCATAGTCAAATAAGTTTTATTATTAACAATTAATTCTTTCCAAACTCCTCTTGATTTGGAAATTTTCTCCTTATTTCCGAAAAAAGCCTCCATAGCAGTGCTTCCCAATAATATTATTAACTTGGGGTTTATAATTGAAATATGTTTTTTTATAAAAGGAGCATAAGTATTTATCTCAACTTCATTAGGTTTTCTATTTTCAGGTGGTCTGTAATTTACTATATTTGTTACATAAACTTTATTTCGTTTAATATTAATTGCCGCTAACATTTTATTCAAAAGTAAGCCTGCGTCGCCTACAAATGGTTTTCCCTGTTCATCTTCTTTTTGACCGGGGCCTTCACCTATCAGCATAATGCTGCTGTCATGATTACCATCAGCAAAAACCAGATTGTTTGAATTATTTTTTAGAGTGCAATTTTCAATATTAGAGATTTCATCCTTAAGTTTTTTAAGCAAATCCTCCTTTTTTTCGATTTTAACAAATCTTTTTATAGGAGCATTTGAGAAGTTAAAAGTAGATTTGATAAAGTCGTATTTTTGCATTTTATTCCTTTTATTTAAAAAAAAAAATCATATTCTTAAAATATGAAAAAAATTTGTTTTTTTTTAATAATTTTTTTATATCAAACTTTTTCCTACGCTAAAACAACTGAAAATATTGAATTCAACCACAAGTATTTATCAAATTATTTTTCAGCAATAATATCTATCAATAATCAAGACGATAAAGATTCGTTAAAATATTTAAATAACACGAAGAGTCTTGTTAAAACTCATGAGAGTTACTTGGAAAATTATCTTATCTCGTTAGTTTTAAACAATAAAATTAATATCGCTTTTAATAAAGCTATTCAATCAAAGGTCAACGAAACAAATTTTTTTGAAGCAAAAGTACTGTTAGCTCTAAATTCGATAAATAAGAAAGATTTCTCAAAAGCGATGTTAACCTTGGAGCAAATGGACGAAGTTCCGCTTGATACTCTTGAGCTTATCATTAAAGAGACATTAAAAGATTATCTAGATACAATCATATTTAAAAAGATGGACAAAAACGAAGATGTCCAGTTCGGTGAAATAGATAAAATAAAAAAGATTTTTCAGTCTTGTTACTTAGGCAAAGAGAACACAGATCTTTTATTTGAAGAGCTTGTAATTAAAGATACTAAAGATTTTTCAAGGTATATTTTTTTCTACATTAATTATTTAGCTCAAATCAAAGATTTTAATAAAATAAACGACTTACAAAATAAGATTGATTATACAAATAGCAGCATTTTAATTGCTCAAGCAAAACAGTGGATTGAAAATAAAAGATATGAAAAAATTACTTCAACGTTTTCATGTAAAAATGAAAATCACATTATATCTGAATTCTTGTTTTTGATTTCTAACTTATATTCTTCACAAGAACTTTATAAAAAGTCAAATTTCTATATTCATTTATCAAATTATCTAAATCCTGAATTTAATTTTAATAATAGTTTATTAGCTGAAAATTATATAAGTAATAAAAAATTCGATTTAGCTTTAAATTCGTTGAATTTAATTTCAGAGGAAGATCTTATTTTTAGTTGGTATAAAAATAAAAAAAAATCTTCAATTATCAAAAAACAGGAAAATGAAAAAATAGCACTCGATTTTTTAGAAAAAAAATTTGATGGATTAAAAACTAATAATATAAAAATTTTGTATGACATGGCTGGAATTTATAAAAGTTTTGAAAAATATGATGAGGCGATAAAAATCTACTCTAAATTACTAGACTTGTTAGACAACAGATCAAAAGCTTATGCTGATATTTTATACAGGCGGGGAGGCAGCTTTGAAAGGATTGGAGATTACGAAACTGCTGACAAAGATTTGTTAGAGTCTTTAAATATTACTCGAGAAAATCCTTATGTATTAAATTATCTTGCATATAGTTGGTTGGAGAGAAACTATAAAATTGAACTTTCAATGGAAATGTTAAAAGAAGCATACGATTTAAGAAAGAACGATCCTTATATAACCGACTCTTTGGGATGGGGATATTATTTAATAAACGATTTTGAGAATGCAGAAAAATATTTGAAGAAAGCTGTAGAATTGATGCCATATGATCCGATAGTGAACGATCATTACGGGGACATACTTTGGATGTTAAATAGAAAAATACAAGCAAGATATTTTTGGAACAATGTATTAAATTTAGAAGAAACAGAAGATGAAATGAAAATTGATGTTAAAAAAAAGATAATTTATGGTATAGAAAAAACCTAAATTTCACATGCACAGAAAAGTAATAAAGTCTTTTGCAAAAATTAATCTTTTTTTAAACGTAGTTTCTAAAAAAAAAAAATTCCATAGAATTCAGTCTCTTTTTAGCTTTATTGACCTACATGATAGAATAGAAATATCGACAATTAATCGTAAAAAACATTTTATAAAATTTGATGGAAAATTCTCTAAAGGAATAAGTAAAAAAAATTCTATTTCGACTTTACTTAAAATTTTAGACCAGAAAGGACTAATTAAAAAAAAATACTATATAAAAGTTACAAAAAATATTCCTCAAAAGTCAGGTATGGGAGGGGGTTCTATGAATGCTGCCTCAATTCTAAATTTTTTTTTAAAAAGGAAAATTTTAATTTTAAATAAAAAAAGAATTTTAGAGGTTTGTGAGATGGTAGGAAACGATGTAAAAATAGGGTTATATAAGAGTCCAATTTTTTTGAATTCAAACAATTCAATTCAATCATTAAAAAAAGGATTGAGTTATCATTTGCTTATATTTAAACCAAAAATTGGATGTTCTACAAAATACATTTTTTCAAAATTTAAAAATTTTTCAAAGAAAATACCATCAAATAAAAAAAATTTGCTTAAATTAAGTAATAAAAAAAATGATTTGGAACCAATTGTATTAAAAAAATTTAGAAATATTACTAAACCAGTATTTTTTTTGAAAAGCTTAAAAGGGATAGAATTTGTAAGAATGACAGGGTCTGGTTCTAGCTTTGTTGCCTACTCTAAGTCTAAAAAAAACTTACTAAATGCGTCTAAATTATTCACCAATAAATACAAAAAATATTGGTCTGTAATGTCTAAAACTATATAATTTTTGATTAGTTGTGTTATAAGAATTTAATTTTGGGGCGTAGCCAAGTGGTAAGGCAGCGGTTTTTGGTACCGCCATTCCTAGGTTCGAATCCTAGCGCCCCAGCCAGTTATGTTTAAATTAATTAATAACTTTTTTAATAACAGTAAAAACGATTTATTTAAAAAAAATACATTTGATATTCAAAAAAATTTTCCAGTAAAAAAAATATTTGATGCAATTAAGTCTTTTTCAGATGAAAGCGATATTTATTATGTTGGAGGATGTGTTAGGAAGATTTTTTGCCATGAATTAGTGGATGATATTGATTTAGCAACAAACATAAATCCTGACGAAGTTATACTGTCGTTAAAGAAAAATGATATTTCCTTTTATGAAACCGGGAAAAATCATGGGACAATAACCGCAATTATTGATGACAAGAAATTTGAAATTACATCTTTAAGAAAGGACATATCTACTGATGGAAGGCACGCGAAAGTATTATTTTCAAAAGATTGGAGAGAAGATGCGGAGAGAAGGGACTTTACTTTTAACTCAATATACTCGAATATTTATGGTGAAGTGTTTGATCCCTTTAATGGAAGAAAAGATTTAGAAAATGGTTGTGTCACGTTTATTGGAGATCCATCAAAACGCATTAAAGAAGATTACCTTAGAATACTCAGATATATAAGATTTTACTTAAACTATTCAAAAAGAGACCATGAGCCAAAAATAAAAAAAATTATCAAACAAAATTTAGATGGCTTGCTTAAAATCTCTAAAGAAAGATTAATAGATGAATTAAAAAAGATCATTTTTTCTAAGGGGTTCATAAATCTAAAAAAGGACGATTTTTCGAAAGAAATTCTTGAACTTGTTTTCCCAAGTTTAAACAATACCTCATTTTTAACTGATAAAAACAAACTACTTATTGAAGATATACAATTAAACAAGAATTTCATTGTATTGTTAAGTGCTATGATGATCAAAGATTTAAATAGTATTAATTATATACTTTATAAGTTCAATTTTTCTAACCAAGATAAACAGAGACTTCTTTATATCCACGATAATTATCAAATGAGTTTAGAGAAAAGTTTTTTTGATAGGGAGTTAAAAAAAAGAATATATTTTGGAGAAAAAGAAAGTCTTTTAGATCTTATAACTTTGCAATTATTAATTTTTCATAAAAACGAGAAAGCACTTAATGATCTGATTAAAATTACTAAAAAAACTGATTTGCCAAAATTTCCTTATAATGCAGATTTTTTAATTAAAAATTTTGATTATAAACCTGGAAAAAAAATGGGGAAAAAACTTAAAGAATTAGAGACACTTTGGGTTGATAATGATTTTAAAATCTCTAAAGAAGAAATTAAGAAAATTGTTCTTAATTAAAGATATTTAACATCTTCAATTTCAAAATTTTTTTCACCAGAAGGAGTTTTTATTTCAACTAAATCATTTTTATTTTTTCCAATTAAACCTTTTCCTATTGGTGATTGAAAAAAAATTAGGTTTTTTTTAAGATCAGCTTCATCCTTGCCAACAATTTTATATGTTAATTTTTCATTAGAATCTAAATCTTTGAGATAAACAGTTGAACCAAATATTACCTTTCCAATATTTTCAATTTTAGTTACGTCAATAACATTTGCCCTTGCAATAATATCCTCAATTTGCTGAATACGACCTTCGTTATGTGACTGTTGTTCTTTAGCTGCATGATATTCAGCATTTTCTTTTAAATCACCATGTGACCTAGCTTCCGAAATAGCAGATACTATTTCTGGCCTTTTTTTTTCTTTTAAAAAAACTAATTCTTCTTTAAGTTTATTAAGTCCATTAACTGTTATCGGCTCTTTCATAAATTAATTTATTCCCAATTAGCTGTAGGAGGTAAAGACATCAAAATAGCTTCTACATTTCCTCCAGTTTGTAATCCAAATTTTGTTCCTCTATCATGTAGCAAATTAAATTCAACGTACCTACCTCTTTTTCTATTTTGGATTAGTTTGTCCTTTTTTTTCCATCTTTTTTTAAATTTCTTTGCAATTATTTCTTTAAATAAATATGAAAAAACTATACCTACGTCTCTTACAAAAGCAAAATCTCTGTCCCAATTTTCCTTCTTATAATCAAAAAATATCCCTCCAATTCCTCTAGGTTCATTCCTATGATGTAAATAAAAATAATCATCACACCATTTTTTATATTTTTTATAATAATTTTTGCCATGTTTATTGCACATCATTTTTAATTTTTTCTCAACAATTTTTTCTAACGCTGAGTCTTTAAAGCACGGAGTAAAATCCATACCTCCACCAAACCATCCATGATCTGTAATTATGTATCTCGTATTAAAATGCATTGCTGGGATATGAGGATTTTTCATATGCATAACAATTGATATTCCTGATGCCCAAAAATCTTTACTATTGTTAAATCTAGGTATTTTTTTTTTAAATTCATTTGAAAAATTTCCATATACTTCAGAAAAATTTACACCTACTTTCTCAAAAACTTTTCCGTTTTTAAGAAGCTTTGATTTTCCACCTCCTTCATCTTTTGTTTCGCTTCTAGACCACGTCTTCGTTTTAAAATGAGAGGATCCATTTTCAATATTCTCAATTTCGTGACAAATTAATTCTTGAATTGTTAAAAACCAATTTCGTGCTAACTTTTTTCTAATATTTTCTTCCATAGATTAATTTGATTATAATATTAATTTCGACACCACCATAGATACAGTGGTCGATAAGTTTAATGATCTTTTTTTTTTAAGGAGGGGTATTTTAATTCTTTTGTCTACTTCATGATGAATATTCTTTGGCACACCTGCACTTTCTCTACCAAATAAAAAAGTATCATTTTTTTTTATTTTAAATGATTTGAGCGAATCTTTAGCTTTAGTAGTCATCAATACCACTCTTGAGTTTTTCTTTGCTTCAAAAAATTGATCTGAATTCTCGTAAATTTTAATCATTTTTTCATCCAAATAGTCCATTACCACTCTTCTAAAACGCTTGTCATGAAAAGTGAAGCCACATGGTTCAATAATCTCCAATTTTACACCCAAACATGAGCAAGTTCTTATTATGGATGCAGTATTTTGAGGAATGTCGGGCTGATAGAGAGCAATTTTAGCTGTTAATTTTGGGTTATTATGTGTCATTCTTGCTATAGAAAAATTCCACTTTTATATTATATGAAATCATATAATAAATAAATTAACTATTAATGTCTGACAAAAAAAAACCTAATAGAAGAGACTTTATTTTTACAGCTACAGCTGCTGTAGGAGCAGTTGGTGCGGGAGCTGCGGCGTGGCCTTTAATTGATCAAATGAATCCAGATGCCTCTGTCAAGGCCCTTGCTAGTACAGAAGTAGATGTAAGTAGTTTGCAGCCAGGCCAGTCAGTTACTGTTTTGTGGAGAGGCAAACCTGTATTTATAAAAAGAAGAACAGAAAATGAAATTAACGAAGCAAGAAATGTAAACATTTCTGATTTAAAACATCCTGAGAAAGATGAGGACAGAGCGAAAAATCCAGAGTGGTTAGTTATGTTAGGTGTTTGTACTCATTTAGGATGTGTGCCACTTGGTGACAAAGGTGAATATGGCGGCTGGTTTTGCCCATGTCATGGTTCACATTATGATACATCTGGAAGAATAAGAAAAGGTCCAGCCCCAACCAATTTAGAAATTCCAAAGTACGAATTTGTAAACAGTAACACGATTAAGATAGGTTAAAATGAGCGATCACAATTACACACCATCATCAAAATTTGGAAAATGGTTTAATGATAGGTTACCTTTGCTGACTCTAGCAAATCATTTAACAGATTACCCAACTCCTAAAAATTTGAACTATTGGTGGACGTTTGGGGGTATTTTAACATTTTGTTTAATTACTCAAATTATAACAGGTCTTGTTTTGGCTATGCATTACATAGCTCATGCAGACTTAGCTTTTAGTAGCGTTGAACACATTATGAGAGACGTAAACTATGGATGGCTCATAAGATATATTCATGCAAACGGAGCTTCAATGTTTTTCCTAGCAGTTTACATTCACATATTTAGATCTTTGTTTTACGGGTCTTATAAAGCCCCAAGAGAGATTATATGGATTTTGGGAATTATGATTTATTTATTAATGATGGCCGCAGCGTTTATGGGTTATGTATTACCTTGGGGACAAATGAGTTTTTGGGGTGCTACAGTTATTACTAATTTGTTTAGTGCTATTCCTTTAGTTGGTGAAAGTATAACTACATGGTTATGGGGTGGTTACTCAGTTGACAATCCAACGTTGACAAGATTTTTTACGCTACATTATCTTATACCATTTTTGATTTTGGGTTTAGTTGTTTTACACATTTGGGCACTTCATGTTCCAGGTAATAATAATCCTGTAGGTATAGATATTCAAAAGCCTTCTAAAGATACTGTGCCTTTCCATCCATACATTGTAATAAAAGATTTATTTGCATTACTTTTATTTATGATTGTATTTGCCTTTTTTGTATTTTACTCTCCAAACATTCTTGGACATGCAGACAATTATATAGAAGCGAACCCGTTAGTAACCCCAGCTCATATTGTACCAGAGTGGTATTTGTTACCATTTTACGCAATCCTAAGATCAATTCCTGATAAGCTTTTAGGAGTTGTTGCAATGTTATCAGCGATATTTATTTTAGCGGCATTACCATGGTTAGACACATCAAAAGTAAGATCAGCAGTATTTAGACCGTTATACAAACAATTTTACTGGATACTTGTAATCGATGTTTTAATATTAGGTTATGTAGGGGCAATGCCAGCAGAGGGATTATATTTATTAATTGCAAGAGTAGCTACTGCATATTACTTTTTACACTTTTTATTGATACTTCCAATTTTGGGTAAAATTGAAAAAACAACACCTTTACCTTTAAGTATTACTAGTCCAGTTTTAGGAGGATCAGCAGATCTTGCAATGGCAAAAAATACGGATGTAAGAAAAGAGAAGTTATAGTGCAAAGAATATTTAAAATTCTTTTTTTCCTTTTAATTTTGAACACAAATTTTGCAAATTCAATATCTGCAGAAAACACAAGTAAATTATTGACAACTGACTGGTCTTTCAAAGGTCCATTCGGTAAATTCGATAGAGCTTCACTTCAAAGAGGTTATCAAGTTTACAATGAAGTCTGTGCTTCTTGTCACTCTTTAAAATATGTTTCATATAGAAACTTGTCTGAAAAAGGTGGGCCAGAATTTTCTGTAAAAGAAGCAAAAGCCATTGCTGCAAGCTTTGAAATTACTGATGGTCCAAATCAGGACGGTGAAATGTTTACAAGACCAGCCAAACTTTCTGATAAATTTGTGATGCCATACAGTAATGAAGAGGAAGCTAAATCAGCTAATGGAGGTGCTTATCCACCAGATATGTCTGTTTTAGTGAAGGCAAGAGCAGGCGGTGCAGATTATATATACTCAGTTTTACTAGGCTATGTGGACCCTCCAGAAAATATAAAACTAGATGATGGTGTTTATTACAACAAATACATGTACGGAAACAAAATCAAGATGCCTAAACAACTTTCTGATGGGCTTGTAGAATATTCTGACGGGACAAATGCTACTGAAGAACAAATGGCAAAAGATGTTACAAGCTTTCTTATGTGGACTGCAGAACCTCATTTAGAGCAAAGGCATAAAACAGGATTTAGAGCAATCGTTTATTTGATTATTCTTACTGTGCTAGTCTATTTTAGTATGAAAAAAATATGGTCAAGAGTTGAAACGAATGTTTAAAATATCGCCGTCTTTTACAATATAATCTTTTCCCTCTAACCTCATTTTACCATTATTTTTAGAATTGACCCAACCATCATTATCTAAAAAATCATCATACGAGACAGTTTCCGCTCTAATAAAACCTTTTTCAAAATCTGTATGTATTTTTCCTGCGGCAGTGGGCGCTAAACTATTTTTTTCAATTGTCCAAGCTCTACTTTCTTCGGGGCCTGAGGTAAAAAAAGTATTTAATTCTAACAATTTATAACCTTTATTAATTAGGTTATTTAAACCTGTTGTTTTAATTCCCATAACTTTCATAAAGTTTTCTTTTTCATCATTATTTAATTGATTAATTTGGTTTTCGATATCAGCTGATATAATTAAAACATTTTCCATATTTACAGATTTTTTTATTTGTTCAGTATATTTATTACCATTTTGTATACTGTCTTCATCAACATTGCATACGTACAACTTTGGTTTTAATGAGAGAATACCAGAAGAGGATATCTCATTTTTATCGAAATTCTGCTTTATGTTATCAATTGGCTTATCATTATTGATTAATTCTAATGCTTGATTAAGTAATTCAAATTCTTTTTCATTTAAATTTTTTTTATTTTTTTTATCAATTCTTTTTTGAATTGATTCTAAATCTGCTAATTTCATTTCAGTCTCTATAATTTCTAAATCTCTAATTGGATCAACATTAGGATTAACGTTTTGAATATCAGCAGAGTCGAAACATCTTAAAAGATGTATAATCGCATCAACTTCTCTTATATGGGATAAAAATTTATTTCCTAAACCTTCACCTTTCGAAGCTCCTTTTACAAGTCCTGCGATGTCCACAAAAGTAATACTTGTGTAAATTTTTTTTTTGGATTTTGAAATCTGAACAAGTTTATCGAGCCTTGTGTCTACAACAGGCACCATGCCAACATTAGGTTCGATTGTGCAAAAAGGAAAATTTCCAGAAAGTGCTTTGGTAGAATTTGTTAATGCATTAAATAAAGTTGATTTTCCAACATTAGGCAAACCTACGATACCGCATTTAAAACCCATTTAATTATTTATTATTTACGGTACTTGAAAATAAGTCCAGTTTTTTTTCAATGAGAATTGATAAATTATCTGTGATATTTTCTTTTATTGATTCAAGTTCTGTTTTCTCATCTTCGTCAAAATCTTTCAGGACGTGGTCATTTACTGCTATGTTATTTTTTGGTTTGCCAATACCAATTCGAACTCTTGAATATTCTTTTCCTATAAACTTATCAATTGAGGCAATACCATTATGTCCTGCATCTGAACCCCCAAACTTTGCTTTAACTTTCCCAAAATCAATATCTAAATCATCATGGAAGACAATTACATCTTCTGCATCAATTTTAAAGTACTCCATTAATTCTCTGATACATATTCCTGAATTATTCATAAAGGTTAGAGGTTTTATTGCATAAACTTTTTTATTATTGATGTTTCCGGTTGTAAGAAGACCTTTAAATTTTGGTTTTTGTTTTGATAACTTAAATTTATTATTTATTGCGTCAATAATTTTAAAACCGATGTTGTGTCTATTATTTTCAGAATTCGGTGTAGGATTTCCTAGGCCAACAAAAAGTAACATTATTTAATTAAATTCTTCAATTGTAAATTATTTTTTTTCTGGCTGACCTTTTTTTGGGTCCTCTTTTTTATCAGCTTCTTTTTTCTCACCCTCAGCCCCTTTAGCATCTTTTGCATCACCAGTTTCTGCAGCTCCTTCACCAGTTGCAGCAGCTGCTTCCGCACCTTCTGCTCCTTCTTCTGTTTCTGCTGGTTTTTCTGGTTCTTTAATAACTGTTGGTGCTGCCACAGTTGCGATCACAAAGTCTCTTCCACGAATAGTTGGTTCAACATTTTCAGGAAGTTTAATTGAAGAAATTTTAAAAGAATGCCCTATATCAACTCCATCTAAATCAACAACTAGCTCACTTGGAATGTTTTCAGATGGACATTTTAGCTCTACTTTCCTACGAACTATATTTAATACACCACCTCTTTTCAAACCAGGAGATTTTTCTGTGTTGATAAAATTTACTGGTATTTCAATTATTACACTTGAACCTTTTACAATTCTTAAAAAGTCAATATGAATTGGATCGTCAGTTAAGATATCGTAAGAAATTTCTTTAGGTAAAACATTTTCATCCTTACCGTCAATTTTTAAATTTAATATACTTGATAAAAAGTTCTCTTTCTCAATTAAATTTTTCAATAATTTTTTTGATATAGATATTTTTTGAGTTTCAGATTTTCCACCATAGACTATACCAGGAACATTACCTTCTGATCTTAGTTTATTTACTTCACCAGAAGTTTTGGTATTTCTTAAACTCGCATCTATCGTATTCATAAAGAAAAAGCGTTTTAACTCAAGTTAGTTAATAAAACAAGTAAATTATTTAAACAAAAATGAAACAGATGTAGAATTTGATATTCTTCTAATTGCTTCACCCATTAAGTTAGAAATTGACAAAATTTCAATATTTTTGGCGGATCTTACTTTATTCTCATTATTAATTGTGTCTGTAATTACAAGTTTTTTGATTGGAGAATTTTTAATAGCTTTCACAGCATCTCCACTTAAAACACCGTGAGTAATATAAACATAAACGTCTTTTGCGCCTCTTTGTTTAAGAGCCTTAGCAGCATTTATAATTGTTCCACCAGAGTCAATTATGTCGTCATTTATTATGCAAGTTTTTCCTTTTACATCTCCAATTACATTCATGACTTGAGATTGGCCAGGCTTTGGTCTTCTCTTGTCAATAATTGCAAGCCCTACATTTAAATTTCTTCCTAGAGCCCTTGTTCGCTCAACTCCTCCGACGTCAGGCGCAACACAAATTATATTTTTACTTTTAATTTTTTTCTTAATATGTCTTGCAAATAACGGTGTTGTAAAAAGATTATCTACCGGAATATCAAAAAAACCTTGAATTTGACCAGCGTGCAAATCTACAGTAACAACTCTATCTGCTCCTGCTTTTGTAATTAAATTTGAAACTAGCTTTGCAGAAATAGAAGTTCTAGGAACCACTTTTCTATCTTGTCTTGCGTAACCAAAATAAGGAATTACTGCTGTGATATTTTTAGCAGATGATCTTTTGAGAGCATCTATACAAAGCAACATTTCCATTAAATTGTCATTTGCTGGGGAAGAAACTGACTGAATGAAAAAAATGTTATTACCTCTTATATTTTCGTTTATCTCTACATAAATTTCACCGTCTTTAAATTTTCTTATATTAGAATTTACAAGTTTTTCTTTTAAATATTTTGCAATTTTTGAACTGAGATTTTTATTGCTGTTTCCTGTGAGAAGTTTCATTTTTTAGAAAAAGTTATTTAAGCATAATTATAGATATATTTCTACCATAATCATTCTCTTTATTTTTTAAAGCTCTCCTTGCACTAAAGAATTCAGTCCTATTTTTGAAAGTATCTTTGTTAATTATATCTATATTATTAATCTTTAATGATCTTAACTGAGATTTGATGAATTCTTTTAAATTGAAAAAAATTCTACTTTTTTTAAAGTAAAAAAATTTACGATTTCGACTATTAAGGTTTAAAAATTTTTTCATAAAATTCCTCTTTACCTCATAGTTTTCTCTAAATATTGATGGACCTATGACTGCAGATATATTTTGGTTTTCAGAGCCTTTTTTAATCATAAATTTTATACACTTTTTTAGAATATTTTTAAAAGCGCCCTTCCAGCCAACATGGATAGCTGCAATCATTGGCAATTTTTTGTCATAAATAAGAACTGGTGCACAATCAGCAGTTAAAATACCTAAAGCTAAATTTTTCTTTGTTGTAATCAAGCCGTCGCCGACAAGTTTTTTTGAGGGTCTTTTCAAAATAAAGTGACATTTGTTACTATGTATTTGTTTAAGCAATATTAAGTTTTTTGGAGAAACTTTAAACTTTTTCGAGACAATTTTTAAATTTTTTTTAACATTAGAAATTTTATCATTAGAACCGGGTCCACAATTTAAGGCACTATAAATTCCATTTGATACCCCCCCTTTTTTTCCAAAAAAACCATGTGAAATATTTTTAAACTTTACAAATTTTTTAGATTTTAATGTCATTAAACCCTGTCTTAAAATTGTTGTCCTTTGTGGTTACAAACATTACTTTAAACAATTCACCCATCTCATATTTGTGTGTTAGTCTTCTTACTCTTGTGTAAAGATCTGTTTTTTTTAGGAAACTCATTTTTTTCGAAACTATTTCAGCTCTTAAATCTATTCCCATGTTTTTTAAAAAACTTCCTTGATTAGTAATACCACCAACTTTTAATCCATTTAAATTAACAATTTGTTTGATAAAGTTAAAATTTATATGATGAGTTATATCAATATTTTGGTAGTCATAAAAAATATTTACTTTTTTATGATTTTTAATCCCTTGCAAACTATCATACATTTTTTTGTCAGAGGTACCATAATCAATTAATAAAATACCCCCTGCAGAGGATTTGATTTTTCTACAAATACTTTTTAGGTATTTGACCATTAAAGGTGAAAATTCTATAAAATTCTGATTTTTGTCGATCCCTTGATTAAAAATTTTCTCCATATTTTTTTTAGTAACTTTTTTCTTTTCAAGAGAGAATTTTCCACTTTTATTTAATAATACAAAATTTTCATACCATTCCTCATTTATTTTAATAAACTGCTTTATTGGCAAAGCATCAAAAAATTCGTTAGCCAAAAATATAGTTGGAGAATTTGGTAATTCTTCAAAATTATCCAACCATTTAACACTTTTTGAAAATTTTTTTTTTTGTAATTTTTTAAGAGACATGCTCTTTTCAAAAATAAAAAATTTGAATTTATCTTTTACAATTTCTAATTTATTCAATGTATTAATTAAGACTTCTATGAGTTCCCCATTTCCTGCACCCAATTCTACTAAATTGATTTTTTCTGGTTTATTTAAATTTTCCCAAAACGATAAAACCCAAATAGCAATCATTTCAGAAAAAAGTTTTGAAATCCCTGGAGATGTAATAAAATCTCCTCTTCGACCAAATTCTATTTTTTTTTGATAATAACCTCTATTTTTTTCATAAAGAGATTTATCAATAAAATTATCTAGTGATTGAGCCTTAGCGATCATTTTTTTACTAATTTAAAAAGTATTGCTCCAGAAATAAAAAATGCAATTGATAAAATTTGCCCGTATGTAAAAATATTCATTAAGATACCTAGATGAGCATCTGGCTCCCTTGTAAACTCAATTATAAATCTAAAAAGAGAATAAAAAATCAAAAATAATGACGATATTATTCCAGGAACTTCTGAAAATTTTTTCCAAAGGAAATTTAAAATTATGAACAAAACAATCCCTTCAAAAAAACTTTCGTATAATTGCGAAGGATGTCTAAAAAGATTATCTACCTTGTTAAAATTAACTGAAAAAATAAAATCAGTTTCTCTGCCGTAGAGTTCAGAATTTATAAAATTTGCAACCCTACCTAAAAAAATTCCTATCGGTGCTGCAAGGGACACCAAATCTGTATATCTAAAAAAGTTTAAATTATATCTTTGAGTAAATATATAAGTGGCCAAGCAAACACCTAGCAAGCCACCATGGAAAGACATACCACCTTGCCAAATAAAAAATATTTCAAATGGATGACTTAAATAATAAAAAAAGTTGTAAAAAATTACGTAGCCTAACCTTCCACCAATAATTACTCCTAAAATTAGATAAGTGATAAAATCGTCGACTAAAGTTTTTTCCCTCAAATCTTTAATTAAGAAATTTTTGATATAAAACCAACCTATTAAAAAACCAAAAATATATGCTAATGAATACCACCTTATTTGAAAGGATAAAAATTCAAATGCGACAGGATCTAGATTATTTACAAACATTATAAAAATGAAATATAAGATATACTATCGTAAAAAAAAAAAATATGTCAAAGTCTAAATTTATCATTGAAAAATTTGCAAAATTATTTGAACAAGGAATTATATCTTATAAAGATTTAAGCGAAGAAATCGTTAATATTGTAAGATCTCAAAGGGATGAAATTGTTTTAAGAATGAAGATTTCTACAAAAGAGGAAACTGAGGTATTAAAGAAACGAATAGAAAAACTAGAAAAGGAAATCAAAACCTTAAAGTTTAAAAAAATTAAAAAGGCAAAGAGATCTTAACCCTTAAACCGCCAAGACTAGATTTATCTAATGTAATACTACCTCCGTGGGATCTCACTACATCTGATGAGATTGATAAACCCAAGCCAACACTAGACTTAGAGTCACCTCTTCCTTTATTTATTTTGTAAAATGGTTTAAAAACGTTTTCATATTCACTCTCAGCTATTCCAGGACCGTCGTCATCAACAGTAATTATCAAGCTTTTATGAATCTTTTTTAAATTTACCAAAACTTTATTTGAGTATTTAAGGGAGTTATTAATTAAGTTATCTATGCATCTATTTATTAAACTTTTTCTTCCATTAAAAAAAATCTCTTGCTCTATATTAGAAGTAATATTGTTATTCTCATATTTCATAATTGAATGATTTAGTAATTTTGAAATATCAAAAAGTTCAGTTTTTTCAGATGATGTAGAGCTAGTAAATTGAAGGTATTCATTTAACATTTTTTCCATATCCTCCACATCTTCAGATAATTTACGTGAAATCTTTTCGTCTTTTATTAGAGCAAGTTGAAGTTTAATTCTAGTGAGTGGAGTTCTCAAGTCATGGCTTATACCTGAAAGCATTTCAGATCTTTGGTTTAAGTGTCTCAATATTCTCTTTCTCATTCTTTCAAACTCAAAACCAGCTTGTCTTATCTCCAGAGCACCCGAAGGTCTAAACTCCTCAACATCTTCACCTCTGCCAAATTTTTCTGATGCTTTTGCTAAATTAATTATTGGACGAGTTTGATTTTTTAAGAAGATTAGAGCGATTGTAATTAACAAAAATGCTGGGAATGTTATCCATAACGCAAATAATCTGGCCGATGTATTAGTAACTCTGTTCTTTGGAATTAAAAATTCAAAGTAACCATTGAGATATTCAATCTTCAACTCAATTAATTCTTTATACGTAGTTGTATCAAACCAATAATTATTAAATTTATTTTTCAATTCTCTTCTCAGAGTTCTATCCATGGGACTAAACCATCTTTCCATATCTGTCTCTGGAATATCCCCAAATGTCTGAAACTTCACATTAAAATTATGATGTTCTTTAAATAGATTAATCAAATTATCTTTTTCATATTCCTCATTTTCGTACGCATCTATAAAAAATTTAATTTCACCTATTAAAGCCCTGGTCATTCCTTTATTAGTTTTTATCCAGAGGCTATCAAAAAAAACAATCGATATAATAATTTGCAATATTATTATTGGTGTAGCTACAATTAGTAATGCTCTATAAAAAAGTCTTTTTGGAAGTAACTTTTTGATATAACTACTCAACCCAGAGAACATAGCCCGAACCTCTAATTGTTTGTAAATATTTTGGATTTTTTGGATTTGTCTCAATTTTTTTTCTGAGCCTAGTAATAATTACATCAATCGATCTTTCTTTATCGATTTTAATTAAATTACCAATATCAATTCTTGAAAATACTTTACCAGGATTATTTATCATTTTTTCTAAAATTGTTTTTTCAGTATTGTTAATTTTAAAATTACTATTTTGATTGGTAATCATCAACTTATTTAAATCTATTTTAATTGAGCCGAATTCAAGGACGTGTTTAAGATTAACTTTTTTGGTTTTTTTTAAGATATTATTAATTCTTAATAAAAGTTCCTTAGGTTCAAAAGGTTTGGGCAAGTAATCATCTGCACCTGTTTCTAACCCTTCAACTCTTTCACTCGCTTCTCCTTTAGCCGTAAGTAAAATAATTGGCACATTTAAATTATTTTTATTTTCAGAAATAAATTCTAAGCCACTCTTACCAGGCATCATTATATCTAAGACCAAAAGATCAAATTTTATTATCGAAATCTTTTCTTTCGCTTCCAATGCATTTGAGGCTGTATTTACTAAGTACCCGTTTTCATTTAAAAATTGTTTAAGTAATGACCTTATTCCTTCATCATCATCAATTACTAAAATATGAGATTTAAAACTTTCCATCGATTATTCTTTTTAAAACTATTTCAAAATTTATTACTTCTTTCGAACTTGAGTTGAGTAGTGCTTTATAAATCCTTTTTTTTTGGGATAAAAAAATTTCATCAAATATTTTCTTACCTTTATCATTTAAAAAAATATGTTTTACTCTTGTGTCCTTAGTATCCTTTTTAAATTCTAGATAATTTAATTTTTTTAAATCATTTATGACTCTATTTAAACTTTGTTTTGTTACGTTAAGCTTGTTAAGTAATTGAGTAATAGTTATCCCATCATAAAATGATATCAAATGCAGAGCTTTGTGATGAGCAGTTCCTAAATTGTATTTTTTAAGTACTTTTTTTGAATCGTTAAATGTTTCCCTATAACCAACAAAGATTTTTTCAATAAAACCTTTTAATTGTTCATCTTTTAGGTAAAGAAGATTTTTCATAATTGGTAAGTTATATTGACATATTATATATAGGAATATATTTTTTATAAATAAATCTTTTTAATATGATTCCTTACGATAAAAGAGACGGTAAAATATGGTACAATTCAGACTTAGTTGATTGGTCTGATGTGAAGCTACATGTTTTAAGTCATGGTTTACATTATGGAAGTTGTGTATTTGAAGGTGAAAGGGTTTATGACGGAAATATTTTTAAACTTGAGGAACATACTTCAAGATTTTTCTATTCAGCAAAAAGAATGGGTTTTGAAATTCCTTATTCTGAGAGCGACATAAATATCGCAACAAAAAAAATTGTATCAGCTCAAAATGTAAAAAATGGTTATGTGAGACCAGTGGCTTGGAGAGGAAGCGAGATGATGGCAATATCAGCTCAACAAACAAAAATTCATGTAGCCATTGCAACTTGGGAGTGGGGATCTTATTTCGACCCTAAACTTAAAACTGAAGGTATTAAGTTAAATATATCAAATTGGAGAAGACCTTCTCCCGACTCAATACCATGGGATACAAAAGCTTCAGGACTTTATATGATTTGCACTTTGTCAAAACACGAAGCAGAAAGACAAGGCTATACAGATTCTCTAATGTTAGATCACGAGGGAAATGTTGCAGAAGCAACTGGTGCAAATATTTTTTTCAAGGATACTAAAGGAGAGCTACATACTCCAATACCTGACTCATTCTTAGATGGAATTACTAGAAGAACTGTTATTGAAATTGCAAAATCTAAAAATATCAAAGTTATTGAGAGAAAAATCTCACCCAACGAATTAAAGGATTTTGTTGGATGTTTCTTAACAGGTACCGCAGCAGAGGTAACACCTGTTTCGAAAATATCAAATTATTCTTTTAAAGTTTGCAAAACAATAATGGATTTATCTGATTGCTATCAATCTTTCGTTAGAAAAAAAATTGCAGCTTAATTATTTGTTGTCTTCTGATATTGCATGATCAATACCTTTTCTTAAATAGTCGTAAGCTGTATATAAAGTAAGAAAAGCTGAAAGCCATAATAAGATAATGCCAATAGTTTGAGCGTTATAATCTTGAAAATTAAAAATTTTATTTCCAGTCTCTCCAGTTAAAAGTAAAGATATTGAAAACATCTGTAAAAATGTTTTTAATTTGGCCAATCCCGATACAGGTAAATTCACCTGACCTTTTGCTAAAAATTCCCTTAAACCAGAAATTAAAATTTCTCGAGTTAAAATAATTATCGCAGCTATTACTTCGTAATTTTTTATAGTCCCATCCATTACAAGTAAAATTAAAGCAGTTGCTACAATAATTTTGTCTGCTATAGGATCTAAGAGTTCTCCGAGTTTAGACTCCTCTTTGTATAATCGTGCAAGTAGGCCATCCAAAAAATCAGTAAAAGATGCAATAACAAATAGTGTAAATGGAATTATATCTCCATAAAATCCTGGTAAGTAATATGCTAAAACAAAAAAGGGCACTATTATTATTCGGCCGATTGTTAAGTAATTAGGAAATTTAATTTTCATTCGTGAAAGAAATTATATATCTTTTTTGCAACTTTTTCTTCAACTCCTTCCACTGACTTAATCTCGTCCAAACTTGCAGATTCCACTGCTCTTGCTGAACCAAAATGGTTAAGTAAAGCTCTTTTTCTAATTGATCCTATACCTTCTATTTGATCCAATAAAGATTTACTTATACCTTTTTTTCTTCGAGCTCTGTGAGCGCTAATCGCAAACCTGTGAGACTCGTCCCTTATTCTTTGAAGAAAAAATAGAGTAGGGTCATTTTTTGAAAACTTGTACTCTTTTCCATTATGAAAAAAAGTTTCATTTCCACTATTTCTAAACTTCCCTTTAGCAATCGCTATTAATGGAATATCATGAAGTCCAAGTTCATTTAATGTCTCTCTTGCTACTGAATATTGACCTTTTCCTCCATCAACAAAAATAAGATCAGGAAATGAAAGGTGACCTTCTTTTTCTTGCACTGCTTTTTTGAATCTTCTTGTAAGTACTTCTTTCATCATACCATAATCGTCTTGTTCATTTTTCTTCATTTTTATATTAAATTTCCTGTATCTTTTTTTAATAAATCCCTCATCTCCATAAGAAATTAATGCTCCAACACTATTTGTTCCTTGAATATGACTATTGTCGTAAACTTCAATAAGATTAATATTCGTTTCTAAATTAAATTTTGAGACAACCGACTCAAATAGCTCCCTGTTATTTTGAGTTTCATGAAGCTTTCTATTTAAACTATCTTTTGCATTTTTAATTGCTTGGTTAATTACTTTTAACTTAGAACCTTTTTTGGCTACTGAAATATTCACTTGTTTACCCTCTTTTTGTGAAAGCGTCTGTTCTATCAAAATTTTCTCTTTAATTTCTTGGGATAGAATAATTGAGGATGGGACACTTTTATTTTCATAAAATTGTGAAACAAAAGAATTTAAGATGTTGCCTAAATTTTCATCAGGATCATGTTTTGGAAAAAAAGCTTGATTACCCCAATTTTGTTTAGATCTGTAAAAGAATACTTGTATACAAGTTTGTCCAGATTCTTTATATGCCGCGATAACATCAGCTTCAACTAAGTTTGCTTCATTTATCCTTTGAGATGATTGAATTATGTTAAGCGATTTTATTCTATCTCTTAAAATTCCTGCTTTTTCAAAATCAAGACTCTCGCTGGCTTTTTCCATTTGATCTGATAAATTTTTTTGTATCTTTCTTGATTTACCGGAGACAAATTCAATAGCATCATCAACTGTTCTCTTGTATTCACTTTCATCAATATAACCAACACAAGGACCTGAGCATCTTTTGATCTGATATAAAATACAAGGTCGCTCTCTATTTTTAAAAACTGTATCATCACAAACTCTAAGGTGGAATATTTTTTGGATCATTTTAATAGTCCAGTTAGCAGATCCAGCAGATGCAAAAGGACCGAAATAAAAACCTTCCTTAGTTTTTTTACCTCTATGTCTTTTTATTTGAGACCACTTGTCTTTATTGCCAATAAAAATAAATGGAAAAGATTTGTCATCTCTTAATAAAATATTAAACTTTGGTTTATGTTTTTTAATAAGATTAGCTTCAAGAAGTAGTGCCTCACTTTCATTTGATGTTGTTGTAATCTCAATTTTTCGTGTTTGAGATAGCATTCTCTCAGTTCTAATAATATGATTCTTTTCCGATACATAACTTTTGAGTCTGTTAGGTAGGTTTTTTGCTTTACCAACATAAAGAATTTGATCTTTATCACTCAGCATTTTGTAAACACCTGGAAGCTTTGGAATTAAAGGCAACTCTCTCTTTATGATTTCTTTTCCAATTTCAGAACTGATCATGACTTCTTTTTTTTGAGATTTGTATCCCAACAGAGGAGCAATCTCTCATAATCTCGAGTTTTTCTATTTGAAGGCTTATTTTATCTATTCTTTTATCTTTAAAAAGTTCATCAAAAACATCTTCTGCTAATGTTTCAAGAAAATTGTAATGTTTTTTTTTAACAAGTTTTTTAATTAATCTTACAACTTTTGCGTAATTTACGATTGATTTGATGTCCTTATCACTTGATGGTTTTTTGTCTACATAATCTATTTCAAGTGAGAATTTTACTTTTTGTTTTTTTTCTTTTTCAAAGTCAAAATATCCAATTTTAAGATCTAGTAGTAATTCTTTTATAAGAACTTTTTTTTCATAATTAAAAAGCTTTTTAGATTTATTTATTTTTACAATATTTAAATTACTTCTTTTCATTCCTTACCTTTCAAGACATCTGGTGTTTGCCAGTTTAAGCTTTGACCACTATCGATTGAAATTACTTGCCCTGTAATAGATCTATTTTTAATAAAAAAGTCAACAGCACCACATATTTCTTCCACGTCTACTTGTTTTTTTAAAAGGGTTGAGAGATATTGTCTTCTAAAGTGACCTTTTGATTGTCTTTTATTTTTAATCGTTGGTCCAGGTGCTATTCCATTAACTCTTACACGAGGCGCAAGACTCATAGCGCTAGTTTTAGTTAAAGTATAAAGACCTGTTTTACTTAAAGTATATGAAAAAAAAAATGGGGTAAGTTTAAAAACTCTTTGATCAATTATGTTTATTATGTTGTTATTTTTTCCTCTTATGTTTTTTCCAAATTCTCTCGATAATATTGCTGGAGCTTTAAGATTAATAGATAAATGTTTTTCCCAACTACTTGAATTGAAATTTTCTAGTTTATCGTTCTCAAAAATTGATGCATTATTTATTAAACAATCAAAGTATTTTAGTTTCGATTTTGCAAATTTTACTATCTTATTTACATCTTTTTCTTTTCCTAAATCACCCTTAACAAGATAAACTTTTGACCCTGTTTTTATTAGTTCTTTTTTTAAATTTTCAGCTTTTGATTTTGATTTATTATAATGAATGACTATATCTTTATTAATTCCGGATAAACTCCTAGCGATTGCGGCACCTATTCTAGTTGCCCCCCCGGTAATTATTATTTTTTGTGCTTCCACTTTTTATCTCTTTTTTTTGTTACCTTAGTTCCTGGCATTCCCAGAGTGGATCTACCTTTAGGATAAAGCTTATTTTTTACATCATATTGTCTTATTTTAGGATTTAAAGTAATTTCAAGTTCAGTGCTTTCTAATTTTCTTATCTCATCTCTTAATTTAGCCGCTTCTTCAAACTCTAAATTAGATGCAGCATCTTTCATTTTTTTATTTAAACCCTTCAAGTGTTTTTTTAAATTGCCACCTATATTTGATCCCTCACTAATTTTTACGTAATCTTTTTCGTAAACACTTTCTAAAATATCGCTTATTTCTTTTTTAATTGATTTAGCGTCAATTTTATTTTTTTTGTTATAATCTAATTGAATTTCCCTCCTTCTTTTTGTTTCCAGTATTGCTTTTTTAATACTTTTTGTATCTTTATCTGCATATAAGATTACTTTTCCTTCGACATTTCTTGCAGCCCTTCCAATTGTTTGAATTAAAGATGTCTCAGACCTTAAAAAACCTTCTTTATCCGCATCTAAAATACCAACTAATGCACATTCAGGTATATCAAGCCCTTCTCTTAATAAATTAATTCCAACTAAAACATCAAAAACACCCATACGAAGATCCCGCATAATTTCTATCCTTTCAAGTGTATCGATATCTGAGTGAAGATACCTAACTTTAATTCCATTTTCATGGAGATACTCAGTCAAATCCTCTGCCATTTTTTTCGTTAGAGTGGTAACTAGAACTCTATAATTTTTTTCGACAACCTTTTTACATTCATGCATTAAATCATCCACTTGATTTTTTGCTGGTCTCACCTCTACCTCTGGATCAATTAATCCAGTGGGTCTAATAACTTGGTCTATATATTTACCTTTTGTCTGCTCTAGTTCCCACGGTCCTGGGGTTGCTGAAACAAAGATAGTTTGTGTTCTCATTAAATCCCACTCTTCAAATTTTAATGGCCTATTATCCATACATGAAGGTAACCTGAATCCATATTCAGCAAGTGTACTTTTTCTTGATCTATCTCCCTTATACATTCCATTTAATTGAGGAACGGTTACATGAGACTCGTCAACAAATATAATTGCATTATCCGGAAAGTACTCGAATAGAGTTGGTGGAGGTTCACCTGGTTTTCTACCAGATAAAAATCTTGAATAGTTCTCAATTCCCGCGCAAGATCCAGTTGCCTCTATCATTTCTAAGTCAAACTTTGTTCTCTCCTCTAGTCTTTGAGCTTCTAATAACTTATTTTCAGATTTATGTTTTTTAAGAGTAAGTTCTAATTCTTTTCGGATATTTATCACTGCCTGCTCTACAGTAGGCTTTGGTGTAATGTAGTGACTGTTTGCATAAACTTTTATTAAGTTTAAATCTCTGACCTTATCACCGGTCAATGGATCAAACTCTTCTATTTGCTCAAGTTTATTTCCAAAGAGACTTATTCTCCAGGCTCTATCTTCTAAATGTGAGGGAAAAATTTCAAGATTTTCACCTCTCACTCTAAAAGTGCCTCTATAAAAGTTTTGATCATTCCTTTTGTATTGTAAAGCAACAAAAGATTTAATTATTTGTTCCCTGTTATATTCGTAATTTTTTTGGAGTGTTAGTGTCATTTTACTATAAGCTTCTACTGAACCTAATCCGTAAATACACGACACACTCGCAACAATAAGTACGTCATCTCTTTCTAGCAAAGATCTTGTTGCTGAGTGACGCATTCTATCAATCTGTTCATTTATTGAAGCTTCTTTTTCGATATATGTATCTGACCTTGGTACGTATGCTTCAGGAGTATAGTAGTCATAATATGAAACAAAATACTCCACAGCATTTTCAGGAAAAAAAGTTTTCATTTCGCCGTAAAGTTGAGCAGCTAATGTTTTGTTTGGGGCTAAAATTAAAGCTGGTCTATTCGTAGCTTCAATAACTTTTGCCATTGTGAAAGTTTTACCTGATCCCGTAACCCCCAATAAAACTTGATTAAATTGTTCTTTATTAGCCCCAGAGACCAGTTTTTTTATTGCTTCTGGTTGATCACCTGCGGGTGTAAAATTTGAAATTATTTTAAACTTCTTTCCTCCCTCAAGTTTTCCACTGATTTGTGGTTTTTTTCCCTCTAAATCCGTAATTAAATCTTGATATGTATTTTGCATATATTAAACAAAGTAATAAAATAAAATTATATTTCAATGAGCATTATATCGGATAGCTTAAAAAGAATAAAACCTTCTCCAACTATCGCCGTTACTCAAAAAGCCAAGGAATTAAAAGCTGCAGGAAAAGATGTAATAGGTTTAGGCGCTGGAGAGCCAGATTTTGACACCCCAGATAATATTAAAAAAGCGGCAATTGATGCTATTCAATCTGGTGATACAAAATATACGGCTGTGGATGGAACCAAAGATTTGAAACAGGCAATTGTTAAAAAATTTAAAAGGGAAAATAATCTTAATTATACAATAGATCAAATAACTGTTGGAGCAGGGGGCAAGCATGTAATTTATAATTTAATGATGGCGACATTAAACAAAGGTGATGAAGTAATTATTCCTGCTCCATATTGGGTGTCATACCCGGATATTGTTTTATTGGCAGGAGCTAATCCGATAGTCATAGAGTGTTCTGAAGATCAGGGTTTCAAACTAAGTGCAAAAGATTTAGAGGCGAAAATCACTAATAATACTAAATGGCTTATTCTAAATTCACCGTCTAACCCAACAGGAGCTTGTTATTCAGAGCAAGAGATCAAAAATTTATCTCAGGTCTTAAAAAGAAATCCGCATGTGAATATACTTAGTGATGATATATATGAACATATCACTTACGATAATTTTAAATTTTTTACAATTGCTCAAATACCTGAAATTAAAAATAAGGTTATTACAATGAATGGTGTTAGCAAATCATACGCAATGACTGGTTGGAGAATAGGTTATGCAGCTGGTGACAAAGATATTATTAAAGCTATAGCCAAGATTCAATCTCAATCAACAACTAATCCTTCATCTATAAGTCAAGCAGCAGCCGTTGAGGCCCTAAATGGAAAACAAGACTTTATCCCAGTAAGAGCAAAAGCTTTCCAGGAAAGAAGAGATTTTGTTGTAAACTCTTTAAATGCTATTGAAGGAATAAGTTGCCTGAAACCAGAAGGAGCTTTTTATGTTTTTCCAAACTGCAAAGGATTAATAGGTAAAAAAGATAAAAGTGGAAAAAAAATTACAAATGACACAGACTTTGTTCAGTCATTATTAGAAAATAATGATGTAGCGGTTGTCCAAGGATCAGCTTTCGGGCTAGAGGGTTTTTTTAGAATTTCCTATGCAACTTCAATGGAAAAGCTTGAGATAGCAATGAAAAGAATAAAATCTTTTTGTGAGAGTTTAAAATAAAATTTAACCTGCTAGATATTTTTCTGCCTCTAAAGCAGCCATACATCCCATACCTGCCGCTGTAACAGCTTGTCTAAAAATTTTGTCTTTAACATCTCCGGCTGCAAATATTCCTGGAACGTTTGTTTCTGTGGAGTCTGGCTTTGTAATCAAATAGCCTTCCTTATCCATTTTTAATTGATCTTTAAACAGTTGAGTTGCAGGATCATGGCCAATCGCAATAAATAGTCCATCGATTTTCAAATCACTTGTTTTGTTATTCTTTACATTCTTGACTTTTAAACCTTTAACATTTTTAGGATCATCATCTCCAATAATTTCCTCAACGACTGAATCCCAAATAATCTCAATTTTTTTATTATCCATAAGCTTTTTTTGCAGCATTTTCTCTGCTCGTAACTTATCTCTTCTGTGTATTAGTTTTACCTTTGAAGCAAATTTTGTGAGAAATATTGCTTCTTCAACGGCAGCATTTCCACCCCCAACTACTGCAACAGTTTTTTCTTTAAAAAAGAAACCGTCACAAGTAGCACATGCAGAAACCCCAAAACCCCTAAATTTTTTTTCAGATTCAAGGTTTAGCCATCTTGCCTGAGCGCCTGTAGAAATGATAATTGAGTCTGCAGTATATTTTTTACCACTTTCACCCACAGCTTCAAAAGGCTTAGACTTAAAATTAACAGATGAGATATGATCTTCAATCATTTCAGTTCCAACAGCTTTAGCTTGATCTTTCATTTGGTCCATTAGCCAAGGCCCTTGAATTACTTTTGCAAATCCAGGATAATTTTCTACATCAGTAGTTGTAGTTAACTGTCCACCAGGTTCCATTCCATGAACTAAAATTGGATTTAACATAGCTCTTGCAGCATAAACTGCCGCTGTATATCCGGCTGGGCCAGACCCAATTATTAACACTTTTGTGTGTTTAGTTGGATTTTGATTCATATCAAAGCTATATAGTAATTTATGTCTAAATTAAAAGGGTTATTATTAACAGAGGGAATGCATGGCATGATAAGTCAAGTCGAGGGTTTGGCTAAAGCATTAGACATTGATTACACTCACCAAAAAGTTGAAATGAACATGTTTGCAAAACTTTTTCCCCCAAAAATAACTCCTATTTCAAATTTATTTTTTAAAAAATTCACAGTTCCAGAAATTGATTTGATTATTTCATGTGGAAGAAAAAGCGTTATACCTTCACTATATCTAAAAAAGAATTCAACTAAAAAAATTGTGAATATTCATATTCAGGATCCTAAAGTTTCATTATCAAATTTTGATTATGTGATCGTACCTGAGCATGATGGATTGAATGGAAAAAACATTATTAGCTCCAAAGGTGCTTTACACTATCTTACTTTAACAGAAATTGAAAAAAATCATAATTACTTAGTTGATAAAATTAATAAAAGTAAAGAACAAATACTTCTAGTTTTAGGAGGTCCTAATAAGTATTACAAATATGATAAAAAGAACTTGGGTAGGATTTTTGAAAACATTAAGGCTTTAGCAGAAAAAAATAATCTTCAAATTATTATCATTCCCTCCATGAGAACTCCAGTCGACACTATTGAATACGCGAATAAATTTTTTGGAAGTGAAAATCTTGTTGTTCAAAATGTAGACAAAAAAGCTTATTTAAGCGGCCTATCGATTGCCAAATTTTTAGTAGTGACTTGTGACTCGACATCAATGATTTCTGAAGCTGCTTTAACTGGAAAACCAATATATGTAGCTCAAATACCACCAAAAAGGGATGACCACAGGTTTAGGCAATTTAGGGACTTGTTTAGTAAATTAAATATTATAAAGAATTTAGAAAATAGTTTAGATATATGGAAATATGAAAAACTTGATGAAACTAATAGAATTGCAAACTTAATAAAACAGAAATTGTAATGTCATTTTTAAATTCTTTACAAAATAAATCAAAGAAGTTTGACGATCCATTTTTGCATTGGGAATTAGACAAACCTCTTACTGAAGAACAAATTAACGAAATAGTCGAAGCCGATATTGCAAATCCTATTGAACATGATTTGAATTATGATGGGACAAGAGCTATTGATGGTGGAGCTCCAGAATTTAGAAAAGGGTTATCTCATGGTGGAAAGGCGCTTAAGTTTAGATGTTTTATAACAAAAGATAATTCAAATGAATTCCCAAACTTAATGAAATTGATTAAAGAGCTTCAGAGCAAGGAAACTCATGAAAAAGTTTCAAAACTTGTTGGTAAAGATTTGTCAAATTCTTATGTAAGAGTTGAAGTCATATGTGATAGGAAAGGTTTTTGGTTAAAACCTCATTGTGATATTGAAGAAAAATTAATGTCGTGTTTGTTATTTGTTAATAAAACAAATGAAAGTGAAGACTTAGGAACTGACTTTTACAATAACGACCTGAAAAAAATAAAGACAATGCCTTATAAAGATAATTATGGATATTTTTTCACTAGTGGCCCAGGCACGTGGCATGGTATGGAAAAAAAAGAAATTCGTAAAGAGAGGAGATGCCTACAAGTCAACTACGTAACTTTTAAAACTGACTGGAAAGTCGACTAGATATCCTGAATAGATTTAACGCCTAACTTTTTAGTTTTCAGAGATTTAATAGCTTCTAAAAAAGAATAAGCAGTTGACATGTTCGTACAATAGGGGACTTTGTTTGCCAATGCCCCTCTTCTTAAAGCTTTTGCATCATTAATTCTATGTTCACTGTTTCCACCTCCAGTATTAATTACCAAAGAAATTTTCTTCGAATTTAAAATATCAACGATATGTGGTCGACCACTACTTACTTTGTTAATCGTTTTGCATTTTATACCATTATTATTTAAAACCTTTGAAGTTCCCTTCGTTGCTGAAATTGTAAAACCGAACTTTTTTAGTCTTTGTGCCACCCCTATGATTTCTTGTTTATGCGAGTCTTTTACAGATAGAAACGCCATACCCCCAACCGGTAAAGAATTAGATGCAGCGATTTGACTTTTTGCTACTGCCATACCAAAATCTTCATCAAAGCCCATAACTTCACCAGTCGATTTCATTTCAGGACCAAGTAAGACATCACTATCTGGAAACTTATTAAATGGAAAGACAGCTTCTTTCACAGCATATCTTTTGTTTTTTTTATATTTTAAATTGTATTTTGAAAGTTTTTCACCCGCCATTATTCTTGATGCAATCTTTGCTAATGGAATACCGTTAGCTTTTGAGACAAATGGTACAGTTCTGCTTGCCCGAGGGTTCACCTCTATAACAAAAATTTGATCTTTTTTAATAGCAAATTGAATGTTTAGAAAACCTTTAACTCCCATTGCCAAAGCTAGTTTTCTAGTTTGAGTCTTTATCTCTTTTAGTATGTTCTCTTTAATTGAAACTGGCGGCAAACAGCAAGCAGAGTCTCCAGAATGTATTCCTGCTTCTTCTATATGTTGCATAATACCTGCAACGTAAACATCTTTTCCATCTGCAATCGCATCAACATCAACTTCCATTGCATTATCAATAAACTTATCAATTAAAATTGGATTATTTTCAGACGCATCAAAAGCCTGTTTAATAAACTTTTTTAATTGATCCTCATCGTGAACAATTTCCATAGCTCTCCCACCCAAGACATAAGAGGGACGTACGACTACTGGAAGACCAATTTTACTAGCTATTTTAACTGCAGAGTTAAAACTTTTAGCAATTCCACTTTCTGCTTGTTTTAAATTTAATTTAATCAATAAATCTCTAAATCTGTCTCTATCTTCTGCGAGATCAATTGATGAATATTGAGTTCCGAGAATTGGCAACTTATTTTCATCAAGAAATTTTGCGAGTTTAATAGGAGTCTGCCCTCCAAATTGTGCAATTATACCTAATAGATTACCTTTGGATTTTTCTTTTAAAATTATATTTTCCACATATTCATCTATTAAAGGCTCAAAATAAAGTCTGTCGCTTGTATCATAATCGGTAGAAACTGTCTCGGGATTACAGTTTATCATTATTGTTTCATATCCTGCATCTTTAAGTGAAAAACTAGCTTGACAACAACAATAGTCAAATTCAATACCTTGTCCAATTCTGTTGGGACCACCACCTAATATAATGATCTTTTTTTTATTACTTGGATCAGCTTCACATTCAGAATTTAGAGCAAAATTTCTTTGGTATGTCGAATACATATATGGAGTAAATGATTTAAATTCCGCAGCACATGTATCAACTTTTTTGAAAACTGGAACCACTTTCAAAACTTTCCTTTTTCTTTTAACAACTTCTTCTTTTAATTTTGTAATTTTAGATAACCTTTTATCCGAAAATCCACAAGATTTGACTCTATTAAATTCTATATAGTTTTTTGGTAAACCATTAACCTTAATTCTATTTTCGTCATCTACTATTTCTTTAATTTGATTTAAAAACCAAGGGTCAACTTTTGATAATTTATAAATTTTATCTAAAGAAACTTTCTTTCTAAAAGCCTCCGCAATCAGTAACAATTTGTTAGGTATATTCTCTCTTAATTTTTTAATTATTTCCTTTTTTGAATAATTAAAAATGTCATCAAGTCCGCTCAAACCTATCTCAAGAGACACAAGTGCTTTTTGAAACGACTCTTTAAAATTTCTGCCTATAGCCATTGCTTCCCCAACTGATCTCATTGAGGTGCCTAAAATTGCTTTAGTATCTTGAAACTTTTCAAAAGTAAATCTTGGTATTTTCGTGACTACATAATCTATAGTTGGTTCAAATGATGCTGGAGTAACTTTTGTAATTTCATTTTGAAGTTCGTCTAGGGTATATCCAACAGCAAGTTTTGCCGCGACTTTTGCGATTGGAAAACCTGTTGCCTTTGACGCTAAAGCAGATGATCGAGATACTCGAGGATTCATCTCAATAATTACCATTCTTCCATTTTTTGGATTAATTGCGAACTGAACATTTGAACCTCCAGTTTCAACACCAATTTTTCTTAAACATGCAATCGATGCGTTTCTCATCACTTGATATTCCTTATCTGTTAGTGTTAAAGCAGGGGCTATTGTAACGGAGTCACCTGTATGTATTCCCATTGGATCTATATTTTCAATTGAGCAAACTATTATACAATTATCATTCTTATCTCTAACAACCTCCATTTCAAATTCTTTCCAACCATCAAGGCATTCTTCTACGAGCACTTGGTTTTGAGGAGACTCGCGAAGTCCACCCTTTACAATCTTAAAAAAGTCTTTCTTTGTTCTTGCTATTCCACCTCCAAGTCCACCTAAGGTAAATGAAGGTCTTATGATCGCTGGTAATCCAATTTTTTTTAAACACTTTGATGCATTTTTAAAATTATTTAGTATCTCAGATTTTGGAAGATCAATACCAATGTCTGACATATTTTTTCTAAATCTTTTTCTATCCTCTGCGTTAGCAATTGCTTTGGAATTTGCTCCAATTAACTCAATTTTATATTTTTTTAACAATCCATTTTTTTCTGCTTTCAAAGCTAGATTCAATGCTGTTTGACCACCCATTGTAGGAAGAATAGCATTAGGTTTTTCTTTCTTAATTATTTCTTCGAGGACTTCTATGGATATTGGTTCGATGTAAGTTTGATCTGCAACTTCAGGATCTGTCATTATTGTTGCAGGATTTGAATTGACCAAAACAACTTTATAGCCTTCATCTTTAAGTGCTTTACATGCTTGAGTTCCAGAGTAATCAAACTCACATGCTTGACCTATAATGATTGGACCAGCACCAATTACCAAAATTTTTTTAATGTCTTTTCTTTTTGGCATATTTTTTTACTTCCATAATAAAGTTATTAAATAAATAGTGACTGTCTTGAGGTCCAGGGTTTGACTCAGGGTGGTACTGTACTGAAAAAACTGGTTTATTTTTTAACTTGATACCCTCAATACTATTATCAAATAAAGATCTGTGTGTGATTTCAATTTTAGATGGCAAATTATTTTTGGTTACTTCAAATCCATGATTTTGACTAGTTATTTCAACTTTATTTTCTTTAAGATTTTTAACAGGATGGTTCGCACCCCTATGTCCAAGCTTCATTTTTTTTGTTTTACCACCTAGAGCAAGAGCTAATAATTGATGCCCAAGACAAATTCCAAAAATTGGCAAACCCTCTTTTATAAGATATTTTATAATTTTAATTGCATATTTGCCTGTCGCCGCAGGATCACCAGGGCCATTTGACAAAAAAATTCCACTTGGTTTAAGTGTCATGATATATTCAGCTGAAGCATCACACGGCACAACTATTACATCACAATAAAAATTTGAAAAATATCTTAAAATGTTTGTTTTAATTCCATAATCAATTGCAACCACTCTAAATTTCTTTTTTTTAATCTTTTTAAAACCATCTTCTTTTGTCCATGTCTTAAGCCCTTCCCATTTAAATTTATTTTTAGTAGACACAATCTTTGCTAAATCTAGACCGTTTAGACCAGGCCATTTAAGAGTTGTATTAATAAGTTTTTTTAATGGGAAAACGCCATTTTTTTTATGAGAAATAGTTCCTTTTGGCGCACCTTTATCTCGAATAAAATTTGTTAAGCTTCTAGTATCTAAACCAGTTAAACCAACAATTTTATTTTTTTTAAGCCACAAATCTAACTCCATTAATGATCTGTAGTTTGAGGGATTAGTTATTTCTGAATTGAAAATCACACCTCTAGTCCAGACTTTTTTAGATTCATTATCTTGCTTATTGGTTCCAACATTACCAATGTGGGGAAAGGTAAAATTAATAATTTGTCCCGCATAAGAGGGATCTGAAATTATTTCTTGGTAACCAGTTATTGAAGTATTAAAACAAACTTCTCCTGTGGCAGTACCTTCATAACCAATACCAATTCCATTAAAAATTGATTTATTTTCAAGAACTAAAATACCCGGGCTGAAATTTGATTTTTTTTTTGAGTTTACTTTTTGTTTTTTGTTCAATTACAACTCATGAGTTAAAGGTTAATACAATAAAAGCTCGAGTTAAGCAACTGATCTAATACAAAATTTAAAAAAAAAAACAATTTTTCTTTTAAGAAAAAATCTTTAAGTTAAGTTAGATAAAAATGTCTATTAAAGAAAAAATTAACGACGAGTATAAAACTGCTCTAAAATCGAAAGATAAAAACAAGATATCAACTTACAGGTTAATTCTGTCCGGAATAAAAGATTTGGATATTTCAAATAGGTCAGGCCCAAATAAGAAAGAGACAGACGATGAGGATATAAAAAAACTTTTAAAAAAAATGATCAAACAAAGAAACGAATCAGTTGAAATTTACAAAAAAAACAAAAGAGAAGATTTGTTGAAAATAGAACAAGGTGAAATAGATTTGTTATCAACATACTTACCTAAACAACTTAGCGAAGAGGAGACTAAAAAAATATGTTCAGAAGCAATTTTAAAAGTTGGAGCTCAAAGCATTAAGGACATGGGCAAAGTAATGGGTGAGTTGAAAAAAAATTATTCTGATAGCATAGATTTTTCTAAAGCTGGATCATTATTGAAGGAACTGTTAAATAAACAATGAAATATCCAAAAGAGTATCTTGATGAAATTAAAATTAGACTAAAAGTTTCTACAGTTGTCTCAAAACACGTGTCATTAAAAAAAAGAGGAAAAGAGTTTGTGGGACTGTCACCTTTTAAAAATGAAAAAACTCCCTCTTTCACAGTAAATGATGAAAAGGGTTTTTATCATTGTTTTAGCACTTCAGAACATGGAAATATTTTTGATTTTGTAATGAAAATGCAAAACTTTAAATTTGGCGAAGCAGTAAAATTTTTAGCTAACTTAGCTGGAATGGCACCTTATAGGTTTTCTAAAGTTGATGAGCAAAGAGAAAAAGAGTGGAATGAGTACACCAGTATATATTCAGACTATGCTGATCATTATCACAATGAATTATTAAATAATCCTAATTCTAAGATTGCTTTAGATTATTTAAAAAAAAGAAAAATCGATAATTCAATTATCAAAGAATTTAAGATTGGATTTGTTAACTTTAATTCAAGTATTTACGAAAAACTAAACAAAAATTATGATGTTAAAATTTTAAATGAGTCTGGATTATTCTTTCATGATGAAAATAAAAAAATATATGTTGAAAGATTTAGGAATAGAATAATTTTTCCAATAAATTCTTTATCAGGTAAACCAATGGCTTTTGGTGGAAGAATTATTGACACAAAAAATAAATACGCAAAATATATAAATTCTCCAGAAACAAATTTTTTTAGGAAAGGAAATAATTTATATAACTTAGACAGAGTAAGAAAAATTTCTCATAAGTTCGATGAAGTTTTTTTGGTTGAGGGCTATATGGATGTAATAGGTTTAAGCAAATTTCAAATAGAAAATTGTATTGCAAATTTAGGAACTGCGTTAACTGACAAACAAATTTATATGGTAACCCAGTTTTTTGATAATATTGTAATTTGCTTTGACGGTGATGAAAGTGGATATAAAGCTGCTATTAGAGCAGCAGAAAATTCAATTAAGAGCGTTCTGCCAGATAAACAAATATATTTTTTATTTCTTCCTGATGGTGAAGACCCAGATACATTTGTGGAAAAAAAAGGAAAAAATGAATTCTTAGATTTTTATAAAAATAATAAAATCCCAGTTCATAAATTGATATTTGAGCATTATAAAAAAGAAAATTCTTCATCACCCTCTGCACTTGCCTCTCTTGAAAAAAGATTAAAAGGTATAGCAAATTCTGTTAAAGACAATGTAGTTAAAAAATATATATTAGGATATTTTTTAGAAAGCCTAGCAAAATATTCTCCAGGGACAGTTTTCAAAAATTCAAATAAGCCGTTTATTGGTTTTAATAAGCCACTAGATAAAACAAAAAAACTATTTAAAGATACCGAAATTTTTTCGTCAGTTGACATAAAAGAATTTTGTCTAATTTATATAATGATAAATAACTTAAATTTTTTCTACCAAAGACCAGATTTACTGGAAAATATTAAATTTTTTAAAAAAGAGAATGGATTAATTTTTGATCAAATTTTGGAGTGTATAAAGAATGGAAATCTTGATGATTTGCAAGTTGATAATCAACTTTTAGATCAAATTGAAAAATATGCAAATATCAAACACATAGTCCATAAGAATGATAAAGACGAAAGTAAGATCGTAGAAATTTTTAATGATATTAAGAATGAGCTCAAGACTCATGATTTAGAACTTAGAATTCAAGAACTAGAATCAAAATTTGCAGAAGATTTTAATCAAAACACTTTTGATGAAATTAATAGGCTGAAAAAAGAGCAAAATATTAATTAATAAAGCAAAATTTTTCGTGGATTTTTTTAAAATAGCTATTATATAGAGTTCTCCGAATAATATAAATTGTGGAAAGAATAATTACAAAATCGTTTGCAAGACTGATGGGTCGTGGGATCCACAGAGGATTTATAACCCATGAAGAATTGAATAAGTCGTTAGGGAAGAGAAACTTATCAGGTGAAAATCTTGCCCAAGCATTTTTGCATATTTTAAACGAAAAAATTTCATTAGTAGAAAAGAAATCAGATTTTAAAGCTTTAAAAAAAAGGGACTCAAACAATAAAGAGGAGCCAAAGACAATTGAAAAAAGTGATGATCCAATAAGAATGTACTTGAGAGAGATGGGAGGAGTTGAGCTTCTTTCCAGGGAAGGGGAAATAGCAATTGCAAAACGAATAGAAGCTGGAAAAGATGTAATGTTGAACGCCCTATCCCAAAGCCCAATAACTGCTCTTCAATTATTTGAATGGAATGAAAAATTACAGAAAGATGAAATTTTAGTTAGGGAGATTATTGATATTGATACAAATTACATGGAAGAGGAAAATTCATCCCAAGACTTAAAGGGAAAAAAAGATGAAGATAAAAAAGACAAAAGTGAAAAAATTTCTAAAGATGAAAAAAGCGATCAAACTCAACAAGAAGTAGAGGAAGATGAATTTAATCCAACACTTGCAGCAATGGAAAGTGAAATCAAACCAAAGATTTTAGAAACTGTTAATAAACTTACAAAAGATTACTCTAAGCTTATTAAATATCAAAAAGAGAAATTAGATTGTGTCTTAAACAACTCTGATTTCACTAATTCAAAAGAAAAGAGCTATCAGAAAATTGTTTCGGAGATATTAGAAAATATTAAATCTTTACAATTATCTCCCTCGGTGCTGGAAAGCCTTGTACAAAAACATTACTTCGAAAATAAAAAAATTGTTTCTTTAGAGGGAAATTTATTACG